>CAYLZW010000230.1:0-9618 GCA_964388085.1 uncultured Myxococcales bacterium | reverse complement strand
AGCGAGAGGAAGACGAGGCGGCTCGGCAGCGGCGAGAGCGCCCGCTTCAGCGCCGCCCGCTCTCGTCGCGGCTCTTCGTGGGGTTCGCGCTCGGGATCGTGGCCTGCGGCGTCGGTCATCAGCCCCTCCAGCGGCGCGCGCTGAGCACTGAGACGGCGGCGAGCAGCGCCGCGTAGGTCAGCGAGAGGTAGTAGACGATGGTGGAGGACTTCAGCACGCCGCGCGAGAACGAGCGGTAGTGCTTGTCCATGAGGTCGAGGTAGCCGACGACGTCACCGACGTCGCCCTCGACCTTGCGCGCGATCATCCAGGCGACGAACAGCGCCATCACCATGACGCCGCCGAGCACGGCCGCGAGCAGCTGGCTCTTCACCATGCTCGAGCCGAAGGCGCCGATGGCCAGCACGACCCCGCCGAGCAGCACGAGCCCGAAGTAGCCCGACACGAGGTGGCCGAGCGTCACCTTGCCGTTCACGGCGATGAGCAGCGGCATGAAGCCCGTCAGCACGAGGTAGGCGCACAGGAAGACGAGGGCGCCGAGGAACTTGCCGAGCACGATCTCCCACTCGCTGGCGGGAGAGGTCTGCAAGAGCACGATGGTGCCGTTCTGCTTCTCCTCGGCGAACAGGCGCATGCTGAGCAGCACCGCGACGACGGCCACGAAGCCCGACGAGTGGAAGAAGAAGCCCTCGAGCACCTCGCTCGAGCGCTGCTCGCCCGACATGACGACGGTGTTGAACCACAGGCCATGCAGGAACAGGACGGCCGCGATGATGATGTAACCGAGCGGCGAGAGCACGAACGAGTGCAGCTCGCGCCGCGCGATGAGCCAGATGCTGATCATGCGTCCCCTCCGGAGACCTGGCGGACGTCGCCGACGCCGGGGCGCGTCAGCTTCAGGAACACGGACTCGAGCCCACCGCCGGCGTCGACCACGCGGTGCACACCGAGCCCGTTGTCGATGAGCGCCTTGACGACGCCCTCGCGCGCCGCCTCGCCCTTCGCGGTCACGCGCAGGCGCACGATGTCACCATCGACGGCGAGCACCTCGAGCTCGCTCACGCCCGGGAGGGAGCGCAGCGCGGCCTGTGCGGCCTCGGCCTCGCCGCGCACGGTGACGTCGACGACGTCGCTGACGGCGCCGCGCACCAGCTCCTTCTCGGCGCCCTGCGCGACGATGCGCCCCTGGTTCAGCACGAGCAGCCGGTCGCAGGTCTGCGAGATCTCGCCGAGGATGTGGCTCGAGAGCAGCACCGTGTGCTTCTCGGCGAGGCCGCGGATGAGCGAGCGCATGCCGACGATCTGCTCGGGGTCGAGGCCGCCGATGGGCTCGTCGAGGATGACCAGCGCCGGCTCGTGCACGATGGTCTGCGCGATGCCCACCCGCTGGCGATAGCCGTGGCTCAACCAGTCGACGAGGTCGCTGTCGACGTGCGCGAGGTCCGCGAGCTCGAGCACCTCATCCACGCGCCGCTCGATGCGCGACTGGCTGACGCCGTTCAAGCGACCGGCGTAGCGCAGCATCTGTCGGACGGTCATGTCGCCATAGAGCGGCGGGCGATCCGGCAGGAAGCCGATGCGCCGCCGCAGCTCACGCGGCGACTCGAGGCCGTCGATACCGTCTACCAGCACGCGACCCGACGAGGGCAACAGCAGCCCGCTGAGGATCTTGAGCACCGTCGTCTTGCCGGCGCCGTTCAGGCCGAGGAAGCCGACGACCTCGCCCTTGTCGATGCTGAACGAGAGCCCGTCGAGGGCCTGCCGCGCGCCGTAGAACTTCGAGATGCCTTCCGCGACGATCATGCTCTTGCCCCTGTCCCGGTCGTGGTCGTCGCTCCCAAAGAGCGCGTGACGTATCGGCTCGACACCGCTCGCGCGTCACGGTCAGCGAGTCGCCGAGCCCCCATACCGTACGCGTGCGATATGCTGAACCCATGCTGCTGCACAACGACCCGGTGACGACGTCCGACGAGGCCAAGGAGCTCATCTGCGAGCTGGGCCGTCGCTTCTATGCGCTCGGCTGGGTGAGCGGCACCGGTGGAGGCATCTCGCTGCGCCTCGGCAGCCGCGTGTTCATGGCCGCGTCGGGCGTGCAGAAAGAAGCGCTCGATCATGACGCCATCTTCGAGCTCGATCTGGCGAGCGGTGAGGTGGTTCAGGAGCCGCCCGCGGCGAAGGGCTTTCGCTGCTCCGCCTGCAAGCCACTCTTTCTCGAGGCGATGCGCGCGCGCGACGCGGGCGCCGTCATCCATAGCCACTCCCCGAACGCGCTGCTTGCAACATTGATCAGCGCGGATGTATTCCGCGCCAGCCACCTCGAGATGCTGAAAGGGATCCGCGGCGTCGGTTATCACGACGTGCACGAGGTCCCGGTCATCGAGAACACGGCGCACGAGGAGGATCTGGCCGACAGCCTCGCGCGCGCCATCGAGCGCTACCCGAAGGCACACGCGGTGCTGGTGCGCCGCCACGGCGTGTACGTGTGGGGGGCCGATTGGCGCGAGGCCAAGCGTCACGCGGAGTCCTACGACTACCTGTTCGGCATCGCCGTCGAGATGAAGCGGCTCGGCCTCGGCGCCGGCGAGCCCTGAGCGACGTCATGGCGCCGTCGCTCCGCCTGCCCTTGCTCTGTGCCGCTCTCGCCCTGACCGGCTGCACCTGCGTGCCGCCCGTCATCAGCGCGGCCGCGAAATTCCCCTGCCGCGAGCACAGCGACTGCGTCGGCGGCTGGCGTTGCGGCGCGGACAACGTCTGCACCCCGGCGGACGCGCCCGCTGACGACGCCGGCGCCCACGAGAGAGACGACGCCGGGGACGACGCCCCCGACGCGAGCGCGGCGGACGGTGGCCTCCTCGTGGACAGCGGCACGCCCCCGCCGGACGACGCCGGCCCCGTGCAAGACGCGGGGTCCGCGCCCGACGACGGCGGCGTCGCGCCGGACAGCGGGCCTCCCCCGGTCGTCGATGCCGGACCGAACCTCGACGACGGCGGCGTGGACGCGGGCGCTCCGCTCGACGCGGGCCCGCTCGACCTCGACGACGCCGGTCCGATGCCGGACGCGGGGCCGCCCGCCCCCTGGTGGAACGACGACTTCGCGTTTCGCGTGGCGGTCATCGTCGACGCCACGGCGCTGAACGATGACCTGCGCAACTTCCCGCTGCCCGTGGCGCCGCACCGGGCGCCGGGCTTCGACTTCAGCGCCGCGTCGGCGTCCGCTGCGGACGTGCGCGTCGTGAATGACGACGGAAACGACCTCGACTTCGAGGTAGACAAGTGGGCCGCCGGCGACACCGCCCTCTGGGTGCGCGTGCCGACCCTCACAGCCGGGCGTGTGCATCGCGGCTGGATCTATTTCGGGAACAGCAGCGCCGCGAGCGCCGAGGATGAGCCGGCCGTCTGGGGAGCGGCCAACCACGAGCTCGTGCTGCACCTGCCCGCGGTGCACGACAGCGCCGGGAACTCCATGAGCTTCGGCACCACCAACATCAGCCTCGGCGCCGGCATCGTCGCGGACGCCGCACGCTTCGATGGCTCGAGCTCGCGCTTCAAGGTCACCAACACCGGGCAGCTCGCCGCCGCCAATGACTTCACCGTCGAGGGATGGCTGCGCCCGCGAGACCCTTTCGACGGAGCCGGGGCCACGCAGGCGCTGCTCTCCCGCTTCAGCGACGGTGAGCACAATTTCGGTGTCTTCCTCGTCGGCGCGGGCTTCGGCAGCAACGCCCCGGCGGGCTCGCTCGTCATGAAGCTCGAGAACGGAGAGTACGGCTATACCGCGTCTCCCCCGCGCGCCTGGCAAGCGGGCCAGTGGGTGCACTTCGCCTTCGTCGTCGACACCGGTGATCTGACCGAGAACAAGCTCTACCTCGACGGCGCCCTCGTGACGTCTACGCACGGGGGCCAGTCGAACCCCTCCGCGGACCTCGACTTTAGCGGCGGCGACCTCCTGCTCGGCAGCGGGGACCTCGACAGCAGCAACGGGGGCGGCAGCGCGTTCTTCAGCGGCCGCCTCGACGAGGTGCGCCTGTCGCGCACGAAGCGCTCGGCGGCGTGGATCGATATGCAGGTCGCCGTGATGAGAGGTGAGCGCGTCTACTACGGAGCGGTGGAGAGCGCGCCCTGACTCGCCGTGGGCCTTGAGCACCGCGCCGGCGGCGCCCGCGTGATGACGGATGCCGGGGAGGCCGCCCTGCCTTGCGCGGCGTCAGCGCTGTGGCAGGGTCGCCGCCCCTCGACGAGAGCCCGGAGGCTTGATGACGGACAGCGAAGGAACGGGCGCCGGCCGAGCGGCGACGCCCGCGAACGTGGACGCGAGATCGATCGCGCGCGCGACGCTCGCGCCCTACCGAGAGCTCACCGTCGCCGCGATGGTGCTCGGCATCATCCAGGGCATCATCCTGAACGTCGCGTTCGTGTACGCGGCGCTGAAGCTCGGCTTCTCCATCGGTGGCTCGGCGGTGGCGGCCATCAGCGGCTACGCGCTGCTGCGTGGCGTGATGAAGAAGGGCACCATCGTCGAGAACAACATCAACCAGACCATCGCGTCCGGCATCAACACCGCCGGCACCGGCATCGTGTTCACGCTGCCCGCGCTGTTCATGCTCGACCTCAGCATGCGCAAGGCCGGCGGTGAGGGCCTGCACTTCGACCTCATGCCGTTCATGGTCGCGGGCGTCGCCGGCGCGGTGCTCGGCGTCGTCGTCATCATCCCGCTGCGCAAGCAGATGATCGATCTCGATCGCCTGCGCTTCCCCTCCGGCGTGGCGGTGGCGTCCATCCTGCGCTCGGGCAGCGCCGGCATGGAGAAGTTCAAGCTGCTCGTCGCCGGCATCGTCGTCAGCGCCATCGTCAAGGGGCTCCTGCTCACCGGCTGGTTCGACGGCGCGTACCTCGCGAACGAGGAGCTGAACTGGTCCTTTGGGATGCTGCCGGAGTACCTCACGCCCTGGGTCTCCCTCAGCTTGATGAACGTCGCCGCCGGTCTGCTCGCGGGGCGCGGCGGCCTGCCCTTCTTCGTCGGGGGCATCCTCGCGTGGTGGATCATCTCTCCCGTCGCCGTCCACTCCGGCTGGGTGCCGGCCGACGCCGCGAGCCAATGGAGCTTCCTCTACTTCAAGATGCTGCGCCCGCTCGGCATCGGCGTGCTCATCGGTGGCGCGCTCATGGGCGTCGTCGTCAGCGCGCCCGCCATCGTGTCCGCGCTGCGCTCTTTGGCCAGCGCCACCAAGACGTCCGGCGCCGGTGAGGGCTCCATCGGCGGCGACGAGATGCCGCTCTCGGTGCTCGTCGGCGGCACCGTCGCGGCGGTGGTGTTGTTCTTCTGCGCGGCGCTCATGACCGACGGGGTGACGGTGGCGCAGGCGCTCTTGTGCGCCGTCGTCGGCACCGTCTGGCTCGGCCTCGCGGCGCTCATCGTCGCGCAGTCCACGGGCATGACCGACATCTCGCCCATGAGCGGCATGGCGCTCATCTCGGTCACGCTCATGATGTTCCTGCTGAACAAGAACGTGGCCGCGGCCATGGTCGTCGGCGTCGCGGTCTGTGTCGCCATCGGCCAGGGCGCCGACATGATGCAGGACCTGAAGACCGGCTTCCTCATCGGCGGCCGCCCGGTGAAGCAGCAGATCGCGCAGTTCAGCATCACCTGGATCGGCGCCCTCATCACCCTCGGCGTCATCGTGCTCTTGTGGAAGGGCGGCGTCGGAGGCGAAGGCGGCTTCGGCAACAAGACGCTGCCCGCGCCGCAAGCGGGCGCGCTCATGGGCATCATCGAGAGCGTCAAGACGGGCGAGGTCCCCGTCGACAAGTACGTCATGGGTGGCGTGCTCGGCGCGCTGCTCGGCGCCGCGCCGATGGCCGGCCTCGGCGTGCTCGTGGGCCTCGCCATGTATCTGCCCTTCTCCATCACGCTCGGCTACGGCATCGGCTGCCTCATCCAGATGGGCATCCAGCGGGCGAAGGGCCTCGCGTTCTGCGAGCAGAAGCTGGTGCCCCTCGCGGCCGGGCTCATCGTCGGCGAGGCGATCACCGGCGTCGGTCACGCGCTGTTCAAGATCGTGGCCGGCTTCGTCGGCGGAGGTGAAGCATGACGTCCACTCCGATGGTCACCCACCTCGGCCGCGCGCTGTTCGCGCTCGGCGTCGTCCTCGCCATCGCGCTCGCGGCGCCGGTGCCGAAGTGGGAGTCCGCCCGAGCGGCGCTCGCCCCCCTCGTCAGCAAGGCCAAGGACGCGAAGCTTCCCGTCGTCGTGGAAGACGTGAGCGCCGACGACGAGAAGCAGGCCGCGGAGTGGCACGAGCGCCTCTCGCAGGTGCTCGAGCTCGGCGGTGTCGAGGTCATCAAGCGCGAGGAGATCGACCCGGCCGTGGGCGTGCTGGCGCTGAAGGCCACGCTGCGCAGCGAGTCGAGCAAGGCGATGCTCTACGCCGAGGGAGCGGCCGGTCCCATCGCGAGCGCCGAGCTGGCGCTCGATCCGAAGTGGCCCTGGACGACGACGATGTGGGCGCTGTTCGCGTTCGTCACCGCCGCCGGCGTAGCGCTCTGGCGCCATGGCGTCCGGAGCGCGGCCAAGGCGGGGCTCGAGAACGTGTCCGACGAGGAGAACCCCTTCGCGCTGCTCGCCCGGCTGTTGCCGCCCGCCCGCGCCCTCGGCGAACAGCTCGGACAGCTCGACGAGCGGGAGATCCCGAGGCGCGCCACGGAGCTGCTCGACGACTACGTGCTCCCGTTCGCGGTGGTGCGGCAGAAGGTCATCGACCGCCTCGGCATGAAGGTCGGCTCGGAGATCCTCGTCGTGCTCGCCTACGGGGAGCGCATGTTGAACCGCGTCGTGTCGGCCGCGGCCGATGGCCACCTGCCCGAGGCGCAGGCGAGCTACCCGAGCGCACTGGCTGCGCTCGAAGAAGCGAACCGGCTGGCGAAGGCCGCGCTGGCGCAGGGTGACAGCGCGGGCTCGACCAACGGGACAGGCGCTCCTTCCGGCTCCCCCGTGGCGGCGAACGTGGGCGACTAGCGTTACAGTCCCCCCATGCCGAACGGCGTGGCCCTGCCCATTCTGCCCATGCGTCCGCTGCTCGCGGAGAAGATCTGGGGCGGCCGTCGCCTCTCGCGCTACGCCAGCAAGGGCGCGCCGCCGGACAAGGCCATCGGCGAGAGCTGGGAGGTGGCCGATCTCGACGAGGGCACGTCGACGATCGCCAGCGGTCCCTACGAAGGGCGCACGCTGCACGACGTCACGAGAGCGCACGGTCGCGCGCTCTACGGCCGGCGCGCGCGGGGCGACGCCTTCCCGCTGCTCGTGAAGATCATCGACGCGGCCGACGACCTGAGCGTGCAGGTACATCCCGGCCCCGGCGACGTGCAGCGCTTCGAAGGCGCGCGCTCCAAGGACGAGGCCTGGCTCATCCTCGAGCGCGAGGACGACGCCCGCTTGCTGCACGGTTGCCGCCCCGGCGTGACGCGCGAGCGCTTTCGGCAAGGCATCGTCGCCGGCGAGGCGGACAAGCTCCTCCGCGAGGTGCGCGTGCAGCCCGGTGACGTCGTGCGCGTCTCGCCCGGCCTGTTCCACGCCATCGGCAGAGGGACGCTGCTCGTCGAGGTGCAAGAGCCCTCGGACACGACCTTCCGCGTCTGGGACTTCGGGCGCGTCGGGCTCGACGGCCAGCCGCGCCCGCTGCACGTCGAAGAAGCGCTCTCGGTCGGGCGCTTCGGGGACATGCCGCCCGAGAAGGTGACGCCCGTGCCCCTCGCGCCCGGCCATGAGCTGCTCGTGGACGCGCCCGGCTACCGCATGGAGCGCCTCTCGCTCGGCGACGTGCCGGCGCGGAGGCTCGCGCTGTCCGGCGACACCGCCGTCGTCGTGCTCGTCACGCGCGGCGAGGTCGCGCTCAGGCACGGCGCGCAGGAGGAGGTGCGCCTGTCGGAGCTGCAGAGCGCCGTCGTCCCGGCGAGCATGCCCCTCGTCGACGTGCGCCGGGTGACGGCGGGCGCCGCGCTGGTGCTCGCCGGACTCGGCGGCCCCCCGCTGGTAGAGCTTCGGTAACGACCAGAACGTCACCATGAAGAAGCCTGCCGCAGCGCTGCTGAACCCCTTCCCGCCCCCCGAGTCGGCGTCTCCCGACGGCATCGTCGCCGTCGGTGCCCACCCCGAGCCGGAGCTGCTGAAGGTCGCGTACCGACAGGGCATCTTCCCCTGGCCGCATCGGGGGCTGCCGCTCTTGTGGTTCTCGCCCGACCCGCGCTTCGTCCTCGTGCCGCAGCGCGCGCACCTGCCGCGCTCGCTCAAGAAGGCGATGAAGCGCGACGCCTATCGCGTGCGCGCCGACACCGCGTTCGAAGACGTCATGGCCGGCTGCTCGAAGGTGCCCCGCCCCGGGCAGGCGGGCACCTGGATCACCGCGGCCATGCGCGCGGGGTACGCGGCGCTGCACGAGGACGGCGTCGCGCACAGCATCGAGGCCTTCGACGGCGACGAGCTCGTGGGCGGTCTGTACGGCGTCTCCTTCGGCCGCGTGTTCTATGGCGAGTCCATGTTCGCGCGCGCGCCGGACGCGTCGAAGGTGGCCTTCGCGACGCTGCTCGCGCACCTCGTCTCGTGGGGCTTCGACCTCGTCGACTGTCAGACCTACACGGACCACCTCGCGCGCTTCGGCGCCGAGGAGTGGCCGCGCACGAGGTTTCTGACGACGCTGGAGAAGGCGCTCGAAGGCCCGACGCGCGAGGGGCCCTGGCGTTTCCACCTGGCGCCCTCCGAGGCCCTCGACGTGCTCGAGGCCGCGCGCGTCCCGTGATGATGACGCCCTCACGCTGCCGTTCGAGGGCGCCGTAGACCCCGCGGTGTCGTTCGGCGCCTTCGGTCCCATCGTCCAGCGCCTTCAACGCGGATCGCGGGCTCCGCCAATTCGGCGGCTTTTGGGATACTGCTCCCTGGTACCCGCCCACGAGGAGCGCTCCCATGCCCGTCCGCATCCCCGGCGTCACGATCCCCCAGCCCACGTCGTCGACCGGCGTCGACAGCACGTCCACCGCCACGACGCCGAGCCCCGCGGCGCCCGCCGACGCCACCAGCGCGCCGGCGAGCCCCACCCTGGTGGACCTCGGCGGAGGGACGCCGCCGCCCGCCTCCGTCACGGGCGCCCCGGATCCGTCGCGGCCCGCCTCTCCGAGCGCGCCCCTGCCCGGCGGCGTGAGCGTGCTCGACGTGCGAGCGGGCGCGACCCCTTCGGTTCGCCCCGTGGCCGCGGCCCTCCCCGCGGACCTGCTCGGCACGGTCATCTTCGACCCGGACGATCCCCAGAAGGGCGTCAGCCTCGACAAGGCCCGTGCGCTCACGGCGGGTGAGACCAAGTTTTTGAACAAGCCGAGCGACCTGTTCTCGGGCGCGCTCACGCTGAACCTGGCGTCGCTGCTCCCGGACGACCCGCGCCTCGCGCCGCTCAAGGCCGCTGTCGACAAGGGCTTCGTCATCCGCACGAGCAACAATCAGTACCAGCTCGAGCCGGGCAAGGTGGGCAACCGCGTCCTCTTCTTCGGGGACGACCACGCGCAGCTCAAGGAGCTGCTGCACCACAAGGACTTCAAGGGCAAAGGGCGCTTCATCAAGTTCATGACGCATTGGTC
>CAYLZW010000229.1:0-9633 GCA_964388085.1 uncultured Myxococcales bacterium | reverse complement strand
CATCGCATCGCGTACCTCGTGAAGGAGAAGCGGGAGCGTCCGTGGACGATCCTCGCGGTCACGTTCACGAACAAGGCCGCCGGCGAGATGCGTCACCGCGTCGACAAGCTCGTGCCGGGCTCGGGGCCCGACGTGCAGATCGGCACCTTCCACGGCATGGCCGCGCGCCTTCTGCGCCGCTACGGACGCGCCGTGGGGGTGCCGCCGAGCTTCTTGATCTACGACGCTGACGATGCCCAACGGCTGCTCAAGCGGGTGGTCACGCAGGAGCTCAACTACTCGAAGGACAGCGTCAGGCCGATCATGGGCTACATCGACGGCTGGCAGTCCGAGGGGCTGTTGCCGGCCGAGGTGCCGGAGGTCCACTGGAACCCGTTCGAGGAGCGGGCGCGCAAGGCCTACGCCCTCTACCAGGAGCGCCTGCAGGGGATGAACGCCGTGGACTTCGGCGGGCTGCTCTTGAAGCTGCGTGACCTGCTGAAGCTCCCCGCCGGGCAAGACGTGCGCGCGCGCGTGCAGCACCTGCTGGTCGACGAGTACCAGGACACCAACAAGGTGCAGGCGGACATCGTGCTGACGCTGGCCGAGAGCGCCAAGACCGTGGCGGTCGTCGGTGACGACGATCAGGCCATCTACGGCTGGCGCGGCGCCTCGGCCGACAACCTGAAGCGCTTCCTCGACGCCATGCCGAGCGCCGTGCTGGTGAAGCTCGAGGAGAACTATCGCTCCACGCGCACGATCCTCGACGCGGCCAACGGCGTCATCGAGAACAACCTGGCGCGCCTCGGCAAGACCTTGCGCTCCACGGGCGAGGACGGCCTGCCGGTCCGCGTCATCAAGTGCCACAACGACATCGACGAGGCGCGCCGCGTCGTCGAGACCGTCGAGCAGCTCGAGCGCGCCGGCCGCTCGCTCGAGGACATCGTCGTGCTCTACCGCACGAACGCGCTCTCGCGCCCGTTCGAGGACGAGCTGCGCCGCCAGCGCACGCCCTACCGCATCGTCGGCGGCGTGCGCTTTTACGATCGCAAAGAGGTGAAGGACGTCCTCGCCACCTTGCGCTGCGCCTTGAACCCGAACAGCGACATCGACGCGACGCGCATGATCGCGGCCGTACCGCGCGGCATCGGTGGGGCCAGCGTCGAGAAGATCCAGCGCGCGGCCGCCGTTCACGAGCTGAGCGTGCTCGAGGCCATGGCCGACGAGCGCGTGCTCGACGAGGCCGGCGTACCGACGCGGGCGAAGAAGAGCGCGCTCGCCCTCGCGACCTCGCTGCGGGAGCTCGGCCAGGCCGCCGATCCCGACGTCGAGCACGCCGACCGACGCGTCCTGAACGCCCGCGACGCCATAGCGCTCGCCATCGACAAGAGCGGCGTGGCCGACCGGCTCGAGGCCGAGAGCAGCATCGAGTCCGAGGGCCGGCTCGAGAACCTCGAGGAGCTCTTGAACGCGGCCGCGCAGTTCGTCGTCGACCAGGAGGCCGCGGGGCAGCCGCTGCACGCGCTCGCCTTCCTCGAGAACGCCGCCCTGCTCGGCAGCGTCGAGAGCGAGGCCTCCGACGACGACGCGAAGGAGAAGCTCACGCTGATGACCCTGCACGCCGCGAAGGGCCTCGAGTACGGGGCCGTCTTCCTCGTGGGCATGGAGGAGCACGGCTTCCCGCACACGCGCGCCATCACCGAGGACGCGCCCGCCAGCGAGCTCGAGGAGGAGCGCCGCCTCGCCTACGTCGGCATCACGCGCGCGCGCGAGCGCCTGTGGATGAGCTGGGCGCAGCGCCGCATGGTGCAGGGCTCTCTGCGCCCGCGCACGCCGAGCCGCTTTTTGAAGGAGCTGCCCGCCGAGGTCACCACGGGAGACGTGCTGCCGCGAGCCCGCGCGCCGCTGGCCTTCTCGCCCGCGTTCTTCCGCGACGACGACGACGGCGGCAGAGGGCGCGACGACGGACCGCGCGTGGAGCTCGACGGCGCGCACGCCAAACGGCAGGCGCTCACCGCGCGCCTGCTCGAGCAGCGACGGGGGCTGCGCGCCGCCGCCGAGGAGCCGACCTTCAGCGTCGACGACGCCTGCAGAGCGCCCGGTCCCGCGGCGCCGGAGCGCGCGTTCCCCTTCGCTGGGCGTCGCGCGGCTCCTTCGCGGGCGCGCTCGACGGACGACGACGACCTCGCGGAGGGGATGCGCGTGTCCCACGAGTCCTTCGGTCTCGGAACGATCACCGGCTTCCGCGGTGTGGGAACGAGGCGGGCCGCGGTAGTACGCTTCGACGGCGCCCGCGCCCCGCGGGTCATCATCGCGCGTCACCTCACGCCCACGGGCCAGGATGACGACGGCGAAACGGAGAGCGACGACGAGCCACGCGTCGTCTACGACGAGGTCACGGGCCCTCGCTGATGGCGCTCGCGGCGGTAGCGCATCGCTCCGCCCGCGTGCTCGAGCGAACGCTCCTTGGTGAACGGCTCTCGTAAGGAACGAAGCGATGATCGTCACCTGCCCCGGCTGCGACTCGAACTACCGGGTGCCGAACGAGAAGGTGCCGCCCGGCGGCGCGCGCATGCGCTGTCCGCAGTGCAGCACCGAGTTCCTCGCGCAGCTCCCGGACGACGACAGCGTGCCCGCGCCGCCGAAGCCGAAGGTGCCGCCGCTGCCGGCCGCCGTCTCGTCGCCGTCGTCGCCGAGCCTGCCGCTGCCGGCCTCGAGCGGCGCCCTGCCCATCACCGCGCCGCGCCCGAACCCGTTCGCCAAGCCCGCCATCACGGCGCCCCCGCTCGCTTCGCCTCCCGGGAGCGGCGCACCCCCGCCGCCGAGCGCGCCGGTCCCCGAATCTCCCGCGCCGCCGCCGCCGCCGGCGCCCGTGCATACGGCTCCCGCCTACGCCGCGCCTCCGTCGCCGCCGGCGGCCGCCTATGCGGCGCCTCCGCAGCCGCCGAGCTTTCCGGCGCCGGTCTCCGGGGGCTTCCCCATCCCGCCGCCCGCTCCGGAGCAGGCTGCCAACGCGCCCGCCCCGGCGCCCCCGCCGCCCCCCTACGCGGCGTTCGCCTCGCCCGGGCCGCCGCCCGCGGCCCCGACGGGCGCCGCCGCCGACGTCCTCGACTTCGACCCGCTCGACGACGCGATCTTCGGCGGCGCGCCGCCGCAGCCCGCCGCCATCCCGCGCGAGGTCACCGGCATCTTCCAGGTGCCCGACGTCGCTGCCTTGCAGCAAGCGCCGCCGCCGTCCGCCGCCTTCAGCGCACCGTCGCCGCCGCCCGCGTTCGGCGGCGCGCCGGACCCGATCTCGTCGCCCCACCCCGCGGCGGCGGGGCCAAAGCCGTCTCCCTTCGGCGGCGCCAGCTATGCGAACAGCCCGGCCGCGCAAGAGGGCCACGGCCCGTTCGGGGGCGTGAGCCTGCCGCCGGACGGCATCGCGGCACAGCCCGCGAGCTCGTTCGTGACGTCGGGCTCTCCGGCCGCCCTGCCGGGGGACGTCGAACCCCCGGCCGGCGCGCCTTTCGCCGCGGCGCCAAACACCTCGGGCAGCGGCCTACCGCTCGCGGGCGCCTCCCCGGGCGACGACGACGACCCCTTCGCCGCCATCTTCGACGCTGCCCTGGCGAACCACGCCGCCGCCAGCGAGGGCGCCGCGCCCGGTCCGCCGCGGGGGCCTGGCGCGTCGCACGATCCGCTGTCGGACGATCTGTTCGGCGCGCCTCCCGCCGGCGGCGCTCCGTCCGACGACGGGCTGTTCGATCCCCCGCCCGAGGGCGCCGCACCCGACAAGAGCGGCATGAAGGCCACGCTCGCGCGCGCCATGGACGCGAAGAAGCGAGCGGGCGCCCTGCGCGAGGAGCACAGCCCAACGTCGCGCGGCTTCGAGGCGCCCGCGTTCTCGTTGGACGATCCTTCGCGCGAGCTCCCGCTCGACGACGAGGGGCTGTCCGCGGGCGGGGGCCTCGAAGCGTCACCGCCGCCCGCCGCGCCTGCGCCGCCCACCCCGTCGCCGCCCACCCCCGCGCCGCCTCCGCCCGTCGCCGAGGCCCCTCCGCGTCCGAAGGCTCCGCCGCGCAGCCTGCCGCGCTCGGTGAAGGAGGGCGTCGCCTGGGGCGCGCTGTTCGCGTCCAGCGTCGTGCTCGTCGGCGGGCTCCTGTTCGCGGGCTGGACCACCGGCGACCTGCCGCTCGACGACCTGCTCATGCCCTACGCCGAGCGTCGGCTCGGCGTGCGTCCGCCGTGGTCCTTCATCGGCCTCGACGACACACCGCTCGCCGCGCTCGAGAAGGCGGCCGAGAAGGCGCGGCAGGAGCGGGACCTGGCGCTCGAGGCCTCCGCCTGGCGTCGGGTGCTCGGGCGCGCCCCCGACCATGAGGACGCCCGCCGGAGGCTGAAGAAGATCTTCACGCTCCTCGGCGAACAGCGCGAGGTCGACGACGTCACACGGAAGTGAGCGCGCTGCACCGAGAGGTCGCGGTCCTCGCACGAGGCCGGCCTTGGACACGGATCGCTACGAGCGGCCGCCCCTGACTTGGGCTGCCCCGGCGGCTTCGGAGGTGACACGCCCTCCGGTGCAGGGCACGTCCCTCACTTCGGCAGCTCCTTGAGCTGCTGCTTCGCCTCGAGGTGCAGCAGGTTCCCCTCGGGGAAGCGCGACATGACGGCGAGGAAGTCACCCTTCGCCGAGGCCGGGTCGCCGATGGCGGCGAAGGCGCGGCCGCGCAAGAGCAGCGCCTCGGCGCCCTGCGGCGCCCCCTTGTCGAGGTCGTAGGCAAACGTAGCGGCCTGAAGCGCACGGATGCTGTCCCCCTGGGCGAGCCGCTCGCGCGCGAAGGTCAGCAGGGAGCGCTGGCGCTGTGCGCTCGCCACCGCCTCGCCGGGATCGGCCTCGCGCACGAGCGGATCGAGGTCGTCGCCCGAGAGCGCCACGACCGTCACGACGACGATGACCAGCAGCGCGACGAGGCCCGCCGCGGCGGCCATGGCGAGCTTGGCAGCTCGCGGCAGCCCCGTCTTCGCAGCCGGCCGGCCGGGCGCGCGCGGCAGCGCGAACGTCTGCTGCGGCACCTGCAGCACCGGGCCGCTCGGCGTCGGGATGCCTTCGGCGGGGCTCAGCGACGGCGATCCAGCTCGCCCCGGCGGATCGTTCTTCAGCACCTGAAAGCCGCCTCGTGCACGCGCGGTCGCGGCACGCAGCATCTCGGAGGGGTCGTGCGTCGCGAGCGCCGGGCGCACCCCGGCCGGTAACGGCGCCGGCGTGCCCGCGGGGGTCGGCTCTCGAGCGCCGCCGCCGAGGAAGCCGATGGGGCGCAGATCGAGGTCGTCCGCGCTCGCCTCGGCGGGGGGCGAGGGGGCTCGCGGCGGCGGCGCCGACGGCGGCACCTGGGTGTCCTCGCCGAGGCTCTCGCCGCCCGGGCTCGCGAGGTCGCTCCAGTCGAGCTTGGCGGCCGGCGGCTCCCACTCGTCGAAGCCTGCCAAGAGCGACGGGCCCGTGAGGTGCGTGAGCTGATGCTGCGCGTGCGTGTCCGTCGGCTTCACGAGGAGATACTGGCGGAGCCAGACGCTCGCCTTGAACGGGTTACCGCCCGCCCGGTAGAGGTCCGAGATCCGCCGCAAGAGCCCTGGCGCGCGCGGATCGTCCTCATAGGAGCGCTCGGCGTCGTGTAGGCGGGAGTCCGTCGACGCGCCGAAGTGGAAGTCACCGTCCGCGCACAGCTCGGCGAGCAGCTCGCGGGCCTCGGCGTTGTCGGGGTCGAGCACGGTGGCGAGGTAGGCCGCGTGCGCGCCGGCGAAGGTCAGCGGCGGCTCCTGCCCGAGGTGGTGGCGCGCACGATCGAGCTCCGCGCGCGCGTGATCCCGCAGCAGCTCGTCGATGGTCTCGCGCGGGCGGGTGACGTAGCGCTTGACCAGATCGGGCCAGCGACGGTCCACGGCGTCGATGAGGGGACGCAAGCCCTCGACCGCGTCCTCCGCGCTCTCCGGCCGCTCGCCCGGCTCCCGCCGCAGAAGGCGCTGCAGCACGTCGACGAGCAGAGGCGGCGCGGCCGGGCAGGAGAGCTGCACCGGCGGCGCGTCCGCGCGCGAGACCTTCAACAACGCGGCCGACGCCGTCTCGGACTGAAAGGGGTTCGTGCCCGAGAGCAGCTCGTAGCCGATGATGCCGCAGGAGAAGAGATCGCTCTTCGCGTCGACGGTGCGGCCGAGCGCCTGCTCCGGGCTCATGTACGCGGGCGTGCCGAACAACGCGCCGGTGCGCGTGAGGTTCTCGTCGGTCTCGCTCTTGGCGATGCCGAAGTCGCCGACCTTCAAGAGGCCCTCCGACGACAGCATGAGGTTCGCCGGCTTGATGTCGCGGTGCACCATGCCGCGCTTGTGCGCGTGCCCGATGCCGAGCAGCAGGTGCTCCATGAGCTTGATGGTCAGCGGCACGGGCAGCGCGCCGAAGTCGTGCAGCGCGTCCCTGAGCGAGCCGCCGTCCATGACCTCGGTGGCCATGTGGTAGACGCCGGCCTGGTCCCCGTAGTCGAAAACGCGGATGATGTTTGGGTGCGTCAGCGACGCGCTCGAGCGGATCTCCCGCTGAAAGCGCGCCACGAAGGCCTCGTCGTTCGAGAGGTGCGGCGAGAGGATCTTGAGCGCCACCTCCCGCTCGGCCGAGCGCTGGCGCGCCCGGTACACCGTCGCCATGCCGCCCGCGCCGAGCACGTCGAGCACGTCGTAGCCCGGCACCGCGATGGGCCCGGTGGGGCCGGTGTCGGCGCTCTTGCCGGGCGGCGGCGAGGCGGGAGCGGCCGGTGCCGCCTTGCGCAGCATCGGGATGGCGGCCGTCGGCACGCTGGCCAGCTGGTCGCGCTCGTGCAGACCGAGGCCCGACGAGGACACGCGCGTCTGTCCGCCGGGATCGATGCCGGCCTGCGTCGCGTCGTCGTCGTCCTCGAGGCTCACGTCCTCGAGGCTCACGTCCGCGAGGCTCACGTCCTCGAGGCTCACGTCCTCGAGGCTCACGTCGTCGTCGAGCGCGCCGGCCGGCGCGGCCGAGGTCGCCGCGGAGCTCATCGCGAAGCTCGGACGGGAGCGCTCGGCGCTGCTGAACACATCGCCGCGTCCGCTCGGCGCGTCGTCGGCGAAGGCGTCATCGAGCGCGGCCTGCATGCGCGTGCGCGCCGCGGCGAGGGCGCGCTCCTCGCGCTCGCTCGCGTCGGGCGCGGGCGCGGGGGCGCGCACCTCCGTGCCCTCCTCGTCGCCGTCCTCGAGGAAGAGCAGATCGTCATCGTCAACGACGGCGGCGCCGCCCGGGTCGCTCGAGGCCGGCTCGAGATCGTCGCCCGTGGGCGCGTTCGCCACCGCGCTCGGGATGTCCATGGCCGGGCCAGGGAGCGCGTCCAACGACAGCCCCTCGGCGGCGATGGTCTTCTCGTCGAAGTCGTCGGTCTCCACGGGAGCAAACGAGGCCACGTCGAGCGTCGCGGCGGCGCGCGGCGGCGGGGCGTCGAGCTGCGGCAATTGCGCGGTGGACTCGTCGATGAACAGCACGTCCTCGGCGCCGATCTCGTCGTGCTCGCTGAACAGCAGCGACGAGTCCGCCACGCGCTCGCCCTCGCGGGTGTGCACCGCGGTCGCCAGCTCCCGGCCCTCCCCGTCGTCGAACTCGTCGGCGGCAGCGGAGTAGTCGAAGCTGGCACGCGCGCCTCGCGGCGGCGCTCGTTCTCGCGCCGCGCCCTCCACCGTCTGTCCGGCGCGGGGGGGCGCGTCGTCGAGCGTCGCCGGCGCGCCCGCGACGCCCTGCGCCTTCAGCGAGGCGCGCATCTCGTCGATGGTCATGGCGACCGTCTTCGGCTCGAACTCGTCGTCGTCGTCCTCGTCGTCGATGGCGGGCTGCGACGGGAACAGCGGCGCCTCGGTGACCGGCGCTGTCGGCACCCCGCGCGCCTTCAGCGAGGCGCGGATGTCGCCCACGCTCATGGCCAGCGTCTTCGGCTCATCGTCGTCGAAGGCCGAGGCCTCCGGCGGCGGCTGGACCGGCACCATCTGTGTCGGCTGCACCGCCAGCGGGTCCGGCTCCGAGGGCTTGTCGAAGGGCAAAAAACCCGAGGGGTCGACCGCCTGCGTCGGGCCGTCGAAGTCGTCGTCGTCCGAGACGTCGTCCGAGACGGCACCGTGTGGCAGGTCGAGCGTGTTGCTGAGCGTCCGTCCGCCGCGGCCCTCGGCGCTCAGATCCGCGACGAGCCGGCGCAGCACGTCGTCGCCGCTCGGGTCCTCGGGAGCGTCGGCGGAGGTGGGGGGCAGCTCGAAAGGATCGCCGGCCTCGCGCGCGCTGAGCTTCGGCAGGGCCGTCGTCGGCAGCTCGTCGCCCGGCGGCAGCCGCGACCCGTCGAGGGGCAGGGCGGTGGCGCCACCGAGCAGCGTCCCCGGGGGGGCCGCGAGCTCGGGGAAGGCGCGGCGAAGGCTCGCGCGCACCGCCTCCGGCGCCGCGAGGTGGACGAGGAAGTCCGGCAGATCGAGCGCCTCGAGGCCGCCTTGGTCGTCGGGCTCGCTGACCGCGACCAGCACGTGGCCCTCGTCGTCGGTGCCGAAGGGGACGGCGCCGAGCTCGAGCCAGCGCGCGGGCGCGACACCGAGGCCGACGGGGACGACGGGCCGCGCGAGGGCGGATCGCGGCGCAGCAGGGATCCCCGTCGCGCCGGACAGCGTGGTGAGGATGCGGTCGGCTGAACACCCGACCTCGACGAGCCGCTCGAAAAGACGCCCCCCCGCGACGTCGACCCTGCGCTTCGCCTCCTCGACCTGTCCGCGCGACGCGACCCCACGACCGATGAGCTCATCGATCAGCGCGTCGCTCATCTCTCGCGTCCCGCACCTCTCTGAAGCAAGCGTCCGCCCCGTTGGGATCTGCGCCCCATTCGCCCGCGCGACGAGCTGCTCCCTACCCGTGGCCTGTACCGGTCGGCAAATAAGGGCCGCGCTCCGACGCTAACCGCTTTGCGCGAGCGTCCGCAAGAAAGCCCCCGTGCAGCGCTCGCAGGAGGTGCGGATGAAGCATGGGCACGGTCGCCGAGCGCGTGCAGCGGGTGCTTCCTACGGTCGGTTTGCGTTGAGGGACGACCGCGAGTCTGACATGGTCCCGCCCGTCTTCGGGCCTACATGGGCCCACAGTCTTCCGACGAGGCCCGACGAGGCCGTCAAGGAGTGAGAGCTCATGGCTGAGGCGCTGCTCAACGGTAAGGTCACGCAGGTCATCGGTCCCGTCGTGGACGTCGAATTCCCCGCCGGCGGGCTCCCCGCGGTGCTCACGGCGCTGACGCTGCACAACCCCGCCATCGGCGCCAAGGAGGACAACCTCGTCGTCGAGGTCTCTCAGCACCTCGGCGAGAACACGGTGCGTTGCATCGCCATGGACGCCACCGAGGGCCTCACCCGCGGGCAGTCGGTCAAGAACACGGGCGCGCCCATCCAGATGCCCGTGGGCAAGGCGACGCTCGGCCGCATCCTGAACGTCACCGGCGAGCCCGTCGACGAGCAGGGAGAGGTCGGCGCCTCGCAGTTCGAGCCCATCCACCGCGCGCCGCCGTCGTTCACCGAGCAGTCGCCGCAGATCGAGATGCTCGAGACCGGCATCAAGGTCGTCGACCTGCTCGCGCCCTACCTGAAGGGCGGCAAGATCGGCCT
>CAYLZW010000228.1:0-9677 GCA_964388085.1 uncultured Myxococcales bacterium | reverse complement strand
GTGATGGTGCAGGTCGAGCTCCATCTCGAACACGCGCGTGCCGAACGGGATGCTCGAGGTGGAGATGCCGCGCGGCGTGACCGTGAGGGTGACGTGCCACCAGTGGTTCATCTCGGGCGCGAGCGTCAGCTTCAGCTTCCCGAGGATCTGCGCCCAGAGGTGCAGGGTCTGACACGTGTCCCGCCACTCTTCGAAGGGCGGGAGCGCTGGCCAGACGAGATCCTCGCCGCGTAACGATGTGAGCGACATGCGAGTCCCCTCGCTCCTCGTCGGCGCCCGCTCCTCCCATCGACCTAGCAACGCAACCCGCCGGTCGCGTGTGCCTCCGCGGCGCGCTTGCGCTCTCGGCGCGGCGAACGGCCGCAGGCGGACGCACGGCGCCCCCTCCCGCTCGCGTACGGGGCTGAGCCCCAGGCGGTGTTGCCAAATGCCACGCTGCTTGCCCGACGGTTGCATTGGGAACGCGTGCCGCGCCAAACAGCGCCAGGCCCAAGAGGAGGTGGAGCGTGCAGCGGACGGTTTACGACGACAGGCTGCCCTTGCTGGACGCGCGCGCGCGCTTCTTCGCGGACAACGGCTATGGCGACGACGGCGGCTACAGCGAACGCTGGGTGAAGCTGAAGCTCGGCCCGCTCCCATTGGCCATCCCCAACACCGCGTCCCGCAAGCAGGCGGTCCCGCTCCACGACCTGCACCACATCCTCACGGGATACGGCACGGACTGGCTAGGTGAGCTCGAGATCAGCGCCTGGGAGCTCGGCGCCGGCTGCGGCCGTTACTCCTTCGCGTGGCAGATCAACCTGCAGGGCGTCGCCGTCGGCTTGCTCGTCTGCCCCTTGCGGACGCTGCGCGCCTTTCGACGAGGGCTGCGCTGCAGGAGCCTCTACACGCACGAAGGCCGGGAGCGATTGCTCACGAGCACCATCGCGGACGCGCGGCGAGCGCTGTCGATCGAGGAGACGCCGCGCGCGTGACGGTGATTTCGTGACGCTCGAGGATGCGGACTGAGCATTTACCCCCCGACCACTCGCGTTGAGCACGCTCTTGCTGTGCAAGGACGGTCTGGCGGCGGCGACCTTCCCCGTGAACCTCGGTCAGGGCGGCGTCGGCAAGCGCAAACAAGGCGACCAGAAGACGCCGCTCGGCCGCTATCGACTCTCTCCGCCGCGCGCGTCGGTGAGCGGCTTCACCTGGTTCGTGCCCATCGGGTACCCGACGACCGCGCAAAAGAAGAAGGGCTACACCGGAGGCGCCATCGGCATTCACGGCCCACCCGATTGGCTGCCGCAGCTGGTCGTCGACGCTGCCTTCGACACCCCCTGGACGGACGGCTGCGTCATGGTGCGCACGACGGCGGAGATCGAAGCCATTCGCGCCTGGTTGCTCGAGCACAAGCCGCGCTGGGTGACGATTATCGGTCCGACGCCGTGAGGCCGGCCGTGCTGGGGTAAGCAACGCCGCAACGCCAAACGTCGCGGCGTCGCGTGAGACTTCCCTCGAAAGAGGGTCATTCAACGGGTCATGCAAAGCGGTGCGCTCGCCTCGCGCGCGCATGCGGCTCCGGCCCGCGAGGGCTCGACCACGGTACAGGCGTGCAGCACGTCGAGGACGCGACTTTGCAGCGCCGCTTCGCCCTGTGCGCGACAGTCCTCGTACACCGGCGCGGGCCCGGCGTCCTCGTCCAGCGCGACACAGCCGCTGAGGTCGTAGGTGCAATCGTCTCTGCAGCGCACGGAGCCGTGGGTGCCCGACACGACGCCGGCGCAGATGGCGAAGACATTGCACATCCCGTCGCACTCCTCGCCCTCCTGCAGGACGCCGTCGCCACACACGGCGACGCCGCGAACGTCCTCCAAGGCGCAAGGGTCTTCCTCGCAGGGGAACAACCCGGCGTCCCGGTGCTCGGCGCGACAGCCTTCGGAGAAGCCGAACGAGAGCAGCGCGGCGTCGGGGATGTCGCCGACCCCGGCGTCGCTGATCTCCGGCACGAACACGTCGCGAATGCGGCCGCTCGCGGAGCGGCAGATCTCGTCGGCGCACGCGATCTGCTCGCACAGATCCGGCCGGTCGACGCAGCCCACCTCGCGCACGGCGCTCGAGATGGTGCCGGCGCAGGCGTCATCACATAGATTGACGACGTCACTGGCCAGCAGCGGCCGGTCCGCGGGCATGTCCTCCGGGGTCAGGCAGACCTCGAAGCGCGGCGTCAGCCGCGTGCTGCCCTCCACCGGGTTGCCGAGGACGAAGATGCCGCACTCACAGGTGCAGAAGAACGAGCTGGTCCCGGGCGGCGCCGGCGCACCGCCGCAATTGCAGCCCTGCGACAAGGCGCCGCAACCGAGCAGCGCCGCGGCGAGGAGCGCCAGCCGTCGGTGGTCCTGCCTTGCCCTGTCGACGACGAACGCGCGCATTCAGGCAGCCTAGAGACGGCCACATTCGTCGCATCACGTGAAGTTTTGCGCGCTGCAGAACGCCTCAGGGCGCCGGCACGAGGCGCGCCTCCATGTGGCCGCGCTGCTCAATGAGCGCCACCAGCTCGCGCGTGCTGAGCGAGCCGGCGCTGCCGCTGCCCTCGAGCACGTCGTCGACGAGCCGCCGCTTGTCCGCCTGCAGCGAGAGGATCGACTCCTCGATGGTGCCGCGCGCGACCAGCTTGTAAATCGTCACCGGTTTCTGCTGGCCGATTCGATGCGCGCGATCCGCGGCCTGGTCCTCGACGGCGGGGTTCCACCAGGGGTCGAGCAGGAGCACATAATCCGCCGCCGTCAGGTTCAAGCCGACGCCGCCGGCCTTCAGCGAGATGAGGAACAGATCGCCCTCGCCTCCCTGGAAGCGGTCTACGAGGCGCGCGCGCTCGGCCTGTGGCGTCGAGCCGTCGAGGTAGAGCGTGGTGAAGCCCTCTTGCTCGAGCGCGCCGCGCAAGAGGCCGAGGTGGCTCGTGAATTGGCTGAACACGAGCGCGCGGTGTCCGCCGTCCTTCAGGTTCGCGGCGATGCGCAACACGGCCTTCTGCTTCGACGACGGCGTGCTCGCGTGATCGCCGTCGAGGGCGGGGTGGCAGGCGCGCATGCGCAGGCGGGTCAGCGCGCTCAGGATCTCGAAGCGCTTGTCGTTCTGGTGCTGTCCGTCCCAGACGCTCGGCGCGCCGTCGCCCTCGAGCTTGGCCAAAATGGCGAGGCGGACGTCCTCGTAGGCGCGCCGCTCGTCGTCCGAGAGCTCCACGTGGTGCACGACCTCGGTGCGCGCGGGGAGGTCCTCCGCCACCGCCGCCTTCGTGCGGCGCAGCAGGAACGGCCGGATCAAGCGGCTGAGCGCGCGCCGCGCCTTCTCGTCACGATGGCGCTCGATGGGCACGGCGAAGCGCGCCTTGAACTGCTCCCAGCTGCCGAGCAACCCGGGCGCGGCCGCGCGGAAGATGGCCCACAGCTCGCCGAGGTGGTTCTCGACGGGGGTGCCCGTCAACGCGAGGCGCCAGTCGGCGTCGATGTCGCGCGCCGCGCGGGCCCTGCGGGTGGCGGCGTTCTTGATGGCCTGCGCCTCGTCCATGACGAAGGTCGCGAAGCGGCGCCGGGAGAGCTCGTCGATGTCGCGCAGCAGCACGCCCCAGCTCGCGATGACGACGTCACGCGGGCCGAGCTCCTCGAGCAACGCCTTCCGATCGTTGCCCGCGAGCAGGCGCGCACGGAGGCTCGGCGCGAAGCGCTCGATCTCGCGCTGCCAGGAGAAGCACACGCTCGTCGGCGCGACCACGAGCTGCGGGCCGAGCTGCTGGCGATCGACCAGCAGCGCGATGGCCTGGAGCGTCTTGCCGAGGCCCATGTCGTCGGCGAGCACGGCGCCCACGCCCCAGGTCGAGAGCCGCTTCAGCCACGCGAAGCCCTCGAGCTGGTACGGCCGAAGATCCGCCGTCAGCGCGCGCGGCAGCGTCGGGGATAGATCGCGGGCGGCGCGCATCCTCTCGAGCAGCTCCGTCCATACCCGCGTGCCCTCCACGGCGGCTCCCGCCTGCTGCAGGTCACAGAGCGCGGACGCCGCCGCGAGCCCCACCTCGACGTGGCCGCGCACCTCGCTGGCCGCCTCCGCCAGCGACGTGAGCTTGGCGCGCAGCTCCTTCGAGAGCTGTATGAAGCGATCGTTCGAGAGCGCGATGTAGCGCGCGCCCTTGCGCGCCTCGTCGAGCAGCAACGCCAACGCGACGCGCTCGCCGTCGATGTCCGCCCCGCCCTCGAGCCCGAGCCAGTCCTTGCGCTCGCTGACCTCGACGCGCAGCGCCGCCGCCGTCAGCGTGCGGCCGACGCGCACGCGCGGCTTCTCCTCCGGCCACTCAATCGCCACGCCGTCTCGCGCCACGCCGTCCGGCGCGAGGGCGCCGATGACGTCGAGCGCCTCCTCCGCGTCGGCGAGGTAGTAACGCCAGGGGCCGTCCTCGCTGTGATCGGGCAGGGGCAGCTCCTCGACGAGCGCCCGCGCGCCGGACCGCTCGCGCTCGAGGTCGCGCCGCGCGGTCACGCGACGCCCCTCGACGAGGGCCGTCAGCTCGGGCTCGCCTTCGCCGGGCACGAGGAAGGGAGCGCCCTCGAACGAACGCACGCCGACGCTCACGCGCAAGGCGCCGCCTGCCAGCGGATCGAGCCGGACCACGGGGAGCACCGCGGCCTCGACGACGTCGCCCTGAAGGGGCGCGGGCAGGCGCACCGCGAGCTTTTCCTCGTAGGGGTGCACCGCACGCAAGAGCGCGTCCTTCTCCTCGGCCGGGATGACGGCGTCGACGCGGCACAGCGTGTCGAGCAGCGGGCGGAGCTGTTTGTCGACGCGCGTGACGTGCAAGGTGGCCTTCGCCGCGGACACGGTCACCAGCGCGCGGCCCCGCTCGAGCGCCTCGCTGACGTCCACGGCGTCGAGCCGGAGGGGGCCGAGCCCGACGCCGAGCCGAAAGCCTCCCGAGACCTCGTCCACCAGCAGCGAGAGCGGCGTCCGTTCGATGCTGATCGGCGTCGTGAGGTCGTCCTCGAGGTACACGCGCGGGTGGCCCTCGAGGGCCTCGAGCGCGGCGCCGTTTGGGTGCATCGCGTGCCGCGCGCCGAGCTGGGCCGACGCCGCCGCGCGGTCCTGCGCTACCAGCGGCAGCTTGTCGTCGTCGAGGATGCGCTGCAACGCGAGCCGCGTGCCCGCGGTGAGGCCGCCCGCCTTCTTGCGCTTGTGCAGGTAGGGCACCGGCTCGAAGCCGTGCCAGGCGCTCTCGAGGCGCCAGCTGACCTCGGCGACCTCGGGGGCGGCGCGCTTTTGGCCCGGCGCCGAGGTCTCGAGCGCCACGAGCAGACGCTGCCATGGCGCCCTGCCGATGAGGTCGATGAGCGCCTCGCGCTCTCGCTCGCACGGCTCTCGCACGACGTCGATCATGGCCTCGAGGGCGCAGAGGGCGGCGTCCACGCCGAGGTCGTTCTCTTCCGCCGAATGCCCGCGCGTGATCTCGAGCGCGGCGGTTCGCCAAGCGGACAGCTCCACGCGGTGCCCGCCCTGGTTGCCGTAGGTGACGAAGGCCGGCGGATCCTCCTCGAGAGCCAGCGCCGTCGGCTCGTGCAGCCGCGGTCCGAGCGTCAGGCCATGCGCGCCTGCGGTGCGCGCCCGCAGCTCGAGCAGGCGCGCGAGCACACCGGCGTGCACCTCTTCGTCGGGCGCGGGCAGGTCGTTGAGATCCGGCTGCTCCTCCAGCAGGGCGCTCGACTGCGCGCGCACCTTGGCCGCGCTCCGCAGCAGCCGGTCGATCTCGTCCACGATGAGGATCTCGTCCTCGAAGCCTCGTCGCGAGCGCACCCGTGCAAGCGTGCGCTTGCGCAGCGTCTTCAAGTGCGCGCTCTCGCGGCGGAAGGCAGCCTGCAGCCACGGGCGTCCTCCGTGCTGCACCCGGTGCGCGACGTGGTGCGCGGGCAGCCGCAGCAGGGGCTCGACGTCATGCGCTCGAGCCCAACGACCGACGCCGTCCTCGTCGTCGGCGTCGCGTGGCGGCGCCGGCACCTCGATCTCGGGCAGCGTCACCCCCGGCCCCTCGAGCACACAGACGACGTGCTCGAGCGCGCTCGCCACCACGCTCGCCGGGATGGTGCCGCGCGCGTAGCCCCGCCGCTGGGCGTCGAGCAGCACCCGGAGCGTGTGCTGGCCCGTCCACCTCGGATCCACGCCGCTCGTGAACGTGAACACGAGGTTCGCCGCCCGCGGCGAGCGCGCGCGAACCAGCGCCGCCAGCACCTCGCCGGGCGCGAACAGCAGGGAGCCTTCGGCCGCGGTGACGTCGTCGAGGAGGCGGAGCGCCCGCTTCTTCAGCCCGGCTTGCATCGCCTGCAAGCTGGCATTCGCCCCCTGCCGTGACAACGCGGGTGCGCGCGCTTTGCCGCGTGCGGGGGCCCCCTGTCCGCCGGATCCGCGGCGCGCCGGGCGCCTTCCTTGGGGCTCGAACACCACGGGATGCCGTAAGACGTGGGAAAATAAGCACTTTTGACGGGGCCGGTTTGCGGCACATTCCACCTGACGGTAGGGGTTGCGGTGACCTATACGCGAGCGTTCAAACTCGGGCCCAAGCGCCGCGAGCGGAGGAGCAAAGCCCATGTCCCAATCGACCAGCGGCGTCGCGGAGCTGATCGGCCGTCTGAAGAAGGACGGCGTCGACGCAGGAGAGGCCGAGAAGCGCCGCGTGATCGAGGAGGCGGAGCAGAAGGCGGCCGACATCGTCGCCGACGCCACGGCGAAGGCCGAGCAGCTCCTGCAGAGCGCCAGGCAGGAGCGCGAGCGCTTGAAGAGCCAGCTCGACGCCGAGCTGACCATGGCCGCGCGCGACTTCGTGCTCCGCTTCGAGGCCCGCATCAAGGCGCAGGTCATCCACCCGGTCGTCGCCGATCCGGTCAAGGGCGTGCTCGAGGACGCGGGCTTTTTGAAGAGCACCTTGAGAGAGCTGTGCGTGCGCTACGCGGAGGGCGGCGCCGACATCGAGCTCGCGCTCTCCCCCGAGACGCGAAAGCAGCTCGAGGGCTTCTTCACCGGCGAGCTCAAGAGCGCCCTCGCCGGTCGTGACCTCACGCTCGTCGACGAGAGCGGTCTGATCGGCTTCCGCATCTCGAAGAAGGGCGAGTCCTTCGCCTGGGACTTCTCGAAGGCGGCCGTCGCGCAGGAGCTCACGCAGCTCGTGGACCCGGCGCTGCGCCGCTACTTCGCGCTCGACGACGGCGAGAAGGGCAAATCGGCCCTGAACCGCAACGGCCAGCACGTCGCCAGCGCCTGACCCGAGCTCGCGCAGCAAACGGGCGCCGCGCCCGAGGAGCTCATCGGCATGTCCCTCGTCTACCTCATCACCAGCCTGCCGCGGATGTCCCCCGACGGGCCGCCGCCGATGACACGCGCCGCGCTGGTCGAGAAGGCCCGCGCCGTCCTCGACGGCCCCGCGCGCCACGAGCTCGAGCTCGCGCTGCTGCTCGAGGAGATCGAAGAGACCTGCCGTCTGATGGCGGAGGCCGAGGCGCAGGCGACCGGCGGCTCGCCCTCATCCGGCGAGCTGACCAGCATCCTGCGCACGAGGCGCCGGCAGACGCCGGCAGGCCCACCGCCGTCGGAGCTGCCCGACTGGGTGATGATGCCGATGCCGCAGCACGTGCTGCACCGCCGCTGGCTGCACATGCTCTATCAGAAGGCCACGAGCCCGTTCTTGAAAGGCTACGCCGCCTTCAGCGTCGACCTGCAGGAGACCCTCACCGCCCTCATCGCCAGTCGAGAAGCGATGACGAAGAGCCAGTTCCTCAGCCAGATGGAGGGGCACTTCGACTCGACGGCGGAGGTGCTGGTCAAGCGCCATGGCGGCGACGAGCTCGGCATCGAGAAGCGCCACGCCTGGTTCCCGCGGGTGCAGGCGGCGCTCCAGCTCGAAGACCTCGTCGAGATGGAGCGCACCCTCGACCAGCTGCGCTGGCAAGAGTACGAGCGCCTGCGCGGCCTCGAGCTGTTCTCCATCGACACCGTCCTCCTCTTCTATTTCCAACTGCGCATCAAAGAGCGTGAGGCGTCGTGGGATCGCAGCGAAGGCGAGCGCCGCCTCGAGGCCGCCCTCGCCCTCCCGCATGGCCTCGGCATGGAGCAAGCCCAGTGACTGACCAGACCTCCCAGAGCCAGAAGTCCGGCGTCGTCGTCGGCGTGAACGGCAACATGGTGACCACGCGCTTCACCGGCGACGTGCGCATGAACGAGGTGGCCTACATCTCGCTGCCCCTGAAGGGCGAGGAGCTGCGGCTGAAGGCCGAGGTCATCCGCGTGCGCGGCGACGAGTGCGACATGCAGGTGTTCGAGGACACGCGCGGCATCAAGGTCGGCATGAAGGTGGACTTCACCTTCGAGATGCTCGGCATCGAGCTCGGGCCAGGCCTGCTCGGCATGGTCTACGACGGCCTCGGCAACCCCCTCGTGGAGCTCGCGGAGCGCACCGGCTTCTTCCTGAAGCGCGGCACCTACCTGCTGACGCTCGATCGCACGGCCGACTGGCAGTGGACGCCCGTCGCCAAGGTGGGCGACAAGCTGCTCGCGGGCCACACGCTCGGCACCGTGCCCGAGGGCCAGTTCACACACCGCGTCATGGTGCCCTTCGGCGTCGTCGGCTCGGTGGAGGTGCTCGAGGTGCGCGAGGCCGGCGAGTACACCGTCGACGACGTCGTCGCCAAGGTGCGCCTGCAGACCGGCGAAGAGCGCAACATCACCATGGTGCAGCAGTGGGCCGTGAAGAAGCCCATCAAGGCCTACGCCGAGCGCCTGTTGCCGAACAACCCGCTCTCGACGCGCATGCGCATCGTCGACGCGTTCTTCCCCGTGGCCGAGGGCGGCACCGCCTGCGTGCCCGGCCCCTTCGGCGCCGGCAAGACGGTGTTCCAGCAGTCGGTCTCTCGCTACGGCGACGCCGACGTCGTCATCGTCGCCGCCTGCGGCGAGCGCGCGGGCGAGGTCGTCGAGACCCTGCGTGAGTTCCCCGAGCTCGAGGACCCGCGCACGGGCCGCTCGCTCATGGAGCGCACCATCATCATCTGCAACACGTCGTCGATGCCCGTGGCCGCGCGCGAGGCGTCCGTCTACACGGCCATCACCCTCGGCGAGTACTACCGGCAGATGGGCCTCAAGGTGCTGATGCTCGCCGACTCGACGAGCCGCTGGGCGCAGGCGCTGCGCGAGATGTCCGGCCGCCTCGAGGAGATCCCCGGCGAGGAGGCCTTCCCCGCCTACCTCGGCTCGCTGATCGCCGCCTTCTACGAGCGCGCGGGCCTCGTGCGCCTCGACGATCCGAACCTCGGTGAGACGCAGGGCTCGGCGACCATCATCGGCACCGTCTCCCCCGCGGGCGGCAACTTCGAGGAGCCGGTCACGCAGTCGACGCTCGCCGTGGTCGGCTGCTTCCTCGGCCTGACCTACGCGCGCTCCTACGCCAAGCGCTTCCCCGCCATCGCGCCGCTCGAGTCGTGGTCCAAGTACCTCGAGCCCATGAAGGACAAGCTCGACGCCGTGTACTTCGACGGCTGGGTCGACAGCGTGAAGTACCTGCTCGCCTACTACCGCGAGGGCCAGCGCATCGGCGACCAGATGAAGGTCGTCGGCGAAGAGGACCTCACCATCGAGGAGTTCGAGCGCTTCCAGAAGGCCGAATTCCTCGACGC
>CAYLZW010000227.1:0-9678 GCA_964388085.1 uncultured Myxococcales bacterium | reverse complement strand
CGTGCTGCCGATCGCGTTCGCGAGCGATCACGACGCCGAGACCGACGCCGAGCTGGCCTTCCTGCTGCGCGGTGACGACGACGCCGCGCTCGAGCGAGCCGAGGCCGCGCTGCTCGAGTCCTTCGAACAGGTGCTCGCGAAGCACCGCTTCAAGGGCGCCGGGATCGAGATCGTCGGCCGCGAGGAGTCGCCGGCGGGCCCCTTCACCGACGAGGTGCCGCGCTTGTTCGCGCACCTCGCCACCTTCCTGCGCGTGGACGGCCCCGCGCCGAAGCTCTCCGAGGACAGCGACGGGCGCCAGGGCTACACGAACCCCTGCTTCGTGCACGTCGAGGCGGACCCGGCTCACCCGCTCAAGCTCGAGTACCGGCTGCGCGCCTTCGATCGCGACGAGCTCACGCGGCGAGAGGAGCACGTGCGCGCGGTGGCGGCGGAGGGCCCGGGCGCGCTGCCCGTCGAGGTGCAGCAGCAGTACGTGAACATGGGACCGCGCCTCGCCGAGCACGAAGAGCTCGTCGTCTGGGCGCGGGCGGCGGCGGACGCGGCGGGCGAGCAGGTGGTCGTGCAGCCCATCCGCGGCGGCACCGGCGTCGACCCGTTCCTCGACGGGGGGATCCCGGTCGCGAACCTCGGCACCGGCTACTTCGCGCCCGAGAGCGAGAAGGAGCTGACCTCACGGCAGTACATCGCCCGCCACGCGCGCTGGCTCTGCGAGCTCGTACGCGTGGTGGCGTCGCAAGGCCGCGCCTGACGTTCAACCGCGCGACGAGGTCGGTTGGCGCGCGAGCACGACGGTCTCCACCGGGCCGCCGCCCTTCGGCTGCACCAGCAGCTCGACCTCGGTGCCGTCCTCGCCGACGATGAGCTCGACGATGCGCGAGAGCGGCATACCCTCCGTCCACACGCCGTCGACGCGCAAGACCACGTCGCCCTCCTCGAGCGCGCCGGCGGCGCTGCCGCTCTCGAACACGCCGACGACCTTTGCGCCCTCGTCGTGCGCGCTCAGCTTCGCGCCGATGCCGACGTAGTTGAAGCCCGCGCGGTGCGCGCCCCGGGAGGCCTCGAGGGTGAAGTCGCGACGCACCTCGTCGTCGCTGCGCCCGAACAGCCCCCCGGCGCTCTCGGCCACGTAGCCGCGCGCGTGCACGCTGACGCTGTGCCGGACGTCGGGCTCCGTGAGCATGCGATAGCAGCCGTCGGCGCCGGTGCTGGCCTCCCCGAAGCCTGGCGCGCGCGGGCCCGGCGCGCGCACCGCCCGGACGCGCGCGGCGCGGATCGGCTCTCCGCTCTCGGCGTCGGTCACACAGCCGCTGACGACGAGGGGGCCGGCGAGCCGCAGCTCGATCGCGCCGCTGACCTCGCCCGGCTTCACCGGCACGCTCGCCTCCGCAGGCGCTCTACCGTCGGCGCTGGCGACGACGCGCACGAGACCGGCGGGCACGGGCCCGAAGCGGAAGCTGCCCGGCACGCCGCTCGCCGTCGAGGCCGGGGGCTCATCGCCTTCTAGAGCGGCGTCGGCGCCGAACGATCGCCAGGGTACGCTCAGCCGTCGCTGCACCGCGCGTGCGTAGCGGCCCTCGTGTCCGCTCGCCATCGAGAGCGCTCGCACGAGGCCATCGGGCAGGCCGCTCACGAGGGCTTGCACCTGGAACGACGCCAGCGGACGGCCGCGCTGGTCGAGCACGCGGCCCTCGACGAAGCCCGGCGCGGGAAGCTCCATGAGCGCCTCGCCGCTCTCGGGCAGCGCTCGCTGTGTAACCCCATGCGCCTCGTGGAACGCGAGGAGCGCGTCCGCCTTCGCGGCCGCCGCGCGCGGGAGGGCGAACCGGCCATCGGCGCTCGAGAGCGCCGCGCCCTCGGGTAACGCAACTCCGTCCCGCAGGAACGTGACGAGCGCGCCCGCCACCGGCTTGCCCTCGCTCCGCACCAAGCCCCGCAGCGCGGCGGCCGCGTCCGCCTCGGGTTGCAGCCGAAACGTCCACGCGACCTCCTCGAGACCGGGGCGGAGCTCCTCGTGACCGGACAGGGTCTTGAAGCCCGCAGCCGTGACCTCGGTGGCGTACACCCCCGGCCACAGGCGTTCGAAGGTGCTGAGGCCGCCGTCGTCGGTGCGTTGCTCTCGCGTGCCCACCGCCGCGCTGAGCTTTACCCGCGCGCCCATGACGGGAGCGCCTTCGCTGGAGACCACCTCTACCCACACCGTCGCCAGCGACGACGCGCTCAGCGGGGGGCGTGCTCTGCTCGGCTCGCGGGGCTCAGCGTCGTCGATCGGCCCGCGGGGGCGGTCGGACGCGGCAGGCCGAGGCGGCTCCACGCCGCTGTCTTGCGACAGCAGGAGCCAGCTCGCGACACCGAGCCCGAGGCCGAGCAGAGCGACGGCGAGGCGCGTGCCGAGGCGGCGACCGCTCGCATCGTCCCGTGTGGCGCGACCCGTCATGCTGCCGAGCATACCTTCCTGCGCTTCCTACCGGAGCGCGCGCGCGGCAAGATGCCGCGTCCCCGGGAGGATTGAATGACCTTGAGCCGTCGCGCCGGTACCGCGGTTCTCTCTTTGCCCGCTCTCTTGTCAGCGCTCGTCACGGTCTCCGCCTGTACGGATTGCGGCGGTCCCCTGCCGGATGGCGGCAGCGCGCTCGACGGCGGTGAGCCCGTCGTCGACGCGGGCGCGGACGGCGGCGCGCCGCCCACGGATGCCGGCCATGACGACGAGGACGCGGGCACCAATGGCTTGCCTCCCTTCACCTACGCCACTGCGTGCGACGTGAACGCGGCGCCAGCCGGCGGCGCGGGCCTCGGTGTGGTCGACGCGTTCCCGGGCCTCAGCTTCAACGATCCGCTGTTCATGACCCCACTGCCTGGCAGCACGCGCCTCGTCGTCATCGAACAGGGAGGCATGGTTTATTCCTTCGAGCCGTCGGATCCGGTGAACAGCAAGGCGCCGCTCCTCGACCTGCCACAGGCCGTGCTCGACTACAGCACGGGAACGTTCTCGGGCGGCGGCGAGCGCGGCCTGCTCGGCATCGCGTTCCACCCCGACTTCACGACGAACAGCACGTTCTATCTGAGCTACACCAAGCGGGACGAGGACGAAGAGAACGTCGAGCAGCTCTACAGCATCCTGTCGCGCTTCACGATGTCGGCGCCGTCGTCGAACACGGCGGACCCGGCGAGCGAATACGAGATCCTCCGCGAGCGCCAACCCTACGGCAACCACAACGGCGGCATGATCGCCTTTGGTCCCGACGGCTACCTGTACATGGGGCTCGGGGACGGGGGTGACGGCGGCGATCCGCACGGTCACGGACAGAACACCATGACCAGGCTCGGCAGCCTCCTGCGCCTCGACGTCGACAACCCGGAGGCGCCGGCGCGCTACGGCATCCCCGCGGACAACCCCTTCGCCGACGGTGCCGACGGCAACCAACCCGAGATCTTCGCCTGGGGGCTGCGCAACCCATGGCGCTTCAGCTTCGACCGGGCCTCCGGTGACCTGTGGATCGCCGACGTCGGGCAGGGCACCTGGGAGGAGGTGAACCACGTCCCGCACGCGACCTGGAGCGCCGGCGGCGTCGAGCTGAACTTCGGCTGGGACGTGTTCGAGGGCTTCGCCTGCTTTGATCCGCCCGAGGGGGAAGAAGACTGCGCGGGCGTGACGGGCACCTGGGCGCCGGACGTCGTCTACCACCACGACGAGGGGCTCAGCATCACCGGCGGCTACGCCTACCGCGGCGGTGCCATGCCGCAGCACGCGGGCAAGTACTTCTACGGCGACTACGTCTCCCGCTCCGTGTGGCTGTGGGATCCGGCGGCGGAGAGCGGCGACGACGTGCCCGCGTTCACGGCGCCCGAGAGCATCTCGAGCTTCGCCGAGGACCACGACGGCGAGCTCTACCTGCTCGGCTACCAAGCGAACGGCCACATCTGGCGCGTCGTGGACACCGGCACCGAGCCCGCTGCGCCGCCGGCGACGTTGAGCGCGACCGGCTGCTTCAGCGACCTGACGACGCTGACGCCGGCCGATGGCGTCGTCCCCTACGACGTCAACATGCCGCTGTGGTCGGACGGCGCGGCCAAGGAGCGCTGGGTCGTGCTGCCGCCCGGCGGCACCATCGAGCTCGACGCGAGCGCGAAGTGGCGCTTCCCCGCCGGCACCCTGCTCATCAAGCTCTTCGCGATGGACACCACCTGGGGCGATCCCTCCACGCGCGTACGCCTCGAGACGCGCTTCATCGTCGTCGAGCCGGACGGCGTACGTGGGTTCACCTACCGCTGGCGCGACGACGGCAGCGACGCCGATCTGCTGAGCGACATCGACACGCGCGATCTGCAGCTCACCCTCGAGCCAGGCGCGACGCCGATCGCCTACACGTGGACGTTCCCGAGCCCGGGCCAATGCCAGCAGTGCCATACGCCGGCGAGCGGCGGCGTGCTCGGCCTCGAGAGCGCGCAGTTGAACGGCGAGCAAGCCTACGGCGACGTCGTCATGAACCAGCTCGAGGCCCTCGCGGCCTGGGGGCTGTTCGACGGCGGCGCGGCGCCGAGCCCGGCGGTGCACGCGCGCTTTCCCTCCCTGAGCGATGAGAGCGCCGACGTCGCGGAGCGCGCGCGCGCGTGGCTGCACGTCAACTGCGCGCAGTGCCACCTACCCGGAGGACCGACGGGCCGCGCCATCGATCTGCGCTACACGACTCCGCTCGAGGACATGAACGCGTGCGACGTGGCTCCGCAGGGAGCGGACTTCGGCATCGCCGGCGTGCGCATCATCAAGCCCGGGGATCCGGACGCGAGCCTCTTGCACTACCGCGACAACAACGCCGTCGGCCGGATGCCGCCGCTCGGCACGACGCTGATCTCGGAGCCGGCCCGCGCGGTCCAGCGCGCGTGGATCGAGGGGCTAGAAGGCTGCACGGAATAAGCGTTCCTGTGGCACGCTCGACGGGGGAGGGCGCGCGTGGTCGAGCGGCTTGGACGATATGAGCTCGTGAAGCACATCGGCTCCGGTGGCATGGCCGACGTGTTCCTGGCCAAGCTGCAGGGTGTCGAGGGCTTCACGCGCCAGCTCGTGCTCAAGCGCATGCGCAAGGAGCTGCAGCACAACGCCGAGGCCGTGCGCATGTTCCTCGACGAGGCCCGCCTGTGCGCGAAGCTGCACCACCCCCAGATCGTGCAGGTGTTCGATCTCGGCGAGGCGGACGGCTCGTACTTCATCGCCATGGAGCACGTCGACGGCCCGCACCTCGGACGGCTGGCGCGCGACTGCTGGCGGGCGGGTACGCCTCCGCCGGCGGTGCTCGGCGCCTACGTCGTGCACCGCGCGGCCGACGGGCTGCACTTCGCCCATGAGCTGCGCGATCCCGAGACGGGCGAGGCGGTCGGCATCGTTCATCGCGACGTCACGCCGCACAACATCCTGCTGTCGCGCTTTGGCGACGTGAAGGTGGCCGACTTCGGCGTCGCCAAGACGCTCACGCGCGCGGACACGCAGACGGGCGTCATCAAAGGCAAGCTCGCGTACCTCTCGCCGGAGCAGGTGCGCGGCGAGGAGCTCGACCGCCGCTCGGACGTGTTCTCCCTCGGCATCGTGCTCTTCGAGGTGCTGACGGGCCGGAGGCTGTTCAAGGACAAGAGCGACATCAAGACGCTGCAGCGCATCACGCGCGAGGACGCGCCGCCTCCCTCGCGCTTCAACCCCGACGTCGACGAGGAGCTCGACCGCGTCTGTCGGACGGCGCTGTCCCGCGATCGCGACGCTCGCTACCCGACCATGCGCGCCTTCGAGCGGGCCCTCGAGGCGTGGATCACCGCGCGCGAGACGAAGCACCTGAAGACGGCCCTCGCGCAGTTCATCTTTCAGCACGGCCGCCTACCCCCCACGCCGGTGAGCCGGGAGACGCCGCCCGCGCTCGCCGATCCCACCAGCGACGTCGACCCGGAGCGCACCGAGCTCGACGCGGGAGCGGGGCGGCTCGCCGTGCATGACGCAGAGACCATGATCGAGGCGAAGCTGCCGTCGACCTTCGGCGAGGGCACGGCCGTGACGCTCTCGGGCGCGCGGGTCACGGGCGCGCACCCGCGCCGGGCCGACAGCGGCATCTCCCTCGACACGCGCAAGCTGCAAGCGCTGAAGACGAACCTCACGCCGCAGGGCACGCGCTTCGTAGGCCGCGCCGCCGATCTCGAGCGCCTCCACGACGTGTTCGAGAGCGGCGCGCGCCTCGTGACCCTGCACGGCCCCGCCGGCACCGGGAAGACGCGCCTCGCGCTGCGCTACGCCGAGCGGGAGCTGCGGCGGCTCTCGCTGGCGGGCGGCGGCGCCTACCTCGCGGACCTCACCGAGGCTCGCAGCATCGACGGCATCTGTACGCAGGTCGCCTCCGCGCTCGGTGTGCCCCTGGTCGCGGAGACGCCCGACGAGGACAACGCCGGGGTCGTCGGCCGCGTGCTCGAGGGCCGCGGCGAGCTGCTGCTCGTGCTCGACAACTTCGAGCAGGTCGTTCAGCTCGGCAAGGACACCATCACGCCCTGGCTTCACGCGGCGCCGTCGCTGCGCGTCATCGTGACCTCGCGCGAGCTCTTGCGCCTGCCGGGCGAGCACACCCTCGAGGTGACGCCGCTGCCCCTCGCCTCGAAGCCAAGCGACGGCAAAGAGCCGCTGCCGTCCGAGGCGCTGGAGCTCTTTCTCGACCGAGCGCGCGCGGCCGATCCCGAGTGGAAGCCGACGGCCGCCGACCGAGAGGTCATCGCCGACATCGTGCAGAGCCTCGACGGGCTGCCCCTCGCCATCGAGCTGGCGGCGGCGCGCATCCCGGTGCTGAAGCCTCGCCAGCTACGCGAGCGGTTGACGCGCCGCTTCGACGTGCTGCGCGGCGGCGCGCGGGACGCCCGTCCTCGGCAGGCCACGCTCCGGAGCGCGCTCGACTGGTCTTGGGAGCTCTTGTCGGCCGTCGAGCAGCACGCGCTGGCGGAGTGCTCGGTCTTTCGCGGCGGCTTCGATCTCGAGGCCGCCGAGGCCGTCATCGATCTCACGGCGATCTCCGGCGCGCCCTGGGTGCTCGACGTGCTGCAGGCGCTGCGCGACAAGTCGCTGCTGGTCGCCTACAGCGCGCCCGACTTCCCCGACGAAGCGCGCTTTTTGACCTACGAGTCCATTCGCGAGTACGCGGCCGAGAAGCTCGCCAGAACGAGGGGCGAAGAGGCCGCGCTCGGGCGCCACGCGGAGCATTACCTCGCGCGCGCGACGACGTGGGCGCGCGAGGCGCACGGGCATCAAGGCAAGACCGCGCTCGCGCGGCTGCGTACGGAGCACCAGAACCTGCTGGCCATTCATCAGCGCGCGCGGCCGCCGCTGCCGTCGTGGGCGACGCCGGAGCACGCGCTCTTGGTCGCGCTCGTGTGCGAGCCGCTCTACGACGCGCAAGGTCCGCGACAAGAGCAACTGGCGCTGCTCGACGAGGCGCTCTACGCGCAAGGACCCGCTGGAGACGGCGCGCGCCGTGCGCGTGGGCTCGCCGCTCGAGGACGCGCGCGCCGCCGGCTCGGCCGTGTCTCCGAGAGCCGCGCGGACTTCGCCGAGGCGCTCCGGCTCTCTCGCGCGGCGGGCGCCGTGGGGCAGGAGGGGCGGGTGCTGCGCGACCTCGGCATGCTCGCGAGCGACGAAGGCCGGCTCGACGACGCGCGCCGCAACTACGAGGACGCGCTCGCGCTGCACCGCGCGGTCGGTGACGAGCGGGACGAGGCGGTCACGCGCGCCTACCTCGCGTTCCTGTGCGAGGAGCGCGGCCAGCTCGACGACGCGAAGCAGCACTTCGAGGCGAGCCTGTCGCGCCTGCGCGCGTCGGGCGATCGCGCGCTCTGTGCGCTCGTGCTCGGGAACTACGCGGGCCTCGAGCAAGAGCTCGGCGATCTGCCGGGGGCCCGCGCGCACTACGAGGAGGCCATCCTCGCCCTGCGCGAGCTGCGGCAGCCGACCTTCATCGGCCCCTTCCTCGGCTCGCTCGCGACGCTCTTGCACGAGCAGGGGCTGCTCGCCGAAGCCATCGAGCAACACGAAGCCGCCTTCGCGAGCATGCGCGAGACGGGGAACCTTCGCTACGAAGGGCTGATGCTCGCCTACCTCGCCGCGGCGCGTGCCGAGAGGGGCGAGCGCGCGGAAGCGGCGCGTCTGCTCGACGTGGCGGAGACCAAGGTGCTCGCCGTCGGAGATCCCCGCCACGTCGCCTGCGCGCGGCTGTGTCGCGGCTTCTTGTCGCTGGCGGACGCACGCGCGGCGCTCACGGCCTCCGATGGAGTGCTCGCGCAACGCTTGCTCGACGAGGTGAGCGAGCGGCTCGACGAGGCGCGGCGCCCCGCGGCGGCGGACGACGTGACCCCCGGCGGCGGCCCCTCGCACGCCGAGAGCAGCGACGAGGTTCGTCGTGCGCTGCGCTTGCTGGTACGCGCGCGCGACGTGCTGCAGCGGCAGCTCCCGCTCGTCGAGGCGCGCTGATCAGCGCCGTGCCTCTTTCGCCGTGGGCCCGGTCCCAACTCTGCTCGCGCTGCGCGGGGCGCGATGGTGGCGGCCTGATGTGCGCGCGTCACACACCGACCCAAGCGCGCGACTTGTCGAAGCTTTCCAAAGGAGACGGGGGAGCGTCGGGCCGAGCGCCCCTGGCATTCGTCTTGTACACTGGGGTCGCGGTCCTGAAGAGAACACACCCCGGGAGCCCACGATGAACAAAGCCCTCTTGCCCCTGCTCGCGCTCGCGCTCACCGCCGGCTGCATGGTCACCGAGCGTCCCTACGACAACATGCAGCTCGATCCCGATCGCTTCGCTGCGCCCATCAACTTCACGAACAACCTCGGGGACGGCGTGCGTCCCCTGAACGGCCGCCTGGCCGGCGACATGGGCCCGAGCATGCGCGCGATGGACGACGTCGCCGAGCTGAACGGCTACCACGACGTGGGCTACACGAACCTCGAGGTCGTCGTCAGCAACGATCGCGGCTCCGCCATGGCGCTGCTCGACTTCATGGGCGGCATCGATCACCCCTCGCTCGAGCCGGGCGCGTCGTTCACCTTCACGAACGACGACAACCGCGGCGAGGCCTCGGACCTGAACGTCAGCGCGCTCGCGTGCTCGGGTGACCAGGGCTACGGCCAGTGGGACTACGACATGCCCGCGGAGCGCGTCGACCTCGACGTCGAGGCCACCGACAACCCGGAGGTCAAGCGCCTGAGCTTCACGACCTACCAAGACGGCGACATCGCCACCGGCTACGTCGACGTCGTCGCGGGAGACTGATCTCTCGAGGGGCAAAGCCCCTCACCCGCGCGGGCACACCCCGACGTGGGGCCGCTCCCGTCCTCCGTCGCTCCGCTCCCGCCAGCGACGAGGCTACGCACAGAACCGCATCGTTCCCGGGGCTCCTAGAGGGGAGGTAGGCAGAGATGCCCGCCTCCCCTCGCTCTTTTGCGGCGCCGCTCGCGTGCGTCATGATGCGGCCCGTGCTCGCACCAAGCGGAGGCATCGCGCGCCGTGGGCTCCCCGACCATCGCCGAGAAGTACTCGCTGCTGCGCAAGCTCGGGCACGGCGGCATGGCGGAGGTCTTCCTCGCGCGGCAAGAGGGCCTGCAGGGCTTTCAAAAGCTCGTCGTCATCAAGCGCATCCTGCCGCACCGCGCCGAGGACGGTGAGTTCG
>CAYLZW010000226.1:0-9852 GCA_964388085.1 uncultured Myxococcales bacterium | reverse complement strand
GGCCCCGAATAGATCACGCGGCAGCACTGCACTCAAGTCGCACGCGTAAGTGATCGATTTTGCTCCATCTTAGACGCGAAGGCCCTGCTACGAGGGCGAGTTCCTCGACGTCGAGGACACCGGCGAGGTGCTCGACACCATCAGCCAGAGCGCCGAGACCGATGCGCGCTTCCTGCGGCGTCTCGCCGCGCGCGAGGAGTACGAGTACTTCGTCGACGACACGGGCTTTCACTGGCGCTCGCGGGATCAGGCCAGCGCGCCGAAGCACGTGCTGACCTGGTTCTCCGACCCGGGGCGTGGCGACATCATCTCGGTCAGCGTCGAGAGCGATCTCCAGCGACGCGCCGGGCGTGTCGAGGTGCGTGGGCGCGATCCGCTCGCCAAGACCACGGTGGAGTCGGCGGCGACGAGTGCCACGGTCGAGCGCGCGACGCTGAGCGACGTCCTCGAGGTGGTCGACCGCGAGACCGGCGAGACCTCGCTTCAGGAGCGCAACGCGACGACCAGCGTGCATCCGACCTCCGCGCCGACGTCTGCAGCCGCCGAGCGCGAGTCGGCCGCACGCTTCCGCCGCGCGGAACGCGAGACGGTGAAGCTCGCGCTGCAGGTGGTGGGCGATCCGACGCTGCGCGCGAAGCAGGTCGTCGAGGTGCGGGGCATCTCGAGCCTGCTCTCGGGCAAGTACTACGTGACCGAGGCGAAGCACGTCATCTCGTCCTCGGGCTACCTCGTCGACTTGAAGCTCACGCGCGACGGCACCGGCGCTCGCCGTGGCGCAGGCCCGAACGCGCGAGGGCAGCCGCAGGGCGGCGAGCCGAACCGCACCACGCCGGCGACCGGCACGAGCACCATGACCGAGCTCGAGCGCGTCGACCCGGAGACCGGTCGCACCGTCGTCGAGTACCGGCACGACGGCAACGTCGTCGGCGTCGAGGACCCCGAGGCCGGCGTCAGCCGCATGTACTGAGGAGCCACGCGATGAGCACCTTCGACGACGACATCCACACGCACGACTCGCGGCTCCTCGGCATGTATGTGGGCTACGTGACGAAGCGCGACGACGAGGAGCAGCTCGGTCGCGTGCGTGTCTGCATCCCCGGTGTGCTCGAGCCCGAGAGCGCCTGGGCATGGCCGCTGGGGACGAGTGGTGGCGGCTCGAAAGACCGTGGCTTCTTCGCGGTGCCCGAGGAGGGCGCCGAGGTCGCGGTCTTCTTCAACCAGGGCAACGTCGACGCGCCGTACTACCTCGCCGCGCACTGGGGGAAGCCGAACGGCGAGAGCGAGGTACCGGAGGAAGCTCAGAAGACCCCGCCCGACAACCGCGTCTTCTCCACGCAGACCTTCCGCATCGAGCTCGATGAGTCGAAGGACAGCCGGAAGCTGAAGCTCACCAACAAGAAGACCGGCGACCACCTCGTCTTCGACGCCGAGGAGAACACCGTGACCCTACAGGCGACCACGGCGCTCACGCTGCGCGCGGTCGGCGCCATCAGCATCGAGGGTACGCAGATCACCATCGGCGGCCGCGTCGTCCGGCCTATCGCCGCCCCCATCTGAAGGAGACGAACGTGGCCCTCCCGATCTGTCTCGAGATCCCCGAGCTCGGCGATCCGCCGGTCATCACGCTACCGGGCGGCGTGAGCATCCAGCAGTTCAACCTGATGGAGGCCATCCAGCCCGCGCTCACGCCGCTGATGCCCGTGTTCGACATCATCGACACCGTGGTGGCGGTCTTCAACTGCGTGAAGGCCATCCCGGACTCGCTCGGGCCGCCGCCGGACCCGACCGCGCTCGCCGCGTGCATCCCCGAGCTGGCCGAGAAGGTGTCGAAGCTCTTGAAGCTCATCCCGCAGCTCTCGCTGCCGTACACCATCATCGGGATTATCGACCTGGTCATCGACACGTTGAGGCAGGCGCGCGATCAGCTCCTGCACCTGCAGCAGCAGATGCAGCAGATCCTCGGCGCCATCGACCGCGCCACCGAGCTCGAGGACGCGGGGCTGATGGCCATCACGAGCTGCGCGCAGGCGAACGTCGCGACCGAGGCGGCGAACGTCGGCAAGGCGCTCGCGAGCCTCGGGAAGCTCATCGGTATCCTCAATATCTTCCTCGGCATGGTCGGCGCGCCCGAGGTGCCCGACCTCTCGAACCTCGCCGGGCGTCCGCTCGACGAGGTGGTGCCGCCGATCGACGCCATCGTGAAGGCGCTCCAGGACGTGCGCGGCGCCATCCCGGTGCCGTGAGGAGAACGCTATGAGCCGCGAAGCCCAGAACCTCCTCATCCCGTTTCGGCGCGATAAGAAGCGAGACTTCGCGGTCGGCAGCGGCGAGGCGCTGCTGGCCTCGAAGGTCCGCCAAGCCCTGCTCACGGAGGGCGCCACGGCGCGCTCGTCGGGGGAGCTGCCTTGGCGTACCAACTTCGGCGCGGGGCTCGCGCTGCTGCGTCACCAGCGCAACGACGCCGCCCTGAAGGAGCTGGCCCGCGCCTACGTGCGCGACGCCCTCAAGCGCTGGGTCCCCGGAGCCACCCTTGTGAGCCTCGCTGTCGAGCAGGACGGTCCGGCCATCACGCTGCGGGTGCGCGTCCGCGAGCGCGAGACCAAGGCAACCGTGGACGTGTCGTTCGAGCGGTGAACCCGTCCCCGAAGGCTGGTTCTCCGGGGCTTTGCCTCCCCGGAGGCATCCCGCCGTGGCCACGCTGCCCGAGTCCGTCGACTACACCGACAAAGACTTCGACGCCCTTCGGGCGCGGCTGATCGCGCTCATCAAGAGCGTGTTCCCGGACTGGACCGACTTCGACGTCGCCGGCTTCGGAAACCTGCTCGTCGAACTCTACGCCTACGTCGGCGACGTTCTGACCTTCTACCAGGACAACCTCGCCCGCGAGTCGCGCCTCGTCACGGCCACGCAGCGCAAGAGCGTGATGGCGCTGGCGAAGATGCTCGGCTACCGGCTCCACGGCGCGCAGGCGGCGACCGCTGAGGTCTGGCTTCAGCTCGCGCGTGTGCCGGTAACCAGCGTGACCTTCCCGGCCGGCACGGTGCTGCGCACGCAGGAGGTCACCGAGCCGGTGCGCTTCCAGCTCCTCGCGCCCGCCGTCATCGCGGCCGCCGCCGACCCTCCGCGCGTCCTCGCGCTGGTCGAGAACTCGAAGGCGCACACGCAGCTCTTCGATGCGCGCGGGCTCGCTGACCTCGAGCTGCACCTCGACTTCGCCCCGTACCTCGACGACTCGGCCATCGTGTCGACGCCGCAGGGTGCGTTCACCGAGGTCGACAGCTTCCTGGACTCGCGCCCGAACGACCGGCACTTCGTGGTCGCTGTCGACCAGAACGACCGAGCGACGCTGCGCTTCGGCAACGGCGTGAGCGGCATGCCACCGAGCGGCACCGTCTCGGTCACCTACAAGACCGGCGGCGGCAGCGCGGGCAACGTCGACGCTGAGCGCATCGCCGTCATCGAGGGCGCCTTCAAGGACGCGTACGGCAACGCGGTGCAGGTCAGCGTGCGGAACCCCGCGCCCGCCTCGGGCGGCGCCGACAGGCAGACCGTCGCCTCCGCGAAGCTGCTCGCGCCCGAGAGCCTGCGCGCGCTCACGCGCACCGTCGCGCGCGAGGACTTCGAGATCAACGCGCGTCGCCTCTCGGGTGTCGCTCGCGCGCTGATGCTCACGTCGAACGAGGACCCGACCATCGCCGAGAACACCGGCATCCTCTACGTCATCCCGCAGGCCCAGGCGCCCGGGGCGATGCCGACTCCCGCGCTGAAAAACCTCGTGCTCCAGCAGGTCACCGAGGTCTACCCGTGTACGCTCACGTTTCAGGTCAGCGTGCAGGACCCGGTCTACAAGACCGTGGACGTCGCCGCGCGCATCTTCCTGCGCCAAGGCTACCCGGCGAACGATGTGCGCGATCGCGTGCGCGCGAACCTCGCCGCGTACTTCCGCGTGAACGAGCCCGACGGCACGCCGAACCCGCTCGTCGACTTCGGTTTCAACATCAAGGACGCCGAGGGAAACCCGGTCGGCGAGATCGCCTGGAGTGACCTCTTCAACGTCATCCGCGACACGCCGGGTGTGCGAAAGATGGGCGACGCGCGTCTCGACCTGACGCTCAACAGCCTGCCGGCCGACGTGCGCCTCAACGTTCGCGAGTTCCCGGTCCTGCGGACCGTGACGCTGACCAACGGAGACACAGGGGAGCTGCTCTGATGCCGCTCCTCAACCCCAGCTTCGAGGATGCAGGCGTGCTGCCGGGCGAGGCCGAGCACTGGACGCTCTCGGCGGTGACGAGCCTCGAGGAGATCGCGGGCTTCGGCGCCGCGCCCGAAGAGGCGTGGGAGGACTTCGAGCGCTGGTTCGACCTGCTCGACTCCATCGACGACGTCGTCGTGGTGCTAGCGTTCTTCGACAGCGCGCTCAAGGGGTACGAGGAGTTCGAGAGCGGCTGGGCAAACGTCGTCTACCTCTACGACCTCCCGCCCGCGCAGCTCGTCACCGCGACCTTCGACGGCCTCGCCGCTGAGGAGTGCGAGACGGGGTGGAGCAACGTGCCCTACGCGCGGGAGTGGGCCGACGTCGTAGCCGCGACGGGGGTCTTCGACGGCGAGCCGCGCGAGGACTTCGAGGACCAGTGGCGCAGCAACCAGCTCTACGCCTGGACGTGGGCGGCTGTGACCTCGAGCGCCGCGATGTTCGACGCGGGCGCACAGGCTGTCGAGGACTTCAACAACGGGTGGACGCCCGCGACCACCATCTGAGGAAACCATCATGGCCGAAGCAGACTGGACCTACTTGAACGACGGGCTCGACATCGCGACCGTGGACCGCGGCGTGACCGCGGGCATCGCGCGCCCACCGGGCGGCGGCAGCTTCCTCTACGCCTTCAACTCGCTGGCGGCCGTCGAGGGCGCGGTGGGCCTCTTCGCCAACCTCGCGAGCTTCGCGCCGATGGCCAAGGGCAGCTCGATCCGCGGCGTCGTGCAGCGCGGCCCGGGCGGTGGTCCCACTGGCTTCTCGCCGTTCTTGTTCCTCTGCTGCCAGGGCAACTCGGTCAACGACAGCGCGTACCTGCTCGGCCTCTCCGACGACGATCCGCACCGCATCGTGCTCCGCAAGGGCGCGGTGACGGTCGGCCTGCCCACGGCCGACGGGCCCGGCGTGCTGCTCAAGTCGGCGGCGTCGTTCGCGCAGGCGACGTGGCTCCACCTGCGCCTCGACGTCATCGTGAACACGAACGGCGATGTCGTCCTCAAGGTCTTCCAGAACGACCTCGCGCTGCACGCGCTCGGTACGCCGCCCGACTGGCAGCCCGTGTCCGGCATGGTGGAGTTCATCGACGACCACCTCGGCATCAACTCCGGCTCGCAGCCGCTCACGTCGGGGCGCGGCGGCTTCGGCTTCTCCGTGAAGGACGTCACGCGGCGCGCGTACTTCGACCACCTCGAGCTGTTCCGTCAGGTGTGAGCGATGGCGCTGACCGCGTTCACCAGCCGTCTCGGGCGCGGACAGGGTCGCCTCGCGACGTCGAAGGCGACGGGCGGCGACTATGCCTTCGTCCTCGGCGATGCCGAGCTCGGGCGCCTCTTCGAGCTCGCACCCGGCGACCACGCCGAGGTCACGCAGCAGACGGACCTCACCGGCGTGATGCTGGTGCGCGCGCTCCTACGGCTGCGCGTGCCCGCGTCGACCCCTCCGGGGCTCGCATGGGAGGCCAGCATCATCGTCGATGGCACCAAGCTCGCGTCCCTGCGCGCCAAGCCCGGCCGCGAGCGCCTCGTCACCGACCTCGCCGCGAACGTCTCGAAGCTCTCGGGCCTGCACACGACCGGGGTGCGGCTCGAGCTGGTGACCGCGTAAGGAGCACGGCATGAGCACCATCGAGCTGCCCGCGCTCTACGTCGACTCGGTCGCGCTCGTCGCAGCGACGCCGAGGCTCGTGCTCGTGAACCGTGACCCGAGCCCCGGCGAGAGCGGGGTGCCCATCGACGCGACGCTCGCCCTCGAGCTCGTCGACACCGGGCCGGATGGCGTGGAGCGCTCGACCGCGCGCGTGTGGATCGACGGCGTCCTCGCGTTCGACGGCAGCGCCTTGCCCGAGCTTGCCCCGGCCTTCGCGGGCTCGCTCGCCAGCGTCACGCAGACCACCGACACGCTGCGCGTCGTGCTCCATCCGGTGGCGCCGCTCGCGAGCCTGGCGACGGTCCACGTGCGCGTGCTCGCTCAGACCGTCGGCGGCGCGGCTTCGCTCGACGAGGTGCACTCGTTCGTCGTCGAGGACCGGACCGCACCCCGCGTCGTCGGCGCGCAGGCGCTCGCGCAGAAGACCGTACGCGTCGCGTTCGACGAGGCGGTGCTGGTCCTGAGCGGGGCAACGTTCACCATCACGCCCAGGGGCGCGCCAGCAGTCGCGGTCGCGGTCGCTGGTGTGAGCATCGATGGCAGCGTCGTCCTCCTCACACTCGACACCGAGATGACGCCCGACGTGCTTCACGAGGTCGTGGCCGTCGGCGTGACGGATCTCTTCGGCAACCCCGTCCTCGGTCCCTACGACCGCGCCACCTTCACCGGCTTCCGTCCCGCTCGCCCGGAGCGGCGCCGCTTCGATCTGTGGCGCATGCTGCCGAAGCACAACCGGCGCGACGACCACACTGGCGACTTGTTCCGATTCGTCGCGTGCCTGCAGGAGGTAACGGACCTCCTGCTCGCCGACGTCGATCGCTGGCCCGATATCTTCGACCTCGAGCGCGCGCCCGAGGCCTTCGTCGACCTCATCCTGCGAGACCTCGGCAACCCGTTCCCGTTCGAGCTCGACGCGATGGGCAAGCGGCGGCTTGCGTCGGTGCTCGTCGAGATGTACCGGCAGAAGGGCACAGCCAAGGGCATCCAGAACGCGATCCGCTTCTTCCTCGGCATCGACATCTCGGCCATCACGCCCTTCAACGCCGACACGCTCTACCTCGGCGAGTCGCTGCTCGGCGTCGACTGGGTGCTCGGCCCCTCCGACCGCTTCGCGCGCTACGCCTTCAACGTCGAGGTCGCGCGCATCCTCACCGACCGCGAGCGCCAGCAGCTCCGCGCCATCGTCGAGTACCTGAAGCCCGCGCACACGCACTTCGTAGACCTCGTCGAGCCGCTGCCGCCGGTGCTGCCGAACCACTGGGAGTTGGGCCTCAGCGACTTGGGCGAGACCACGGACCTGCACTGAGCAATCACCCCAGCGGGGAGCTTATCCTCGCCGCGATCCTCTCTTCGATCGTGAGGTGTCGCAGGCCGTCCCCCGTCGCCCACGTGCCGGTCTCGGAGCTCCAAGCGAAGACCGCAACCGTGGGCGACTCCTCGCAGTTCGTGACCACGCACAGTCGGTACGCGTTGCGGTGCTCGTTGCTCGTCATCTTGGCGTACTCGTTGGGGGTGACCTCGACAACGAACTCGCCCGCCCCGAGCGACGTGCCCTTGACCTCGACCTTCAGGTGGGCGCGATTGAGACGCGCTTCGAGGTCCCATCCGGTGCGAGCCATGGAGACGTCCTCGACGTCGTAGCCGCGTTCCGTGAACCACTTGGCGGCGGCCGTCATCGCCGCCCGCTCAATGCGAAGACGGCGCTCGACGTCCAGCAGCTTCGGAGCGGCCTTGGGCTTCGAGGTCGAGGAGCCCCGCCCGCCAGCGCCGATGTACTTGAGGAGTGGCGCTGCGGCTGCGGCGTCGGGGTACCAGACGTTCGACTGCCCCATGCCGCCTTTGCCACGCGGGACCTCGAAGATGCGCTCGTCGCGGTCGAGCAAGACCGCGGTCCGGGCGCGGATGAGAAAGCTAGGCGCATTCCCATCAGGCAGTTCGCGCCCCTTCGATTCGACGGGCGCCTGGAACTCCGCGAAGACCGTCGCGTCGGGAAACCACCCGACGACGCGTATGCCGCCCTCCGAGGGATGCGTCGCTACCCATGCGACGGTGACGCCGTCGAGCTGGTCCTCGTCAGCAGCGGCACCCAGCCTCGCGAGATTGATGCCTCTTCCCTGGTTGATGCCAGAGCCCGGGGGTTGGACGTAGCCGAAGTACTCACCACGAACCGGTTTGAAGTTGAACGCCTCGTGCCCGAACCCATGCTCCTTCACCCACGCGCCGCCGCCGGTCGGCGTGTCGGTGGCCGTGACCCCTCGGTAGTGGTCCATCCAGGCCGTTCGGCAAACGAGTAAAGGCGGCGACATCGGCCGACCACTCTACAACCCGGCGCTCGGTCCTGTCCCCGAGGGCCGCGTCCGGCGGCTTTGCCTCCCCGGAGGGCGTCGTGCCCGCCGAGGCAAGGACATGGCCGATCGCGTCGACTTCTACTTCCGCCAGCGCGTCACCGAGGCCGAGCTCGACCTCGCGTTCGCGTTGCTCGAGAAGGCCGACCGGGACCTCGCCGCCGATCTGAACATCTACGGCATCGTCTCCGGTGCCGTTCCGGCGCCGCACTCGCCGGTCCCCGACCTGACCGTGGACCTCACGGCTCCGGCGCGGGCCTACGACAACCTCGGTCAGCGCATGTTCTTCGGGACCGGGCAGACCGTCGACTGCGCCGTCGATCTCGTGGGCATCCCGACCGACGTGGCCACGGTCGGCAACGAGCGCTGGCTCGGCATCTTCCTTCGCTTCAAGCGCCAGCTCTCCGACCCGCGCACGGACGGCAACTCGCAGCAGGTGTTCTTCCGGCGTGACGAGTCGTTCGAGCTCGTCGTGCGCCAGGCGCCCGAGGGTGCCATCGGCGTTGCGCCGAAGCCCGCGCTCCAGGCGGACGAGCTACTGCTGTGCGACGTGCGCCGCCGCCCTGGGCAGACGCAGATCCTCGTCGCCGACCTCGACACCTCGCGCCGGCAGGCGTTCATCTTCGCGCAGGGCTCGTCGGTGTCGGTGGTGACCGGGAGCTGGAGCATCCTCCAGCCGCTCGCTGCGACGGTTCAGGCGGCCTTCGACGAGGCCGACGCCGAGCTTCGCGACCACTTCACGGCGGTCGCCCGACGCCATGCAGCGACCGCGATCGACTACGCGCCGCACGGCTTCGTCGGCGCGGCCAACGTGCAGGCCGCTGTCGACGAGCTGATCGACGACATCTCGACCGGCGCGGTGGGTAGCTCCGGTGCTTCGCGCGTTGGCGTGGACGCGGCGGCGGGAGCGCCGAACGCACTCCCTGCGGGCAACGTGAAGAGCCAGCTCGCGCAGCTCCTCGGCTTCCTCAACACGCACGTGAGCGCGCCGACCGGTGCGCACAACGCAGCGGCCATCGCGGCGACGCCGCACAACAACATCGCCGGCACGAACGTCCAGGCGCAGCTCCAGGAGATCGTGACAGACCTCGTCGCGACCGGTGCAGCGTCGCCGGGCGCAGGTCTCGTCGGCGTCGATGCCATCGCGGGCGCGCCAACGGCGATCGCTGCAGGCACTCTGCGCGCAGCGCTCGTGGCGCTGCTCGGCGGGCTCAACGGCCATGTGAACCAAGCGAGCGGCGCGCACGCCGCGAGCGCGATCTCCGTCGCCGATGCGGGCGCGAACTTGAACGCCGCCAACGTCGAGGCTGCGCTCGCCGAGGTCCTCGACGCGTTCGAGGGCGATCACTTTAAGGGCAACGAGGCGAACGCTGGTCAGCACCGAAGCATCCGCATCCCGCCGCTCGGCGGGACGAAGGCGCTGATCCTGGACTCGAACGCAGCGGGCACAGCCGCGACCCGTCTGCGCATCTACGCGGACACCGATCAGGTGTGGTTCACGTTCAACGCCTCGTGGGACGGCGCGCAGTGGGTACGTGACGCAAGCGGCACGTACGTGTCCGTCCGCTAGAGCGCAGTCTCGCCCGGCGCCGCCGGGTGCCCGACACT
>CAYLZW010000225.1:0-9907 GCA_964388085.1 uncultured Myxococcales bacterium | reverse complement strand
AAGGCCCAGTGGTTCTTGCCGTTGTCCTCCGTCGAGACCCGGAAGGTCACGTCGCGGCGCTGGCCGGCGAAGCGCGTGGTGTCGAGGCGGGCGGCGTCGAACGAGAAGCGCGGCGGGTAGCGCAGCTCGGCGAGCGGCTCGCCGCCCACCAGCACCTCCACGTCGACGCTCGCGCGCGCGACGTCCGCGCCCGAGCGCGTGTGCCCGCCGCGAAAGACGAGCACGTCCGACAACGGCACATTGCGCCAGGTCATCTCGAGCACCTGACCGCGCGCCGGCGGATGCGCCCACACGACGTGCTGGCCGTTCTCCGAGACCAGCAGATGCTCACGCGTGACGCGCTGCCAATTCTTCGCTCCCCGGCAGGCGAGACCGTTGCGCGTCGGACGATCGCAGCGCGTGGCGTCGGGATCGTCCGGCTGGTCGGCGTCGCGCACGACGATCTCCGCCTTCGCCAGCTCTCGCGCGAAGTCGAACAGCACCCGCCGGCCGCCGAGATCGAAGCGCAGCACGCTCACCCGGCCGCGCTGCTCCACGGCCGCGGGCGCGCCGAGGCGCTCCTCGAGCGGCTCCAGGTAGCGCTCGGCGTCCGGCTCCACGAGGACGAACAGGCGCGCCCAGCGCTCGAGCGGGCGAGAAGCGAGCGCGTCGCCGGAGATCGGCTGGAAGCGCTTCAGCACCTTGTGCGGACGAAGGGACCAGGGCGGCAGCACGCTGAGCGCGTCCTCCCCGGCGCGAAAGCCCCAGCCCTCGATGACCTCCCGGGCGGCGACGTAGTCCTCGTCGCGAGGCACGTCGTCGGTCTCGGCGGCGATGCGCGAGAGCGAGAAGACGCCGGCGAGCACGACGGGGAGGAGCAGGCCCGCCGCCCAGAAGCGGTCGCCCGCCCGCTGCTTCACAACAGCTCCACCGCGACCCCGAAGTGCACCGTCCAGGGGGAGCTCGTCCCCGAGAAGGGGTCCGTGGGCGAGAGGATGAGCGAGGGGCGGCCGAAGTTGTCGACGGGCTGCCACAGGGCCTCGCCGTAGACGAACGCGTGGTCGAAGACCTCGTGCGCGCGCGCGCGCTTGGTGCCGTACTTCGAGAAGGGATCGATGTAGTCCCAGAAGTCGAGCGCCAACATCAGGCCGCCGGCGGCCTCCCAGCCGAGCACGAGGCCGACCGGGTTTTGCGCCTTCGTCGGCGCGTCCGGGAACAGGCCGCTCGTCGTAAAGGCGTAACCGGCGCCCACGAGGCCGACGCGCCCGTAGGGCACGAGCGGGAAGCCGAACCAATCGAGCAGCGGATCGAGCCGGTAGCTGAGCTGCGGCTTCACCTTCACGATGGTGAGCTCGACGCTGTCGTCCGTGCGCTGGCCGCAGCCGTCGACCCCCGTCACCGTGGGCGCCAGGGCGAAGCCCTTGGCCTGCGTCGCGTTCACGCCGAGCCCGATCTGCAGGCTGCCGAAGATGTCCAGCAGGTGGTAGTCGAGGCTGGCGCCGAGCTCCACGAGGGTCGCGTCGTCGAAGAAGCATTCGTAGATGGGGAAGATCGCGCCGCCGTCGACCTGCTCGTCGTCGATGCCCGGGTGATAGGGGCCGACGAACATCGAGAGCGTGACCTCGCCGTTGCGCGTGTCGATGTTCTTGAAGCCGTCATCGTCCTGCGCGTAGCCCGCGCTGGAGGCGAGCAGCGCGGGCAAGACCAGCGCCGCGCAGGAGGTGCCCCGCGGCCCGCGCTGCGTGCGCTTACGTCGACGCAGGCCGACGAAGCCGAGCAGCGCGAACAGGCCGAACACCGGCAGGGCGCTCCCCTGCAGCGACGAGCACGAGGGCGCCGTCGAGTAGGGGCTCCCGGCGCCGTTGTAGAAGTCGAGCGGGCTGATGCCCTTTTGCGGCGTCGCGGTGATCGCCTCGGACGGCTCGCTGACGTTCCCGAAGTCGTCGCGCACGAGCACGCGCAGCTCGTATTGGACGCCGTTGCGCAGCCCGGTCAGCGCGACCTGCTCGCTGCGCACGACGGTCTGCGTGAAGTCAACGGGCGCGTCACAGATGCTGTCGGCCTCGATAAGCTCGGCGTCGCTCGGTCCGGCGTCCCCGAGAGCGCTGGCGCCACCGTCGCCCGCGACGCCGCCGTCCGCGATGGCGGTGCAGGGGCGGTGCTGCACGAGGAACTCGAAGACGTCGGGCGTGTCCTCGACGTTGCCGACGTCGAAGCTGAGGCGGCCGTTGCCGGCGCTCAGGCCCTCTACGGTGGGACGCGGGGGGACGTGCGTGTCGATCGCGACGAAGAAGCCGAGCCTGGCGAGCTGCCGGAGCCGGGAGTCCGTCAAGTACACGCACAGCGCGGTGTCATTCGAGCGCACGCCGTCGTCGCTCGCGCAGCCGTCGCCGACGAGGTCCGCGAGCGGCACCGCGATCTCCTCGGTGAAGCTGCTCGCTGGCGTCGTCAGGCGGTCGACCTCGAACGCGAGGCGGCCTTCGTCCTCCGCCCGGACGAGCTCGAGGCACTCCGGGCGCTCCGCCGTGCCGGACAGATCATCGATGACGTAGCCGCGCAGCGTCGCGCCCGTCGGACCCGACCCGCGCAGCGTCAGCGTCGCGTCGCCGTCGAGCTCCGAGCACGACGCGCGGTTCAACTGCTCCGGCTCGAGGAAGCTCCGCGTCACGGACGCGTCGAAGCTGCCGGTCACCTGCGCGCTCGCGCCCACGCTCGCCAAAAACCCCGCCGCGACCACGATTCCAAGCTGCACGTTCATGCGCCGCATCATGCCAGATGCTCCGTGCAGAGCACCTCGGCGATGCGTACGGCGTTCAGCGCCGCGCCCGTGCGCAGGTTGTCGCTGACGACCCAGAACGCGAGCCCGTTGTCGAGCGACGGATCGCTGCGCACGCGGCCGATGAGGGTGTGGTCCTGGCCGGTCGCCTCCTCGGGCGTCGGGTACAGATCGTTCGCGGGATCGTCGACGACGAGTAGGTTGTCCGTGTTGCGCCAGAGCTCGCGCGCGACCTCGGCATCGAGGGGCTTTGCCAGCTCCACGTGCACCGCCTCGGAGTGCGAGTTGAACACCGGCACGCGCACGCAGGTGACGCCGACCCGGAGGTCCGCGACGCCGAGGATCTTGCGCGACTCGTCGACCATCTTCTTCTCTTCCGTCGTGCTGCCGTCCGGGAGGAAGCCCTTGTTCGGGATGCAGGGCAGGGTGTTGAAGGCGATGCGCCGGCCGAAGCACTCGGTGGAGCGCACGTCGCGCGCGTTGAAGAGATCGCGCACCTGCGTCTCGAGCTCGTCGATGCCCCCGCGGCCCGCGCCCGACACCGCCTGGTACGTGCAGCAGATCACGCGGCGCAGGCCGACCGCGTCGTGCAACGGCTTCAAGGCTTGCACGAGCTGAATGGTGGAGCAGTTCGGCGTCGCCACCACGCGCTTGTTCGCGTAGCGGGCGAGCTCTTGGCCGTTCACCTCGGGGACGACCAGCGGGACCTCCGGGTCCATGCGGAAGTTGGACGACTTGTCGATGCTGACCGCGCCCTGGTCGGCGAGCAGCGGCACGAGCCGCTTCGACACGCTGCCGCCGGCCGCGAGGAACGCCACCTCGATGCCGTCGAGCGCGGCCTTGTCGAGGTCCTCCACCACGAGCTCTTCGTCGCCGAAGGAAACCTTCTCGCCGGCCGAGCGAGCGCTCGCGAACAAGCGCAGCCGGGACACCGGGAAGCGACGCTGCTCGAGGATGGCGAGCGTCTCCCGGCCGACGGCCCCGGTGGCGCCGACGACGGCGACGTGGAAGGGCCGAGGCACCTTGCGCCTCAGCGGACTCTTACTCGTGTCGGTCATGAGCTCTCTTTCGTAAACGCTCGTCTACGTCGGTCGTGGTCGCGTGACCCGCCGGTCACTGAAACTCCAGCTCGAAGCTGTAGCGCTTGGCGCCTCCAACGATCGTTGCGCGGCGAAGATTTCCGACCAGCGCCGCCGCGACCATGGGGTCCCCGAGCGTGTCCTTCGCGATGCTGACGGCCTGCACGGTGCCCTCCTCGTCGGTGATCACAGTGACCTCGACGAGGCCGTGCAGGCCCTTCTTCTCCTTCTTGCGCTGCTCGAAGAGCTTCTTCACGTCGCCCTGTACGAGCGCGACGACGCGGTTCACGCTCCCTTTCGCGCCCTTCTTGCGCACGAGGAGCTTGTCGAGCAGCGCGCTCAGCTCGGCGTCCGCGGCCTTCTTCTGCTCGACGTCGCCCGGCTCCCCGAGGGCCGCGACGGCGGCCTCGAGGTGCGCGAGGGCCTCCACCCATTTGTCGGCGCTGACGCTCGAGCGGGCCAAGGCGAGGTGCGCGTCGGCGTCGTCGGGCATGAGGCGCAGCACCTCGGTTTGCGCCGCGGCGGCGCCCGCCGCGTCGTGGTTCTTCAGCGCCAGCTCGGCGACGAGCCGCCAGCTCGCGACGTCGTCGGCCTGCACCGCCGTGGCCGCCCGCGCGTGCGTGAGCGCCTTCGCCAGATCGCCGCTGCGCTCGGCGAGGCGCGCGGCCGCCTGGAGCGTCGGCACGTCGTTGACGCCGAGCGCGATGGCCTTCTCGTAGGCAGCGAGCGCCGCCTTGTCGTCCCGTCCGGCCTGGGCGGCGGCATAGCGCTTCACCGTCGTCGCATGCTCCGGGGCGAGCGCGAGCGCGACCTCCCAGGCGGGCAGCGCGGCCCCCATGCCCTGTGCCTTCTCGACGAGCTCTGCCTTCTCGAAGGCGCACGAGAAGCAGGCCGAGCGCGCCGTCAGCGCGCGCTCGTACGTCGTCACGGCGGCGACGGGATCCGAGGCTGCCTGCACGCGCGCGAGTCGCACGAGCGCCGGCACACAGCCAGCGTCGGTCTCGAGCGCGGCCTGGTAGCGCTCCTCGGCGGCGGCGGCGTCACCGCGGTTGTTCGCCAGGTCGCCGCGGGCGACGTCGACGAGCGCGAGCGACTTCACGCGCTCAGCGGCGGTGTCGCAGGGCGCCTTCGCCTGGTCCGCCATCTTCCAGGCGGCGTAGGTGAAGCACTCGCCGAGGTGGCCGAGCGCGCTCTCGGGGTGCGCGTCCCGATCGGCCTTGAACGCCTTCCAGCGTGCCTCTTCGTCGACGATGGCGAACATGGCGCCGAAGGCCGCCTCGCGGTCCGCCGGCTCCTCTTGTGCGCGCGCGGCGAAGGACGCCGTCAGCGCGTCGAGCGTGCCCCGCGCGCGGGCGTCCTCCACCTCGCTGAGCACGGTGCACAGCGCCCGCGGATCGACCTCGGGCGGCTTCGGCTTGGCGACCGGCGCGGGCTGCGCCTTCTCGGCCGGCGCGCACGCCGGTGTCGAGAGGCCAGCGGCGGCGAGGAGCAAGAGCGCAGCGCTGCCGGGCACAAACGCACGTCGAGGATCTAGGTACATCACCGATGCTCTTCCGATGGAGTCTCGAAGGCGGGCCAGAGACGAGGGCTCGCCCATGGCCTGAGCGACGAACAAGGCGGCATTCAACGCTCGCGGCCTGCAAATGGCAACCCGCTCGCGCCCCTCCGCGGCCAAGCGCTCGTCCGAGAAGGCGGGTCGGCCCGGCGGCGCGTGACGTCGCCGGCCCGTTCCCGTCAGCGCTCTTCTTCAGCGTCTATCCGCAGCGGAGGATCGAGTCGCTCTACCGTCCAGTGGCCGTCTTTGCACACGCCGCAGGCGAGGCGCGTGTCGCCGGGATCGACGCCGCGCTCGAGGGCCGAGAGCACTCTCTCGAGCGCCTTCACCGCCTTCGTGTGCTTGAGCTTCGTCTTGCAGGTCGGACACAGCGGCGGCTCCGAGAGATCGCTGACCTCGAGGAGCAGACGCACCGGCACCGGCAGCTCGAGGCCGCCGCGCTCGCGCAGGAGCGTGCGCGCCGTCGCCCGCTCGCCCGCGCTCATGAGCCGCTTCGTCGTCACCAGCGTCCGACACGACGGGCAGAACATCGGCTGGTGCTCACTGACCAGGCTGAGCGCACCCGGCGGCGAGCCGACGTCGAGCTCGGTCTCCAGCATGTCGCAGGAGTCGCAGCGCACCGCGACCTGGAAGAACGGACGCGCGAGCTCCTCGAGGTCGAGCGGGATGTCGTCGCCCTCCTGGCTCGGCGGCAGCGGCTCCGGGCGCCCGTCGTATCGCAGGTTCGGGTCGGTGCGGGGCAGATCGAAGTTGCCCAGCTCGTCGCCGAGGCCGATGTCGATGAGCAGCTCCTCGGACACCTGCTCCCAGTCGAACTTGTGCTCCTCGTCGAGCTGCGCGGCGAGCACCTCGCTGTCGTCCAGCACGTCGATGTCGAAGGCCATCTCCTCGTCGCGCGCGGGCGGGCCATCGTCGTCGACCTCGACGACCAGGTCGGCGTTGGCGTCGAGATCGACCTCGAGGCTCGGCGGCTCGCCGGTCTGCAGGAAGGTCTCGAACGCGCCGGTCAGCGCGAGCGTCGCGCGCGAGAACTGGATCTCCATGCCCTTCGGCCGTTGCTGATGCAGCCGCGCCACGACGCCGGCGAGGCGCAGCTCCCGCTCGCTGACGGGGTGCACCATGGTCAACGTCACCGACGAGCCCACGGCCTTCAGCACCGGCGTGCGCAGGTAGGTGCCGCCGGCCGCGAGGCAGTGCAGCGCGAACTCCCGCAGCGCGTCGACGGTGCGCAGCTTCACGACGAAGGTCGCGTCGCTGAAGCCGGTGACGTCGTCGCCCGCGTCGGCGACCGGCTGCCCGCCGAGATCGCTGAGAAAGGAGTCCCAGCGACGCTTGGCCTCCCCCGCGAGCGCGAAGAACTGCACGCCCAGGCCGCGCGAGCTCGTGTGCGTGCCGTGCGCGACGACGCCGATGGGGCCGCCCGGCAGGTGAACCGTCAGCTTCAGGACGTGCCGCTCGCGCGGCGGCTCGTTCATCAGCAGGAACAGGCCGTGCGCGCCCACGTCGTGCGTCCAGGCGCGCTTCTCGCCTCGCTGCGAGTGCAGGTCGACGGGCAGCCGCTGGCGGTAGCGTCGACCGCGTCGCTGATCGGACGCGCTCGTCTGTCCGCTCGCGCCAGCGCCAGGCGAATGTTGGTTCTGAACCTCGGTCACAGGCGCCGTCTAGCAGGCGCCCGCCCGCTTGAGGAGGTGGCAGCAAGATCTGCACGGTGCCGTCGTCCGCCGCGCCGCGCCGAACCGCGTCCGGTCGAGGCGCGCTCAGAAGCGTCCGCCGAGCAGCGGTAGCGACGCGCCCACGTGGCCTTCCCCGACCGGGAGCACCGTCACCACGGGGAGCCCTACCCTCAGCTCCCCTTCGTCGAGGTAGAGCGCGCTCGTCGCGGCTTGCCCCCCGGAGCCGGCCAGCACCGCGTCTGCCCACGAGCCGGGCAACAGCACGAAGGCCGCCGTCGCCGCGACGAGCTGCAGGCCGGCGCCGACCCCCGAGGCCACGCGCTCACGCACGTCGAGGGTGGCCGGCGTGAACAGGTACGTGAGCCCGAGGCCGAGGCCCGCGGCGGAGGCACCGGCGGCGCTGGCGACGAGGATCCGCCCGGGAGAGACGTCGACGAGGGGCGCCAATAAGAGGCCGCCGGTGGCGAGCACACCACCCGCGAGCATGCCGGTGCCGAGCGCGAAGTCTACGCGCGTGGAGTCTCCGAGCACGCGATCGACGTCGACGGGCACCGCGGCGAGGCTGATGAGCGTGGCGGCCAACGCCCCCTGCCCCGCGAGCCCGACGGCGAGGCCGATGTCGTTCGGCCGCGGCGGCAGCGTGAACGCGAGCGCGCTCGAGAGCGCGAGGCCGCTGAGCGAGGCGCCGACCGCGATGACGCCGCTCGTGCCGTCGTCGAGACCAAACGTCATGCCGCCGCCGAGGCCCGCGAGCGCGCCGGCCGTAGCGCCGAGCACGCTGCTGGTCGCGGCCGGGACCTCGAGCGGACCGAGCAGCGTCGTCGCGCCGAGCGCCGCACCGCCGACGAGGAGGGCGCCCGCGAGCGCCGTCGTCCCCGCGAACCCGATCGACAGCTCCTCGCGCGCGTGCACCGTACGGCGCCGCGAGTACACCAACGTGTCGTGCGGTGGCACGATGAGCCCCGGCAAGAGGCCGCCCGCGAGGAACCCCGTCGCCGCGGCCGTCGACCAGAACAGCAGGTCTCCCGTGGGGGCCGGCGCGGGCTCGGGCGGAGGCGTCGGCGCGGGCGGCTCGTCGCTGTCGTCGCCGGGCTCGTCGTCGTTCGCTCGCTCGTCCGCGGGCTCGGGCGGCGGCGGCACCTCGACGTCCCGCGCGGGCAGGGACACGTAGCTGCGCCAGCAGGCGTAGCGGATGTCGTCGGCGTCGGGCGCGAGGCGCCGCACCTCGTCGCCGGCGCGCTCGGGTGAGAGGCCGGTGACGACGCGCGCGGCGGTGCAGGCCACCTCGGCGGAGGGATCGCTCAGCCTGGTCACGCCGACCTCGAGCGCGCGCCGAGCGAGCGCCTCGTCGAGCCGACGCGTCAACGCCACGAGCCCCTGCAGCGCCTGATCGCGAACCCGGGCGTCCTCGTCGTCGCTGGCGGCGAGCAGCGCGGGCGCGGACTCCGCCGGTGTCAGCCACGGCAGGATGGCGGCCGCCAGCGCGCGCGCCCTCGGCGTCTCGCCCCGCACGGCGACCTGCCCGAGCAGCCGCCGCTCGTCGTCGCTGAGCGCCTGTCCGACGCTGAGACGCGCCTCGAGCTGGCGGAGCTGGTGCAGCCGGCGCTCCTCGAGCGTGGGCTCGGCGCGCTTCGGCGTCGGGCCGGGCGGCGTGACGGATCCTCCTCGCGGCTCCGCCGGCCGCTGCCGGGCGGGGGCGTCCGCCTCGGCCGGATCGACAACGCCCTGGGCGCCGGCAGGGAGGCAGAAGCTGAGCGCCGTGACGACGAGCGCGGCCGCGACCGAATGCAGTGTCTGTCGCGCCACGCGCTCTCCCGCCGGCGCGCGCGCACGAGCGCACGCTCACGCGCCGTTCAAGCTCCGGAGGATGCCCCCTTCCTCGTCAGGCAGGCAAGGACGAGCGAGCTGAACAGCGGATGCGCCTTCCACGGACGAGAGAGGAACTCGGGGTGGAACTGGCAGCCGATGAAGTGCGGGTGGTCCTTCAGCTCGATCATCTCGACGAGCTCACCGTCGGGCGACAGCCCGCTGAAGCTGAGCCCGGCCTGCTCGAGGCGCTCGCGGTAGGCGTTGTTGACCTCGAAGCGGTGCCGGTGTCGTTCGCGCACCTCGGCGGCGCCGTAGACGCGGCGGGCCAGGCTGCCCGCGACGAGCGCGCACGGGTACGCGCCGAGGCGCATGGTCGCGCCCTTCGTCGTCACCGCCTTCTGGTGCTCCATGATGTGGATGACCTTGTGCTCGGCGGCGGCATCGAATTCCTCGCTCGTGGCGTGCTCGACGCCGGCGACGTTGCGCGCGTACTCGACGACGGCGATCTGCAGCCCGAGGCAGATGCCGAAGAAGGGGATGCGCTGCTCCCGCGCGTAGCGCACGGCCTCGACCTTCCCCTGCGTGCCGCGCTCGCCGAAGCCGCCGGGTACGAGGATGCCGTCGGTGCCCTGCAGCATGGCGGCGGCGCCCTTGACCTCGATCTCCTCCGCGTCGACGTGGAGCATCTTCACGCGCACCTCGTGCGCGATGCCCGCGTGCACGAGCGCCTCGTTGATGCTCTTGTAGCTCTCGACGAGGTCGACGTACTTGCCCACGATGGCGATGCTCACCTCCGCCTTCGGGTTCTTGAAGGCGTGCACGATGCGCTCCCAGCGCTCGAGCTTGGGCGCCCGCGACCAGATGTTGAGCAGCTCGGTGACCTTGTCGTCGAGCCCCTCCTCGCGCAGCATCAAGGGCACCTCGTAGGTGGTCTCGAGGTTCGGACACGAGATGACCGCGTCGAGCGGCACGTTGCAGAAGAGCGAGATCTTCTGCTTCTCGTCGCGCGGCACCGGCCGATCGGCGCGCAGGATGA
>CAYLZW010000224.1:0-9927 GCA_964388085.1 uncultured Myxococcales bacterium | reverse complement strand
CAGGGCACAGGGCACAGGGCACAGGGCACAGGGCACAGGGCACAGGGCACAGGGCACAGGGCTTACGCTAGCCCCCGGCCAGGACCGCCAGCACCTCGTCGGCGAACTCTTCTACGAAGCGAGGCCCGATGCCGTGTACGTGCTCGAGCGCGGCCTCGTCCTCGGGGCGCTCGCGCGCCAGGCCCTCCAGCGCTCGGTTCGTCAGCACCCGGTAGGCGGGGATGCCGCGCTTTTGTGCCTGCTCCCGTCGCCAGCCCTTCAGCCGCTCGATGAGCGCCGGATCGAGGTCACCGTCGTCCGCTACCTCGGCCGCCGCGCGGGACGCGTGCTTGCGCCGCCGCACCACGGCGCGCAGCGCGGCGCTCTCGGACGAGACCTCGTCGTCGAGGCGGACCTCGGCGAGCTGCTCGGGACCGGCCGCCCTGCCCGCCGGCGTCAGCGCCACGCGCGCGAAGGTGATCTCGCGGCCGTCCTTGGTGAACGTCTCGTGCTCGACGCTGACGAAGCGCGCGCGCCACAGGGACTCCACGACCTGCTCGAAGGCCTTGCGCTCGAGCCGACAGCCCTGCTCGTCGAGGAGCTTGTGCAAACGGCCCTTGGCGGTCGGGCCGCTGGTCCGCAGCACGTCGAGGACCGAGCCGAGCAGCGGCAGATCGCTGCCGCTCGCGAGGCGGGTCTTGCGCACGCGACAGTCCTCGGGCGCACACACATCACAGATGCCGCAGGGCCGACGCCCATCGAGGCGATCACCGAAGTGCGAGACGAGCGCCGCCATCCGGCAGTCCCCGCTCTTCGCGAAGTCCGTGACCTCGTCGAGCTCGCCGGCGCGCAGGCCGCGTTGGCGTTCGTAGGAGCCCTGCCACTCGTCGTCCGCGCCGCGGCGCGCGTCGCCTCCCCAGCCGTCCCGCTCGGCGCCTCCGTGGACGGCGAGCTGCTCGAGCGCGCGCCCGAGCGTCTCGGCGTCGAGCCGGAGCCGCTTGCCGAGCTCCTCGACGCTGGTGAAGGCCGGCCCGAGCGCGTCCCAGACCCGCTTCAGCGTCGACGACGGCGGATAGCTGCGCTCGAACAGCGTCTCCTGAATGCGTCGGTCCACGAAGCTCTGCAGCAGCACCGCGCGCGAGAGCCGACCGTCTCGTCCGGCGCGCCCGATCTCCTGGTAGTAGCTCTCGAGGCTCGAGGGCAGCGCGCTGTGCAGCACCGAGCGCACGTTCGCTTTGTCGATGCCCATGCCGAAGGCGCTCGTCGCCACGACGACGTCGAGCTGCCCTTCGCTGAAGGCGGTCTGCACGCGATCGCGTGAGCCCGTGTCCATACCCGCGTGGTAGGCGCCCGCCGAAAAGCTCCGCGAGAACGCGCTGGCCGTCTCCTCGGCCGCTTTGCGCGTGGGCACGTACACGATGGCGGGACGGTTCTCCTCGTCCTGCAAGTAGGCGCGCATGCGCTCGACGCGATCCGCCGGCGCGCACTCCACGACCTCCACCGCGATGTTGTCGCGCCGAAAGCCATGGATGACGCGGCGCGGGTTCTTGAGCCCGAGCTGCGTGACGATGTCGTCCTGCACGCGCTTGGTGGCGGTCGCCGTCAGGCCGACGACGGGCGTGCCCTCGAGGCGCGCGAGGTGCCGGCGCAGGCCGCGGTAGTCGGGCCGGAAGTCATGCCCCCACTGCGAGATGCAGTGCGCCTCGTCGACGGCGATGAGCGCCGGACGCCTTCGCGCCAGAAAGGCTCCGAAGCGAGGGACGGCGAGGCGCTCGGGCGCGATGTAGAGAAAGTCGAGCCGGCCCTCGAGGTACTCGATGCACGCCTCGCGGCTCTCGAGGCGCGGACGTCCCGAGTGGATGCGCGCCGCGCGGAACCCGAGCGCCTGGAGCTTCGCGACCTGATCCTCCATGAGCGCGATGAGCGGGCTGATGACGATGGCGGTGCCTTCGCGCAGAAAGCCCGGCAGCTGGTAACAGAGGGACTTGCCCGCGCCCGTCGGCATCACGAGCAGGACGTCCTCGCCGTCGAGCAGCGCGGTGCACGCCTCTTCCTGCAGCCCGCGGAAGCCGAGCAGCCCGAAGCGCTCGCGCAGCGCCGCGTGCAGCGCCGTGGAGGCCTCGTCATCGTCGTGTAAGGCGTCGTCGTGCTCGATGCCGCCGTCGTCAGCGCGCTCGAGAACCTTGACCGCTGCGCTTGCGCCCCTTCCGTTCTTCTCCTGACCCGCTCCCATGTGCACCCATCTCCTCGCCGCTCACCACCATCCGAGCATCGAGCGCCGAAGTTGCGCGCGCGCATCACACCACACGGATCCGTCGGCGTACACCTGCTAAGCTTCGCTCGTCATGACGGCGAAAGAGGACAGCGCCAGCAGCGTCCGGGCCGTGCGGCGAGTGCTGCTCGTAACGTTGGTCTTGAACCTGCTCGTCGCCGTGGCCAAGGTCCTCTACGGCACCATGACGGGCGCGCTCGCCATCCGCGCCGACGGCTTCCACTCCGTCGCGGACGCGCTCAACAACGTCGTCGCGCTCGTCGCCGTCTCCCTGGCCGCGCGTCCCCCCGACCACGATCACCCGTACGGACACAAGAAGCACGAGGTCGTGGCCGCGGCCATCATTGGCGCCAGCCTGCTGCTCATCGCCGTCGACGTGCTGCGGGACGCGTTCGAGCGCTTCCGAGGCGAAGCCGCGCCGCCCGAGCTCGACAACGCCGCCTGGCTCGTCCTCGGCGGCACCTGGATCGTGAACCTCTTCGTCGCCACCTGGGAAGCGCGCGCGGCGAAGCGCTATCAAAGCCCCGCGCTCTCGAGCGACGCGCAGCACACGCGCTCGGACGTGCTGGTCACGCTCGCGGTGTTCGCCTCCGTCGTGTTCACGCGCCTCGGCCACCCCATCGCCGACTCCCTCGCGGCGGTGGGCGTCGCTGTCTTCGTCGCCGTCGCGGGCGTGCGCGTGCTACGCGAGAACTTCGGCTACCTGTCGGACACCGCGCTCGTCGACGTCGAGCAGGTCATCGCGCTGGCCAAGAGCGTCCCCGGCGTGCGGCACGCGCACAAGGTCAGGAGCCGCGGCGTGCCCGGAAATGTGTTCATCGATCTGCACATTCATTTGCCGCGCGATCTCACGCTCGAGGAGGCGCACGAGATTACGCACCGGGCGATGGACGCCATCAAGAGCGGCATCGACGGCGTCGCGGATGTGACGATCCACACAGAGCCGGATGGGCACGGGTGAAGCCTGTACCGTTCCCACGCCCTGTCTGGTTCTTATTCTTCCAGAAGGCAGCAGCACGCCACCCACCATTCTTTATGGACATGGCCACTACGTGGATGACCTCTACGGGTCTGTCAAACCAAACGTCCGAGGACCTCGACGACCTCTCTAGCCTAATGATGATTTGTCTTCAGGCGAACCACGACCCCGGAATCAACATACTCTTTCACAGTTTATTCGGTCATCATGGATTTGGCCCGTGAGCAGGCCGTCCCTGCGCATCCATCTGCCGCAAAACAGCCGCTTTGGTGTCAGTCGCTGCTATTCTATCCTGCGCCAACCCAGAGCTGGACCGCGCAGAGTATGACCAGCGGTGCTCTCAGGACGATCAATCGCAAAGCGCCGTCACACCACGACCAGCACCGCCACCCCGATGTTGTCCTGGTACTCCCCGGCCTCGAGCTCCGCGAGCTGCGCGCGGACCAGCGCACGAGCCGGACTATGCCGTCGAGAGATGCCCTCGAGCGCGTGCTCGAAGCCCTGTCGATCGAGCCCTCTGCCGTCACCGCGTGAGCCGAGCCCGTCGGAGCACGCGAGCAGGCGATCACCCGGGGCGAGCAGCTTCTCATAACGCCGCAGCGTGCCCGTAAGCGCCGCCGAGCCGCCGAAGCTGTCCGTGATGATGTTCTCGAACGTCTCCTCATGCTCCTCGAGATCCGGCTCCACCTCCCGGAAGAGCTCGACGACGGCCTGGTCGCGGTGCGTCAAATGCAAGAAGCGCTCGCCCGCGGGCTCGGACGGCCGGTACAGGCCAATGACGGCGTCCCCCGTCGTGAAGCAATAGAGATCGTCGTCGACACACAGCGCGACGGCGAAGGTCGTCAGCGCGTGGATGTCGTCGGCGGCGAGCGCGTCCACCACGGGCGCGAGCTCAGGCGCAAGCGTGGTCATGGTGCTGTGCGTGAGGTGGCCGGTCGGCAGATCGACGTCGGCCTGCTGCTGCAGCGTTGCGCGATCGCTTGCGTCGTATTGACCGTCCCCGAGCAGGACCTGGCGCACGACCTCGAAGTTCGACGCGTAGGCCGCCCGGGTCAGCGCCCGCTCGACGCTGTCGTGACGCTGCTCCTCGTCGGCGGGCAGCTCGGGCGAGAGCTCCGCCGGGAGGCGCTTCAAGAACGAGTGCACGGCCTGATTGGCAGCGCTCTTCGCGCGCTCGCCCGACTCGCTGACGCCGTCCGCGACCACCAGCGCGACGACGTCATGTCCGCTGACGGCGAGGCGGAGCACCGCGAAGGCGTCCTGCTGTTGCCGTTTGCTGCCGCGGTGTCCGGCGACGAAGGCGCGCCCGGGACGTCCTCCGCCGGGCGCCCATGCGTCATCCCGACGTCTCTTGCGCTCCGGGCGGTACAGATAACCCTCTCCGAAGGGGAAGGTGCCGTCGTCGCGCAGCACCTCCCGCTCGACGAAGAACGCCAGGCGCGCGGGATCAGCGTCGTGGATGCGCCGCCCCTCGTCGTCCGCCGCGCGGCTGGCGACATACGGATCCATCCGGTGGATGACGCGATGAACGAGCACGAGGGTGAGTATAGAATCGCCCGCTATGCGCATCTCCTTCGTTCTTCCCGCGTTGCTGCTCGCATCCGTCGCGCTCGCTGAGTCCGAGGACCGACCGCCGATCGTCGAGGCTGTCGTCGTGACCGTCGACGTGAAGGGCCTGACCGCGCGGCCGTTGGCGCCGGTGCCCGCCGCGCGAACGTCCGCGCAAGAAGCCGCGCTCAGCGTGATGAGCCAACGTTGCGCGCTCTGTCACGGCGCGAGCGGTCGCTCGGACGGCATCATGAGCAAGACCTTGCAGCCACGTCCGCGCGACCTCTCGGACCCTGCCTGGCAGCGCGCCGCCAGCGACGAGCAGATCCGGAAGGTGATCCTCGGGGGCGGCCACGCCATCGGCAAGAGCCCGATCATGCCGGCGAACCCGGACCTGAAACAGAAGGCCGACGTCGTCGCTGAGCTGGTGCGCCTCATCCGTAGCTTCGAGAAGCGGGGGGTCCTGCGCGCGACGCTCTTCGGCGAGGACGGTGAGGCGCAGGAGGCCGAGTGCACACCCGACGCGACGGGCAAGCAAGGCGTCATCCGCTTCCCCAGGGTAAAGCGCGGCACCTACGCCGTACGCGGCTACTTCGACGCCAACGAAGACGACCGACGCGATGCCTCCGAGCGCGGCCTCCAGTGGGGCACCGTCGCCGTCGAGGACGCTCCGGTCAGCGTCGTTCTGAAGCTCGAGCCGAGGCCCCGCACGCGCGGGGAGTGACCGCGCGAACCGCAGCGCTCGAGAACGCGCTCAATTGCGTGTCGCAACAGCCAGGCGCCGCACGGCGAGCAGCGCTCCCCTCCGCTTCGGGCTCGATGTCCGCCTGTGTGTCCGGTGCAGCGCCCGAATCGTCCGGTACAGCGCCCGACGCCTCGCCGGCGGACGTCATCAATCGTCGCGCCTGCCGCGCCTCTTCGCAGCGGCAGCGGCGCCAACACTCCGCGCAACCGGACGGGGGCTTCGTAACCACGCGATGATCCTAGCGAGCGCGGGCGCGCAGCGCCGAATGGCGCCGTTGTAGGTGCATCTCCCACGGGTCGTCGTCGAGCCCCACTCGCTCCTTCACATCCTCCTGGCACTGACGCTGCAGTGAGGTTCCCCGCGCCGCTCGATCGAGAGCCCGCGCGCCCGGGGAGCGCACGAATGACGGACACGCGCGAAGCGAGACGAACGAACGCCGCCTGGCTGACCGCCGCCGTCGCCGTGCTCTTGCTCGGCGTCGCGGTCGCGGTCGTGAGCGGCGCCGCCGTCGTGGATCGTCTGTGGTTCGTCGAGGACGCGATCGCGCTGAAAGCGCCTGGCCGCTACCGGGTGACGGCGGCGCGCGCGTCGACGTGGACGCTGCTGCAAGAGCTCGGGCCGAACGGGGCGCTCACCTCCGTCCGTGCGCGTGTGCGAGCGCTGGCGCCGGACGTCATCGTCGACGTGAAGAGGAGCGCCGCGGCCTATCGCTTCTCCCGCGCGGGCACGGCCGGCTTCTCGGCCTATGACTTCCATTTGCCGGGCGCGGGCGATTACGAGATTGAGCTGTCCTCGGGTGCCTCCGTCAATTTGCGGCTTATTGACGATGTGAAGGGGCGGCTCGGCGTCGTGCGCCGCGGGCTCGTTCGTACGGCGGCGTTGGCCGCGGGCGCGTTCGCGTTGGCGTTGGCCTTCGTCGCCATCGCGTTCCTCGTCCCGCCGCGGCGAGCGAGGCGGAGGGTGCTGGCGCCGAACGCCGCCGTGTCGTCGGGGCAGCGGCGCGCGAGCCCCGCGAGGCCTCAGCGCAGTCTGCAGGTGCTGCCGGCGCTGCCAACGTCCATCGCCCTCGAGCGCTACAAGCTGCCGGCGCCGAAGAAGCACCCCGCGGCGCACGGGCGTCCGCGGCAAGAGCGAGCGCGTATACCGTCGGTGGCGTGACGCCGGACGCGGCCCCTGACCTCAGAAGGGGTTGCTGTCGTCACTGGATCGCTGGAGAGAAGGCAGCGGCGAGCCCGCGCGCGCGCCTTGCTGGAACTGAATCGTCTCCATGGCGCGAATGACCTTGGCCCGCAGCTCCTCGATGCGCGCCACCAGCATCTCGCGCGAGGGACCGTCGGGGACGCGCCTCGGGTCGAGCTCCTGCATGCGTCTTTGGTAGGCGGCGTCGACGTCGGCCTTGTCCGCCCACACCGGCAGGCCGAGCACCTGCCGCGGGTGGCTGACGGGCTTGAGGCGCATATAGAGGTTCAGGATCTCTTCCCGCAGCGCGGCGTCCTCGTCGTCTGTGGGGCTCGCGCTCTCGTCGCCCGGCGCGCACGGCGTAGGCGGACCGGACGCACCCGGCCGCTCGGGCGCGCCCAGCTCCGGCACCGCGCCGAAAGGGTTCACGCGCACCAGCGGCGCGTTGTCGAGAAAGCGCCGGTCGTCGAGGAAGCGATAGCTGCCCTCGCGCTGCAGCACGAGCTCGTGCAGCCGCTTCTTGACGAAGGTGCCCACGAAGCGGTGCATGGCCTCGCCGCTAACGTTGCCGGCCGCGACGAGGGTCGCGAGCAGCTCTCCCTCGGGCACGAAGCGGATGTCGAGGCCGTCGGGGACGAGATCGCGCTCCTCGAGCTCGGCGAGCAGGCCGGCGTCACCGCCTGCGTGGTCCGCCGCGACCGGCTCGCCTCGATAGAAGTACAGCGTGCCCGTGCCCGTGACGCCGGCGACCTCGAGGCGGCCCGTCAGCGCGCGCGAGAAGATCTCCATCAGCAAGACAGCGCCGGACCTCTCGTCGAGCACGCCCTCGAGCCGCGGCTCGAGCGGCGGCTCATTTGAGACGCGGGGCGAGGGGTGCTCGGAGGCGACGAGAGCAGGCGCCTCCGAGCGCGGCGCTTCCGCTTCCGCCGCGTCGTGTGCGCTGCGCTCTTGCGCGGCCTCGGCGAACGCGTCCGCGATGGCGCGGTCGACCTCCTCCGTCGTTGGCTGCTCGGCGAAGGGATCGAGGGGACGCGCCATCAGCGAGAGCACCTGCGCGGCGATGCCCCCCGGCGGCCCGTCCGCGTCGAGCACGTCGACGGGCAGCCCAAGGGTGGCGCGGACGGTGTGCGGCTCCACCGCCGCGGACGCAAGCACGACGAGCCGGATGGTCGGGTAACGTCGTCGCGCGAGATGGCAGAGCCCGCGCAGCGCGTGGCGGCGGCGGTCCTTGCCGAGCACGAGCGCGCCGAGCTCCACACGCCCGAGCGTCGCCATGGCGTCGAAGGCGTCCGTCTCCTCGAGGACCGGCACCCGCCGCGCGCTGAGCTCGGCGTAGACCTCGCGTCGGCGACGGTCGTCCTCGTCGACGAGCAGCACGGCGAGCGTCATGCAGGCCCCCCGCGCCGCGAGCGCCGCCGGAGGGGAGCTGCCGAGAGCACGCGTTCGGGATGCGGATGAATCAAACCAGCTCGCTCGGGGTCGGGGGCTCGTGGCGCGTTGCGTCGGACGAAGCTCAAGACGGAACGTCAGTTCGCCGCATGCCGCCTTCGAGGCAAGGGGGTTCTCGGCGCCGGCCCGGTCCAGCAGTCAGCGACACGCTCGTCAAGCCAGCAGCGCCGGCAGCGCCCGGGACGCGAGCTCTCGCAAGCACACGTCGTAGAGCCGGGAGAGCGGCGTCTCCTCGGGGTTCACCTCGACGAGGGTGGCCCCGGCCTGCTTCGCGAGCAGCGGGAGCTGTGCGGCCGGGTAGACCGACGCGCTCGTCCCCACGCTCACGAGGAGGTCACAGCGCTCGATGGCCTCCGTCGCCGCTCGCACGGTGTCCATGGGGAGCATGTCGCCGAACCAGACGATGCCGGGGCGCCAATACGCGCCGCACGCGCAAGTGCGGGGGACGAGGGGGACGTCGCGGTTCTCTCGCTCGATTCCGCAACCCTCGCAGCGGAGTCGCCACATGCTGCCGTGGAGCTCGTGCACCGCTCTCGAGCCTGCCTTCGCGTGCAGGCCGTCAATGTTCTGGGTGACCACCGTCGTCGACGGGCGCGCTCGCTCGAAGCGGGCGATGGCTTCGTGTCCCGCGTTCGGGCTGCAGGCGGCGGTGCGCTCGCGGCGCTGGTCGTGGAAGTCCCAGACCTTTTCGGGGTCTCTCTCGAACGCTTCCTGGCAGGCGTATTCTTCCGGGCGGTACTCGTGCCAGAGGCCGCCGGCTCCTCGGTATGTGGGGACTCCGCTCTCGGCGGAGATTCCGGCTCCTGTGAAGAAGACGACGCGCTGGAAGGCGGTGGCTTTCATTTGGGTTGGCTCGTGCGGTTGGTGCGGGTGCGGGCGTTGTGCTGAAGGATCATGCAACGCCGCGGCGCCGCAATGCCGCGACGTCGGCACATCGACGTGCAGCTGCGCAGCGACGGCCGTGACGACCATCCCGGACGCGCAGGATAACGGGCTCGGCTGACGAGCTCGTGGCGCGTTGCGTCGTACGAAGCCGACGCCGCCTCCGAGGCAAGGGGGTTCTCTGTGCCGGCTCCGTCCAGTACCAGGGAGCGCCGGAGGTGCCGTTGTTCTCTTGGCTCGCCCCTGGCCCTGATGCCCCTCGCCTGACGGACCGCGCCGAGATCGACCGCCGCTTCAAGAAGCTGCGCCTGCAGGTCCTCGTCTCGCTCACGCTCGGCTACGGGCTCGCGTACACCTGCCGGCTCGGCCTCAGCGTCGTCAAAAAGCCCCTCATCGACGGCGGCGTGTTCGACGCCACCGAGCTCGGCTGGATCGGTTCGGCGTTCTTCTGGGGCTACGGCTTCGGCAAGCTGTTCAACGGCTTTCTCGCGGACCACACGAACGTGCGCCGCTTCATCCCGCTCGGCCTGCTCATCAGCGCCGTCGTGAACCTGCTGTTCGGCTTCAACTCCATGGCCCTCTTCGCCGTCGTGCTGTGGGGCGTGAACGGCTGGTTTCAGGGCTTCCTCGCCCCCGCCAGCGTCGTCAGCCTCACGCATTGGTTCTCGGCTCGCGAGCGCGGCACCGCCTACGGCATCTGGAGCGCCGCGCACGCCATCGGCGAGGGGCTCACCTTCGCGGGCACCGCCGCCCTCGTCGCCGCCACCGTCTGGCGCACCGCCTTCTGGGCGCCGGGCGTCCTCTGCGCGGGCGCCGCGCTCGCGCTCTATCTCGGCCTACGCGATCGACCGCAGACCGAAGGGCTGCCGAGCGTGCGCGCGTGGCAGCGCTCCC
>CAYLZW010000223.1:0-9965 GCA_964388085.1 uncultured Myxococcales bacterium | reverse complement strand
CACGGCTGGCTGTAGCAGTAGACGCCGTCACCGTACTGCGCGCAGTGCGCGTCGAGGTCACACTCCGCGGGCGGGATGCTGCTGTCGAGCAGGCACGAATTCCCGCCGCAGGGGACGGGATCGAGCAGGCTCGTCTGCGGCTGGCACCACTGGCAGAGGATGTCCGCGTCGGCGTGCGCGGCGCAGCGGTTGGTCGTCGTGTTACAGGCCTCGCCGTACTCGCAGTACAGGTCGTCGTTGCACGCGCCCGGCGCCGCGTCGCACTGCCCGTCGATGCAGGGGTCGCCGAGCGCGCAGTCGCCGTTCTCGCGGCAGCCGGGCAGGCACAGCTTGCCCTCGCACACGGAGCCGAACGGGCAGTGGCTGTCGAGGACACACTGCAGCGTCTGTGCGCTCAGGGTCACGCACTCGCCGCTGACCGTGTCGCAGATGTCCTGCGGGCGCTCGGGCGTCGTGCAGTCGTCGTTGCTGACGCAGCCGGTGCGCGCCTGGCAGCGGCCGGTGTCATTGCAGAACTCTTCGCCGTCGCAGGCGTTGTCGTTCGCGCACAGGCAGAAGCCCGTCCCGACCTGACAGGTGAAGAAGTCGGGGCAGTCGCTGTCGGCGCTGCAGCCGGCCGTCTCGTCGACGTTGCGGCCGCACAGGGCGGCCACCTGCGTCAGCGCGAGCAGCGTGGTCGCGAGCGCGAGGAGGATCGTTCGTCGTCGTGGATGCATCCCGGTCCTCGGCTTCACTGCTGACACTCGAAGTCGCGCTCTTGGTAGCGGATGGTGACCTGGCTGCCCGGCGCCGGCACGAAGCTGCCGTCGAAGCGCACGCTGTTGGTCGACGCCTCCCACGTCCAGCCACTGACGGGATCGCGCTCGATGAGGTTCTCGTCGCCCTCGACGGAGTCGATGTTGCGCGCGCTGACACAGATGACGTCGTCGATGCCGTCCTCGGTCGTGTCCCCGTTGTCGTTGCAGTCGAGCCAGTGCGTGGCGTCGTCCTCGTTGAAGGGGACGCAGTCGGTGCCGAAGTTGATGGTCTCCGGCTTCGAGATCGGGAACTTGCGGATGAGGCCGGCGGCGTTCGCGCCCAGGCGGTCGAGGGCCACGGAGTAGTCGGCGTCGCACATGTTCGCGACGACGCCGCCGGTCCGGCAGGCGAGCTCGATGTAGCGGCTGCCCGTCTCCGCGAAGGCGTTCGGATCGGCGCCGTCACCGCTCTGGTCGGTGCAGCCGCCCGGCGTCGTCATGGCCTCCTTCACGACGGCGGCCTCGGGCGCGTCGTTGCCGTTGTTGCCGTCGAACGTCGTCGACAGGATCGGGCAGAGCTCGGCGAGGGTGGGCAGCTGGTCGTTGGCCGGCCAGCCGGTGATGGCGGAGACCGACACGAGGTTCTCGTTGCCGGCGCCCTTCAGCGACTCGAACAAGCGCTGGTAGTAGCGGATGGGGCTGCCGTCCTGCTTGGCGCCCTCGTCCTCGTCGGACACGAACACGATGTAGAGCGAGGCCTGCGGGCGAAGGAAGCCGACGTTCGGCGGCGGCACCTCTCCGGTGGGGAAGCCCGTGGACGCGTCGATGATGTCCGCGCCGGTCGCCTTGGCGGCCACGGTGAAGCCCTCCTCGAAGGACGAGCCGTCGATGCCGGCCGAGATGAGGTTGCGGAACACGGCCTGCGCCTGGCACTCGTCGAGGAGAAGCTGCTCGATCTCGGCGTCGTTCAGACCGGTCGTGACGACGTCGGGGTTCGAGCACGGGACGGCGTTGGTGATCCAGCGGCAGTCCGCGCCCGGGTCGCAGCCGGTCACCGAGGTGCCGTCGTAGGCGCGCAGCTCTCCGTTCTCCACCGGGTCCGTCGTCACGACGCCGATGTGGTAGTCGACCTGGCTGACGATGAGCTGGCGGAAGAAGTCCGCGAAGCGCCCCGCGATCTTCGCCTGCTCGGCCGCCATCGACTCCGAGTTGTCCACCACCCAGAGGATGTCGACCTGCGCGGCCTGCTTCTGATCGAAGACGTCGACGATGTCCTCGGGTACGGGGATGGCCGAGATCTCGGGCTCGAGGCACTCTTCGCAGGCCGCCGCGACGACGCTGAGCGAGAGCACGAGCGGCAGGCGCAGGGCCCAAAGGGGGATCGTCCGGTTCGCCATCAAACCTCCAGCACGGCCCGTGACGGGGCCGCCTACCCCCGTCTCTTGCCGCGCGCCGCCGCGTCTTTCAACCGGTCCGAGGGCGGAAGGGCACAGTCGAGTGCAGTCCTGACGAAACCTCTCGTGTCCCCGCGGGGCATTCGCTAGGGTCCGCCGCGATGACGACGCAAGAGACGAGTGAGACCTCCACCAGCGAGGCGGGCTCGGAAGCTTCCACGGAAGATCGCGGGGTCACGTCAGGGAGCTTCGCGGACTTCGGCCTCCCCGAGGGCATCCTGACCGGGCTCCGGGACCTCGGCTACAAAGCCCCCACCGACGTGCAGCGCTCGGTGTTCGAGCCTGTCAAAGCCGGCCGCGACGTGATGGTCCAGAGCCGCACGGGCTCGGGCAAGACCGCGGCCTTCTGCGTTCCGGTGCTGAACGCCATCGACCCGTCGAAGAAGGTCGTGCAGGCCGTCGTGCTGTGCCCGACGCGCGAGCTGGCCGTACAGGTCTCGACCGAGGCCGGCCGCATCGGCAAGCACCAGGGCGTGCGCGTGGTGACCATCTACGGCGGCGCCTCCATGCGCGCGCAGATCGACGCGCTCGAGGCCGGCGTCCAGTTCGTCGTCGGTACGCCCGGCCGCGTGAAGGACCTCATCCGCCGCGGCCACCTCAAGTTCAAGGACGTGAGGTTCGCCATCCTCGACGAGGCGGACGAGATGCTCTCCATGGGCTTCTGGGAGGAGGTCACGAGCATCCTCGACCAGCTGCCGAAGGAGCGGCAGACGCTGCTGTTCTCGGCGACGCTGCCCGGCGCCATCGAGCGCGCGGCCTCCCAGTACCTGCACGACCCCGAGCGCCTCGACCTCAGCCGCGACACGCTCAACGTCACGACCATCCGGCACGTCTACCACCTCGAGCGCGAGGACCTGCCAAAGCCGCGCAACTTCCTGTATTTGCTCGAGTTTCACCGACCGCGCAACGCCATCTGCTTCTGCAACCGGCGGGACGAGACCGAGCTCATCTGCTCCTACCTGAAGCGCTTCGGCTACCGCGCGGCGCCGCTGAACGGCGACATGCCGCAGAGCGTGCGCGAGCGCGTGCTCGCTCAGGTGAAGGCCGGCGAGCTCGACATGATGGTCGCCACCGACGTCGCCGCGCGCGGCATCGACATCAGCGACCTCGAATTCGTGTTCAACTACGACCTGCCCGACTTCGACGAGGTGTACGTGCACCGCGTCGGCCGCACCGGTCGCATTGGCAAGAAGGGCACCGCCGTCAGCCTCGTGCGCGGCCGGTACCAGACCCACCTCACGTCGCTGGTTCGCGACATCGAGGTCCCGTTCGAGAAGGCGGAGCTGCCGCCCGACAAGGAGATCCTCTGGATGCAGGCCGAGCGACTCGCCCTACAGTTGATCGAGGAGGCGGAAGGCGTCGAGGTAGAGCAGTACCGCCCCGTCGCCGAATCCATGCTCGAGCGCGGTGACGTCAAGGAGATCCTGGCGTTCCTCCTCCGCTCCCACTACTCGGCCGCCAAGCAGCCCCCGTCGGCGATGGCGGAGCGCGTGGCGCGCGAGCGCGAGCGGGAAGAGCGCGGCCCCCGCCGCGAGCGCGGCCCTCGTCGGGAGCGCCGCCCGAGCCGAGACGACACAGGGCCCGGCGAGGAGCGCGTCGAAGGCGAAGCCCCCGGGCGCGAAGGCGACGAAGGCCGTCGCGGCGACGAGCCCGCGGCCGACGAGAGCACGGCGCAAAACCTCTACGTCACGCTCGGACGCGAGGACGGCCTCGCGACCTTCACCGACCTCATCAAGAAGCTCGCCGAGCTGAGCGGCGTCGACGAGGGCCACTTCACCGGCGCCGGCGACATCCGCGATCACTCGTCCCACGTCGAGGTCGACCTGGACGTCGCCGATCAGGTGATCGCGGGCGTGCACGGCAAGCCGCGCGGCGGCGAAGCTCCCGTCGAGGCCGCGGGCGAAGGAGGCGAAGAAGGCGAAGAGGCCGGCCCGCGCACCATTGTGTGCGAGCGCGCGCGCCCGAAGGCCCGCCGTCCTCGTGGCGGCGGCGGTCGTGGTCGTGGACCCGGCGGCGGTGGTGGCGGCGGTCGCGGCCGCGGTCGCCGTTAAAGAATTTTCGCGCAAAGCCGCAGAGCCGCAAAGAACAACAAGAAATTGGTGTTTCTTTTGCGGCTGTGCGGCTTTGCGCGAGAATTTTCCCCCTTCGCTCGTATCCCAGCAGAGGCCCCAACGTGTCGAAGCCCTCGAAGAAGCAGCCGGCGCCTACGAAGCGCGCGCCTCGTCGCAAAGCGAAGATGAGCTCCGATCAGCTCACGCGATCGGAGGCCCTCATCATGGAGCGCCTCGACACGCTCTCCCCCGACGACCCGCGCTACAAGGTGCTCGAGGCCGCCCTCGGCTTCAAGGCGTCCTGGGTCATGCTCGCCGAGCACCTCAGCGACGTGTACGCGAGCAAGCAGTACCTGCTGTGGGGCTACCCGACCTTCGCGACCTACTGCGTCGAGGAGGTGCACGTCACCTCGGCCACCGCCAAGAAGCTCGTGCGCAGCTACCACTGGCTCGAGGACGAGGCGCCGCAGCTCAAGCCCGTCGACGATCGCGGCAATTTCGCGCCCAAGCGCGAGGTGCCCGACTACGGCACCATCAGCGTGCTCGCCGACGCTCGCAAGGAGCTGCAGCGCGAGCGCGTGCCGAAGGACGCCTACCTCGCGCTCAAGCAGGCAGCCCTCGACGGCGAGCGCACGGCCGGTGAGCTGCGCAAGGAGCTCAAGGCCGCGCTGCCCGAGCCCGAGAAGAACACGGCTACCGAGAAGGCGCGCACCTTGCGAAAGGCGCTGACGGCGTCGGTGAAGCTCATCGACCTCCTGCGCGAGTGGGGCGAGGACGACAGCCTGGTGGTGCAGGCCGAGGACTTGCGCGATCTCGTGGCCGACCGCCTGCCCCGCGAGGGCGAGATCGAGCAGAAGGCCGCCTGAACGGGGCGGCTCGCGAGCCCGACGCCCCGCGCGCTAGCATGAAGCCGTGACGCGCGACCTCACGCACGGCTTCGTCCCGACGCTCGACGGCGAGGATCTGCGCCGCTCCGACGACGCTGAGCAGCGCCTGCTGCACGCCGACGGTACCCCCGTGGACGCCGGCCGCTACGACGACGTCGTGTACGTGAACGCCCAAGAGCGCGAGCCGCCCGACGTCGACGTCACGAGCCTGCTGCTCACCATCGCCGAAGCCCATCGCCCCGAGGGGCCGGCCGCCGACGTCGACGCGGGCTTCTTCCACCGGACGCTGAGCCGCTGGATGGGCATCGCGCCGGAAGACGACCCCACCGTCGCGCGCGCCCCCGTGTGGGACTACGGCTTCTGGAAGGCCGAGCTCAAGTGCGAGGGAGAGCTCGCCGCCCACGCGGCCGCCCTCGTCGGAGGCGACTCCCCTGCCCGGGTGACGACGTGGTGCGCCGTGGTCTGGCACGGTGAGCGCGCCGCCGCCGAGAGCTACCGGTACTGGGTCGCCTGCGACGAGCTCGGGTTCGTGAAGGGCAGCGGCTGGCTGACGAAGCCGCCGCGGCTGCTCGACGACGGGGACGGACAGGTGGACACCAGCGCGTTCGCGGCCGGCGAGGTCGAGCCGGGGTTGCTCGAGAGGCTCCTCTCGGAACCGGACACATGACCACGCTGCGGCAGCGCGCGCGTCACCCTCCGAGAGCCCTGCGCAGGGCCGCGCGGCCCGCCGGCACGTCGTCGACCATCATCGCGTCCGCCCCCGCCTCGACGAGGGAGGACACGTCCGCCGCCGTCATCACCCGCCAGACATGAACGCGCAGGCCGGCCGCGTGCGCTCGCCGCACGAGCGCTCTCGTCACCATCGAGCGCGGCAGGTGCAGCGCCGCCGGGCGAATCGGGAGCGCCTGGACGCCGACGCGCAGCGGCAGGATCTGCTCCGGCTCGCTCAGCACCCCGAGGGGCAGCGCCCTGTCCAGCCGGCGCAGCTCGAGGAGCTGCGGCGCGTGGAAGCTCGACGCGATGACGCGCAAGCGCTCACGGTGCGGGCGGATGACGTCGAGGGCTGCCCGTTCGAGCCCGGGCTCGTCCGCGGCGGGTCCCTTCAGCTCGACGACGGCGACGCTGCCGTCCGGGAAGGCCTCGAGCAGCTCCGCCAGCGTCGGCACACCGACGCGCGCTCCGTCGCCCCAGCGCGGGTGACGTCGAGCTTCCAGCGCCGACAGCTCCCGGGCGCTGAAGTCCCGCACGAAGCCGCGGGCGTGCATGGTGCGGTCGACGGTGGCGTCATGGATGACGACGGGGACGCCGTCGGCCGAGAGCCTGACGTCGAATTCCGAGCCGTCCGCCCCGCGCCGTATGGCCTCGCGGATGGCCGGCACCGTGTTCTCGGGGAAGTGCGCTCGGTCGCCGCGGTGCGCGAGCAAGAGCGGGCGGCCCGGGTACCAACCGGGGAGCGCGGGTGCGTCGTCGTGGGCACCGCTCAGCGCGAGGGCGCGCAGCAGGGCACGGCGCAGGACGTCGTCGAGAACGCCCATGGCGCGCTAGCTCTCGACGGCGAAGCGCAGCGCCTGACGGGACTGGAAGTGCTCGTCGCTGAGGGCGAACGTGAACAGGTCGTTCAGCACCGGATCGGCCTCTAGCGACGCCACCAGCATCTCGGGGTCTTCGCTCAAGAGCGTGCCGCGGTGCCGCGCGTACAAGCGCGCCGCCGTCGGGAAGCTGCCGCACACCGCGAGGCCCGCGCGCGCCTCCGTCATCGGGATGGCCGCGAGGAAGGCCGCGAGATCGATGTCCTGCCAGCGCTGCAGGAGCTGCGTGACGGGCTCCTGCAGCATCTTGCGCGTCTGCCGCGACAGCGACGCCGACACGCGCCTGGTCAGCCCGTCGAGGTCCGCGTGCTCGCGCAAGGCAGGGAACGCCTTGTCGACGGACCGCGCGATGGCGCTCAGCAGCACGGCGAGCTCGTTGACGCTCAGCTCGCGCACGAGGTGATGTCCGCAGCGCATGGCCATCAGGCCGCGGCCGAGCAGGAAGCGCTGCTCGCGCGTCTGGTAGGCGCGCGTGAGCTCGCTGCCGACGACGAGGATGGGCGTGGGCGCGTGGTGCGCCGCGACCGTGTGTGGCTTCGCGCTCGTGCGGAAGAGGTCGAAGGTGAGCCCGCCGAGGTTCTTCGCCACCGTGTCCGCCAGGCGCCGGACGGCCTCGGCGCTCCTCGGCTTCAGGATGTCCTTCTTGTCGACCTTGTAGACGCTGACGTCGTCGGCCTCGAGCTTCGAGAGCTCGAGCGCCACCGTGCTCAGGATCTCGTGCACGACGTTGCGCTGCGCGGGGTGCACGAGCCAGCCCGACACCTGGGCGACGTCGAGCTCCTCGTCGGACGACATCGGCACCTTGCTCTTGCGCTGCGCGTAGGAGACCTGCTCGTCCTCGTTGGCGACTCCGAGGAAGCCGAGGATCTCAGCGGCCACGAACGCGCGATCGGTCTGCTTGGCGACGGACCACGCGCGGTGCACCGAGTGGAGCGACTCGGTGCGCACGGCGCCCGACTGAAACAGGCGCCGGTGCAGCTCGACCGCGCGCTGGGTCTGCGACGGCTCCGCCGAGCACATGTCCGCGAGGAAGCCCATCAGCTCGGCGTGATCCGCGAGGTAGCGAAGGCCGAGGTCGGCGATCTCGATGGCCGCGCGGCGGTCCTGCTTGTGCTCGAGGACGAGCTGCGCGTTGCGCAACATCAGGTCGGCCGCATGACGGGGATCGCTGCCAGCCAGCGAGGCGGCGTGCTTCGAGGCCACGCTCAGGTAGCCGTCGAGGTTGCCGATGCGCTGGTAGAGAGCGGACGCCTTCTCGAGCAGCTGCGCCTGCACGGTGGGGTCCTTGGCGACGAGCAGGGCGCGCTCGTAGGTCGCCGCTGCCTGCGCCGCCTCCTTGAAGCCGTTCTCGTACAGGTCCGCGATCGCGAGGTGCGCCGCGAGCTGCTCCTCCGGCGTCTTGGCGAGCTGCAGCAGCTGTTGCTGCGCGCGCAGGGCCGCCGGCATGAGGCCGCGCTCGAGCTGGGCCTTGGCGAGCCTCGTCAGCGCCTCCTTGTTCTGCGGCTGGCCCTTCAGGCAGAACTCGAGCGCGTCGGCAGCCTTGTCGGCGTCGGGCAGGAAGTCCTGGTAGATGACGCCGAGCGAGAACGACGCCGCGGCCTGCACGTTCACGTCTTCGGTCGCCTCGACGAGGGCCACGTACGCGTCGCGAGCGCTCTCGTAGCGCCGCAGGCTGAAGCTCAAGTTGCCCACCTGCGCCAAGGCGGTCGGGTGGCGCGGCTCGACAAGCAGCACGCGCTCGTACAGCTCGAGCGCGCGGGAGACGCCGGCCGCCCCGAGCTTCGCCGTGAGCACGTAAGCGGCGCGCAGGTAGAGGTCCACCTGCAGCGTCGGGTCCGCGGTCGAGGCGGCGCCCTTGTTCGCGTACAGCGCGGCGAGCTGCTCCCAGCGCTCGCCCTGCTGCAAGAGGGCCTCGAGCTCGGCGTACGCGATCGGGTTGTGCGGCGAGCGCCGCAGCACCTGCTCGAAGGACTCGGCGGCGGCGTCCACGTTGTCGAACTTGTCACGCTGGAGCTGCGCCACCTCGAGCAATGTACGGATGGCGTGGTCGTCGTCCCGCGAGGCGTTCGCCTCGAAGGCGAGCATGCGAAGCTGGTCCTCGGGCCGGCTGAGCTGCGCGTAGCACTCCTTGAGGCGCGCGATGGCGGGCAAGAGCTGCGGCTGCGCCTTCAGGGCGGTCTCGTACTGCGCGGCCGCGAGCCCGACGTTGCCGAGCCGACGCTCGGCGATGTCGGCCATCTTCATGGACAGATCCGCCACGCGCGAGGGCACCTCGGTGCCGCCGCGCTCGCGGCCGTAGAGCTGGAACAGCCCGTCCCACTCGCCGCGCTCGACGTACGCCTTCTCGACGGCGCGCAGCGCGACCGGGTTTAGCGGGTCGTACTCGAGGCACATGAGGTAGCTGCGCAGCGCGTCCTCGGGAGGGTCCGTGTGCGACTCCTTCCACGTCGCCACCTGCAGGCAGAGGTTCGCCACCTCGTCGGCGGTGGTCTCGACCTCGGCCAGCGCCTCCGCGTGGCGGATGGCCGCGGCGTAGTCGCGCAGCCGGAGCGCGCAGTCGATGCTGGAGCGCAGCGCCGCGCGATCGTCGGCGCGCTCCGAGAGCAGGCGCTCGTACGCCTGCATCGCCCGGCCGGTGTCGCCGGTGCGGTGCAGGTAGAGCTCACCGAGCGCGCGCAGGTTCGCGACGCGCCCGTCGATGTCCGGCACCACCTCGTGCAAGCGCTCGCGCGCGTTGGCCTCCGCGGCGTCGGCGGCGGCGCGCGCGTGCAGCGCGACCAGCTGCTCGTGCGCCGTCAGCAGCCCCGGCGACTCGCTGATGGCCTCCTCGTATAGGCGCGCCGCGTCCTCCCGGCGCTGCAGATGCCGGTCCGTCAGCTCCGCGATGCGGCAACGCATGAGCGCCCGATCGCGGGGATCGTGCAGCACCGTCAGCTCGCTCGTCAGCCTGTCGACGAGGCTCTGGAAGTCACCGGTCTGCTGCGCGATGCGCGAGAGCGCGCGAATGGCCGGGTGGTACGTCGGCAGCTCCGAGAGCACCTCCTTGTAGACCCGCGCGGCGGCGTCTCTGTCGTCGAGCTTCGACTCGTGCAGCTCGGCCACGCCACAGAGGATCTGCGCGCGCAGCTCGGGCGTGCGCGCGACCTCGGCCTCCTCGCGGTTCATGTCGATGAGGTCGTTCCAGCGGCCCTGCTTCGCGTAGATGCGCCCGAGCGCGCGCAGCGCCGGCAGGTAGTTCGGCATCAGC
>CAYLZW010000222.1:0-9975 GCA_964388085.1 uncultured Myxococcales bacterium | reverse complement strand
CCCTCGCGCAGCTGGCGCAGGTGCTCGATGAGCAGCTCGGTCTCGAGCGCGTCCGGGTGGTCGTAGTTGAGCTGCGTGCGCGCGTCGAAGGTGAGGTCCGAGCGATCGCGGTAGTACCAGTCGTGCTCGACCCTCGAGACGGAGCCACTGGCGAACGCGTTCGCGACCTTGTCGGCGATGGTCGTCTTGCCGGAGCCCGTGCCGCCGGCGATCCCGAGGATGAGCGCAGCCATGCTAAGCACGACGTCTAGCACGCATTGCGCACATGGGTACCGCTGTTCGCCGTCGTCGAGCCAGGGTGGGCTCGCCCGCGGAGGCGGGTGCACCCCATGGTGAGCGGCCGGCAAAGAGGGTAGCCTCGCCTGGCCCTCTCCCGCGTTCAGCACCAGACTGATGACGAAGGCGTGAATCGGCCGCCTGCCCACGACGGGCATGGCGCCTCGACACGTGCCTTTTCCGACGCTGGACGAGGGGCGTGAGTGCGCAAGGAGCCTCCGCTTGTTTCCCGTGCCCCACTCTGTCCTCGGCTTCGCCGTGGAGATCGCCGCCTCGTTCGTCCTCAGCTTGGTGACCTTGAGCCTGCTCGAGTGCATCATCCACCGAAACCTGATGCACGTGCGCGCGCTGCCGCGCTTCGTGTACCGGCTCGTGCCCCACCTCGCGTTCCTGCTGCGCGAGCACGCGGTGCTGCACCACTCGACGTTCTACCGGGAGTTCGACCACGAGCCCGACGAGGTCGGACGCGAGTTGAACATCGTCATCGGCCCGCGCGAGATCGCCGGCATGTCGCTCTTCGTCGTGCCCGTGCTGGCCGTCATCGCGCTGCTCGCCTCCCCCATCTTCGCCGTCACGTTCGCCCTCTGCGGGCTCGCGCACACCATCTCGTGGGGCTTCGTGCACCGCCAGATGCACGTCCCCGAGCAAGGCTCCTGGTTCCGCTTCACGCGCGGCTATCGCTTCCTCGCGCGCCACCACTACCTGCACCACGAGTACCCGTCGCGGAACTACAACGTGGTGCTGCCCTTCGCCGACTTCCTCCTCGGCAAGGCGGCGCGGCCGAAGCTCGAGCACGTGCGGGAGATGCTGCGCCTCGGCTATCTGTTGCCCCGCACCGCGCGTGGCGCGACCCGCCTCGCCAAGGTGCGCGCGACGGTAGCGGCACGACGACAAGCGGCCCACCCCGAGCTTGGTCGGGACGCGCCGCTCACCGTCGCTGGCTGATGGACGAAGGCCGCGGCCTCAGCCGCCGAGGCCCTTCTTCACCTTCGGTGGCGCCGCCTTCGGAGACGTGACCTCCGGCGCGCGCGTCTCCTGGGCCTGGCCGGTACCGCGCAGCCTCGCGACCGCCTCGCGGGTCGCGGCTGCCTTGTCGTAGTCGTCGCGGGCGCTCTGGCCGGCGGCGCTCGCCATGCCCTGGATCTCCGCGAGCAGGCCCGGGTTCAGCGGGTTCGCCGCGAAGTAGGCCTTGATGCCCTCGGCGACCTCCTCCTCGGGGGCCGTCTGAGACACGCCGATCTGATCGAGGAAGCGCCCGAACACACCCTCGAGCTCCGTGCCGACCGGCAGATCGAGCTCGATGATGCACGCGACGATGAACGCGCGGCACTCCTCTTTCGTGTACTTGAACGAGCCGTCGGGGTGCTTGGCGGTGATGGCCGCCTGCACCCGGTCAGCGATGACCCGTTGCTCCTCGTTGAGCTGCGTCATCGAGCGCCTATCAGAGCCCGCGAGACTGCGAGCCGCCGAGCAGGCCGCCGATGAGCGCCATCGGGTCGAGCTTCTTCAGGAAGTCGAGCGGTCCGCCGCCGCCCTCTTTGCCGCCGCCGAGGATGCCGCCGAGCAGCCCGCCGAGCATCTCCTTGACCTTGCCGAGCAGCCCGCCGAGCAGGCCACCGCCGCCGCCGCCGCCGAGGATGCCACCGATACCGCCGCCGCCGCCGCCACCGAGAATTCCGCCGAGCATGTTCTGACTCCCTGTTGAGGTCTGGCTGTGAAGCCTAGCCGAGCTGTGTGCGCTTTTGCCTTCGAGTGAGGCGCGAGACGACCCGCGCGTGCATTGTGTTTCGCGCTCCCCCCCGGTGGGTGGTGCTCCTACCCGTGCTGATCCGCTCCCGGCTGGGCCGCTCCCTGCTGGTCCGCTCCCTGCTGGTCCGCTCCTCCTGATCCGCTACTGGAAGAGGTCGATGACCTGGTGCACCCGCTCGAGCATGGACACCGAGTGCTTCATCATCTCGTCGACGATCATGCTGGCGGCGAGGAAGTAGACCATGCAGCCGGCCATGACTTTGGCGGGGAAGGCCATGAAGTAGGCGTTGATCTGCGGCGCCACGCGGTTCAGGAGCCCGAAGGCGGTCTCCACGATGAGGCAGACGATGCCCACCGGCATGGCGAGCGAGACCGCGATGAGCAGCACGTCGGCGGTGATGCGCATCATGAGGTCGACGAAGGGCCAGAAGCCGGCCGACATACGCGGAAATTCGTTGATGGGCACCGCGACGAAGCTCTCGAACAGCGCCGTCAGGAACACGTGGTGCAAGTCGACGCTGAGGAAGAGCGCGATCAAGAGCTGGTACTGCAGGTTGCCGAAGGCCGACGAGCGCTCGGTGATCTGCGGCACCATGGTCTGGATCTGGTTCGCGCCGCGCAGCATGTCGATGAGCTGACCGGCGAGCTCGACGGTGTAGAAGACCTCGGCCGCCACGAAGCCGATGGCGAGTCCGATAAAGGTCTCCTTCAGCATCATGAGCACGAAGCCGAGCGCGCTCAGCGGCAGCTCGCCGCTCACGTTCGAGAGCACCGTCGGCCAGAGGATCATGGTCAACGTGACGCCGATACCCATCTTCACCTCGGGCGGCGCGTTCTTGCCGCCGAGGTAGGGCACCAGCACGACGATGGCCATCACGCGCGCCATGATGAGCGCGAAGGTCACGATGGCCTTGGTCGCGTCGACCTGCTGGTTCAGCGCCTGGAGAAGCTCTGGCACGCGTGGCCCCTCGAGTCCTCGGCGCCGCTAGAGGTTGAACTCGACGAAGCCGCCGAGGCAGCGCTGCGCGAAGCGGACCATGGTCGAGCCCATCCACGGCGCCGTGGCGGCGAGCACCGCGAACACCGCGACCATCTTCGGCACGAACGAGAGCGTCTGCTCCTGGATCTGCGTGGTCGCCGAGAAGATGGCGACGAGCAGCCCGAGCAGCAGGCTCACGACGATCGTCGGCATGGAGATGACGATCGTGAGCAGCACGGCCTCGTTCATGATCTGGACGACGAAGTCTTGAACGCCCATGGCCGCCTCCTATTGGTAACCGAGGACGAGGCCCCGCGTGATCAGGTACCAGCCGTCGACGAGGACGAAGAGCAATATCTTGAACGGAAGGCTGATGGTCGTCGGACTCAGCATCTGCATGCCGAGCGCCATCAAGATGTTCGACACCACCATGTCGATGACGAGGAAGGGCACGAAGATGATGAAGCCGATCTGAAACGCCTTGGTCAGCTCGGTGATGACGAAGGCCGGCATCAGGATGACGAAGTCGTCCGGCGTCAGGTTCATGCGATCGGCGGGCGCGCGCAGGCGATAGGCCACGCGGTAGAACATCTGCCGGTTCTTCTCGTCGGAGTTCTTCTTGAGGAAGTCCTTGACCGGGTCCTTCGAGAGCTGCACGGCCTCGAGCAGGAGGTCGACGTTCTCCTTGTCGATGAAGCTGCCGTTCCTCACCTGCAGCAGCTCATCGGTGCGGTTGTAGATCTGCAGGCCCACCGGCTGCATGACGTAGACGGTCAGGATGATGGCGAGGCCGGTGATCACTGTCGTCGGCGGCGCCTGTTGGGTGCCGATGGCCTGACGCGTCAGCGAGAGCACGACCGCGATCTTCACGAAGCTCGTCACCATCATGCCGACGAAGGGCACGAGCGAGAGCGCCGCCATGGCGGCCATGAGGATGAGCGGGCGGTTCGCCACCGAGTCGCTGCCGCTCAGATCGATGCCGCCGATCTTCTGCGCGAGCGCGATCTCGGGCGCGAGCGTGAACACGAACAGCACCGCGAGCACGCAGAAGGCGACGCGCGCGGCGCTCAAGAGATGCGTCTTGTTGCGTCGCTCCTCGAGCACCTTGGCGCGCTGGTAACGCCGCCGAAAGCGCGCGAGCAGGCCGGGCGAACGCCGCGGGACAGAAGACTTCAGCACGTCGTCACCCCTCCACGCCTTCGCGCGCCTTGACGCCGCCTGCGCCGTGTACGCGGCTCTGTCCTTCGCCCTTGCCGTCGTCCGCGCCCGTGATGGGAGGCGCTCGTCCGGTCTTACCGAGCTCCGTCGAGAAGCGCGCCGCGGGCGCCGCTGACGTGGCCGGTCGATCGCGCTCTTTGCCGGAGAGATCCACGGCGACGACGCCCCCTTCGCTGCCCGCGAGCAGCACCTCCTGCCCGTCCACCTCGACGAGGTAGAGCGCGCGGCGCTGGTCGAGGGCGATGCGCTCGACGACGCGCATGCGGCGCCCCATCTGCGTGCGCTGCACGAGCCGGCCGAGGCCCTTGTGCAGCACCAGGTAGATGAGCGCCAGCACCGCGGCCAGCATCAGCATGCTCTTGACGAACGACCACAGGAAGCCACCTGCGTCCTGGGCGCCGAACGCCGGCGGGATGTCGACGGGGTCGAGCGCCGGCGGTGGTGGCGCAGGGGCGGGCGGCGGCGCCGTCGTCGTCGTCGTCGTCGGGGTCGTGGCGAGCGCGGGCGGCGGCAGCTCGGCCGGCAGCTCGGCCGCGGCGGTCGCGCTCGCCGCCGTCGCAGCGTCGTCAGCCGCCTCGGCGTGCGCGCTCTCCACGACGCCAAAGAGCAGCGCGAAGCAGAACCCGCCAAGGAGCGCGCCCGCTGTGGGTGTAGGTCGGATCATCGCAGCCGAGACTAGGCCGTGTTGGCCGTGAGTTTCACCCCCGCCGGCCTATGCCTCGCGGCCGCTCGCAGCGCTCAGCGCGCGAGCTCGAGGATGCGCACGCCGAGCTCGCCCTCGATCTCGACGAGCTCGCCCTTGCCGAGCCGCTTGCCGTCGACCACCAGATCCACGGGGTCGCCGGGGGAGCGGCTGAGCTCGATGACCTGCCCGGGCCGGAGCCCCATGACGTCGGCGGCGGACACGCTCACCCGGCCGAGCTCGACGACCATGGCGACGGCGACGTCCTCGAGCATGTTGGCGGACTCGGGCAGCGGCTCCTCTTCGTAGCCGCCCTCTTCGTACTCGCCCTCTTCGTACTCGCCCTCGGAGTGCTCCTCGTCGAGGGGTCCCTCGCGGCCTCGCCCGAGCGGAGCGGCCCCCGAGCGCGCGCGCGCGAGGAGCGCCTGCCGTGCACCCTGCGCCACCTCAGCGCCCCGCTCGTCGTCGGACCGGGGCAGATCTCGCGCGTACTCCTCGTCCACCTGCGACTCCTCCTGTGACAGCAGCACACCCCTGGCCGGCGGCTCGGCGCCGGGCAGGATCTGATCGACGGCGACCTCGTAAGCGCCCGACTCGCCGGTGCCGAGGCTACCCCGGATGGTGCCGTGGTGCCCCTTGCCGATGAAGGCGTTGACCTGCCCCGTGAGCGCGCCGCCGCTCAGGTGCACCTGCGGATCCTCGACGAGGATGATGTCCCCGGTGTCGAGCGCCTGCAGGTCCGCCACCGAGAACGGGATGCGGCCGACCTCGACCCGCAGCGGCACCTTCAACGTGGCGACGCGGGGCGCGAGCGCGCCGAGGCGGCGCATGCGGCGGCTGAAGGCGGGGCCCTCGAGGGGGCGCGGCGCGGCCAGCTCGCTCTTGATGATCTCCTCGGGGAGGTAGACGCGCAGAAAGCCGACCGCGAGGTCGAAGAAGAGCTTGAAGCCGACGCACAGATAGCTCGTGTCGTCGGGCACGCGGCCGGAGAGCTCGTCGTGGCTGCCGACCACGCCGCCGAGCTTGAGCGCGAGCTGGTGCTCGGAGGCGGCCCCCTCCTGCAAGAGCGCGAGCGCCTTCAGCAGGATGAAAGAGAACACGCCCTCCTCGATCTCGGAGAGCGGACGCTGCCCGTCGGTGTCCTCGGCGTTTCCGCCCAGCATGCGATCGACCGCCTGCTGCGCCACCGTGAGGTCCACCTCGACGAGCAGGTGCCGGTCCTTCGGCAGCATGCCGATGACGGCGACGCAGGTGGGATCGCAGAGGTGGCTCGAGAGCTTCCCGCCCTCGACGCGCGTGATGCCGTCGAACCAGAGATCGATGTCGGCGTGCACGAGCGGCTCGATGACCTGGCGCAGCTTCTCTTTGAAGTCGGCCTCGAAGGCGGTCTCCGGCAGATACGCCATCATGGCGTTCAAGAGGCGCACCTGCTCCCGCGAGAGGCGGGGCAGCCCCGTGAACTTGTAGCGGCGAAGACGTCGGGCCATGAGGACGGCGCAGGGTATAGCGCAAACTGCGCCCGACGGGAGTAGCACGGAGCGCCGGCGCCCGGAACGGGCAGCCGGTCAGCGCTCACCCTCGGCGACCGCGGCCTTCTTCTCCGGGAACAGCAGGCTGAGTCCGACGCCGGCGCCGAGCAGGCCGCCCACGACGGCGAGGGCGATGCCGATGGGCACGTGGTGCTCGAAGTAGCCGGCCACCATCTTGCCGCCGATGAAGAGCAGCACGAGCGCGAGGCACGGCTTCAAAAAGCGCAGCCCCGCGAGCGCGCCGGCGAGGGCGAAGTACAACGAGCGCAGCCCGAGGATGGCGAAGATGTTCGAGGTGTACACGATGAACGGATCCCGCGTGACGCCGAACACCGCCGGGATGGAGTCGACCGCGAAGATGAGGTCGCTGACCTCGACGACGATCAACACGAGCAGCAGCGGCGTCGCCTTCTTGGCGCCGTTTTGCACCGTGATGAAGCGGTTGCCGTCGTAGTTGTCCGAGAACGGCAGCAGGCGGCGCGCCAGCCGCACGATGCGGTTGTTCGACAGATCGCCGTCGTCGTCGTCCTTCTCGAACAGCAGCTTGACGCCCGAGTAGACGAGCACGGCGGCGAACACGAGGATGATGGGCTCGAAGCGGTTGATGAGCGCGACGCCGAGCCAGATCATCAGCCCGCGCATGACGATGGCGCCGAAGATGCCCCAGAAGAGCACGCGGTGCTGCACGGCCGGTGGCACCTTGAAGAACGCGAACACGAGCAGGAAGACGAACAGGTTGTCGACGGAGAGGCTCTCCTCGATGAGGTAGCCGGCGACGAACTCGAGCGCCTTGTCGCTGCCCATGAAGTAGGCGACGCCGCCCGCGAACACCATGGCGAGCGTGACCCACACCGCCGTCCAGGCGAGCGCCTCGCGTTTGCTGACGGGCTTGTCCTCCTTGTGCAGGACGAGCAGGTCGAAGAGGAGCGCGGCCACCACGAAGACGTGAAAGCCGATCCAGGCGGGCAGGTGTTCGATGCTGGTCACGGCCGCATCCTATGAATTGGGCTGCGGCGGTCGAGGGCTCGTGTGCGAAAAACGACCCGCCGCCGCGCGGTGACCCGTCTTTGGGGCACCGCGGCGCTGCGGGATGCAGCAGAAAATATGCGTGTTAACGGGGTCTTATGCGCTCTCGCCGCAGGCCTCGCTACACCGCGAGCGCGTCGAGCCGCAGTCCCTTGGCCTGCAAGCGACGCGCGAGATCACCCTCGCAGGCGGAGACCAGGTTCTTCGCGTGCCCCGACAGCCCGTCGAAGCGAAGCCTGATCTTGCCGTCCTCCGCCTCGACGCGCAGGGTCGCTCCCTGCAGCACGCCCTCCTTGAGCTCGATGCGGAACTCCGCGAGGCCGCGCTCGTTGAAGCCGACGTAGACCTCCTGCGCGAGCGCCTCGAGGATCTGCTCGGGGATCTGCTGCACCTCGTGGGCTTGCGCCGTGGCCTCGGCGCCAGCCGTGTTCTCTGTGCCCTTCGCCTGCACGTCGAGCGACGCGGGCGCGTCGTCGGCGCCGCTGCCCTCCCCCCGCTTCTGCCCGGCGCCCGAGATGGCGGCGTTCACGCGCCCCTCTGCCTTGGCGTCGGCGCGCTGCGCTTCTTTGTCCCGCTCGCTGCGCGCCTCTTTCTTCTTGTCGAGGTCGGTGACGCGCTCGTCGGTCGCTTCCTTGGCGCGACCGAGGCCCTCCTCGCGCGTCTCCACGCGTCCCTTCTGCGCGTCCTCGGTCTGCGTGCGCTGGCCCTCGAGCGTGCCTTGGAAGCTCTTCGCCTGCTCCATGAGCTTCGAGTGCTGCAGGACCCCGCCGCGCGCGAGCCGCGCGTTCCGCGCCGCCTGGCCCGCCTGGCCGAGGTGCTGCTGCACCAGCTCCTGGCCTTGCTGGCGCGCGAGCTCCTTCGAGAGGTGCCCCTCCTGCGCCTGCTGCTGCTTCTGTGCGCCCGCCTTCACGAGGTCGCCGAACTTCTGCTGGCTCTCCTGCGTCTTCTTGGCGTCGCGCGTCTTGCGGTCTTGCTGCTTCTGCAGCCGCTCGGCGTCGGCGGCGGACTTCGCTTGCTGTTCGTCGACTCGGGACACGGATCACTCCCCCATCGGGATGCTCCCATCAGGTCACGGGGGAAGTATCGCTCGAACCGGCCCCGGGTTGCGCGCCGCCCGATCCCGCGCGGGAGGCCGCGCTCGCGCGCGCGGGCTCAATCTCTCTCTTCGGCGATGCGCTTGAAGTACTGCGCCTGCGCGATCTCGTCGGCGGCGTCCTCTTCCTTCAGCATCACCTCGCGCTTGACCTGCTTCAGCCACTTCTCTTTGTGCTTCTCGAGCGCCTTGTAGTCCTGCGTGGCCTTCAGCATGGCCTCCATGGCGTCGTCCGCCTCCGCTTGCGCTTCGTTCACGCGCTCGTGCTGGCGCTGGATCTCCACCTGGTAGGCCTGCTCCTCCTGCTTCAGCTTCTCGATGTGGCGGTCGTTCGCCTGGATGCCGTTGATGTTCAGGTCCCCCGCGCGCATCTGCTCGGCGTACTCCTCCTTCTTCGCCTGACGCGCCGCCGCCATGTCGCGCAGCGTCTGCTTCATGTCGTCGAGCTTCTGCTGCTCGGTGACGACGACCTTCTTCTTCTCGGCGTAGAATTCCTCGGCTGCTTCTTTCGCCTTCTCGCGGAGGTCGAAGAGCGTCTGCATGCGATAGGGGGGCAGCTTGGCCATACCGCGAGCATAGCCGACAGCGACGCGAGCCGTCGTCCCGCGCCCTCAGCCGTCGTCGGACAGCGTGCAGGAGGACGCCTGCGAGCATGCAAGCGCGCAGGCGGCCTCGTCCTCGCACGTGAGCGCGCAGCCCGCCGGGCACTCGTCCATGGCGCACGTCGACGCCTCGGCGCAGTAGCCGCGACAGCCGCCGGCGCCGCAGGACATCTCGCAGCTGGCGTTACCTTCGCAGTCCATGTCGCACGGCAGCTCGGCGCACGACGTGGTGGCGCAGCGGGCGCCGTCCTCGCAGGCGATTGAGCAGCCGCCGGCCGGACAGTCGAGCGCGCAGTCCGACGCCTCCCGACAGCGCACGTCGCACCCCCCGAGCGGGCAGGAGAAGTCGCATCGCGAGGCGCCGCTGCACACGAAGTCACAACCGACGCCCTCACACGCGAGGGCGCAGTCCCCGCCGGCGCAGGCGCAGGGCTCGCCCGCGCGACACTCGCCGTCGGCCACGCCGGCGCCGTCGTCCTCGTCGACGTCGACGAACGCGGCGATGTCCTCCTCGGGCGCGTCGCCGCTCGGGCAGGCGGACGCGCTCACGAGCGCGAGCGTGAAGAGCGCCGTGTGCGTGAACGCATGGAGCGAATGGGTCTGCATGAGGTCTCCCGTCGTCTCTCCCAGGCGATGTAGGGAGCGCCGAGCGAGGGGACCATCACGTCAATCCTGCGCGTCCTGGAACATGTCGACCAGCATCTGCACGGTGTCCTCGAACACGGACGCCTCTTCCGTGCGCTGTTTCAAGAAGGACTCCACCTCGTCGATCTTGTCGATGGCGTAGTCGACCTTCGGGTCGGTGCCGTACTGGTAGGCGC
>CAYLZW010000221.1:0-10063 GCA_964388085.1 uncultured Myxococcales bacterium | reverse complement strand
GATCCTCTCGGGCGACATCGACGTCGTCGTCACCGACGGCTTCACCGGCAACGTGGCCCTGAAGACGAGCGAGGCGGTGGCGCACTTCGTCGGCCAGGAGATCAAGCGGGCGATGCTGAACGCGAACCTGTTCGTGAAGCTCGCCGGCCTCATCGCCAAGCGCACCCTGAAGCAGGTCGCCACCAAGCTCGACGCGCGTGAATTCGGCGCCGCGCCGCTGCTCGGCCTCGCGGCGCCCGCCTTCATCGCGCACGGCAACTCGGACGCGTTCGCCATCCGGCGCTCCATCGCCGCCGCGCAGAAGCACGCGGCGGCCGACATGACCGGACAGATCGAGGACATCATCCAGCGCTGGATGCCCCTCATCGAGCCGACGCCCGCTCCTTCGAAGCACGCCTGAGCCGCGGCGCTCCCCCGCCCTCGACGTTCCGGAATGAGGCGGTACATGCCGCCCACGCGCGCTTGCGGTTCGCGTTGCTAGCGTAAGGCCTCCCTCGAGAGCTCGGAGGCCCTGTGCGCGATCTCAGGCATCATCCGCTCCTCCTCACCGTCGAGCTCGTGCTGCTCTTCGGCATCGGCGCGATGCTGTCCGCGCACGTCGACTGGCAGAACAAGCTCGCCGACGCGCCGCGCGCGTTCGTGAGCGCCGAGGCCGAGGGAGCGCTGCTGGAGCGTCTGTCGCTGCAGGGCGCCGTGTACGTGAACGGAGAGTTTCACCACCGTGGCCGCGTGGAGCAGGGCGACGACGGCGTGCGCAGCGTGACCGTGCCCTCGTCGTCAGCGGCGCACATCTTCCGCTTGCAGCCCGAGGATCGCAGGAGCGCCTTCGAGCGGACGCCCGGCCTCGACTTCTTCCTCGAGGACAGCGCCGCCGGCGGCCTGACGAGAGGGACGCTCGGGGGCCGGGAGGTCATCCTGCTCGACGACGACGGCAACGATCGCGTCTACGTCATCGACGGCAACCTCTGGCTGCACTCGCACGACGCGCACGAGCTCCGCTTCGTCACGCGCGACGGCGCCCCCGTGCGCGTCACCTTCGTCGTGCGCGGCGACATCTACTTCCTCGACGACGTGCGCGCAGAGGGCGCGGACGGCTCGCTGGCGTTCATCGCCTTGCCGCGCCCGGGCTTCACGACGACGGGCGGCGACATCTGGCTCGGCGATCTCGCCTACGGCACGCTCTCGCACATCGACGGCTACCTGTTCGCCGCCGGCGACATCGGCGGCGCGCTCTACGAGGAGCTCGTCGTGCAGGGCGCCGTGGCGGCCGGTGGCACCGTGCACGTCGAGCAGGGCACGCCCTGTGCGCCGTCGCCGCTGCTCGTGCGACATGACCTCCGCTATCGCACCGGCGCCGACATCCCGCCCGGCCTGTGAGCGCGTGAGGGGCGGGCGACGCGCACCCACACCTCGAGATCGCTCGCCGCTCGTCGTGCGAGCAGGCTGCCCGGCGGCTACCCTCATGAATGGGCCTCGAGATCCTGGCCTGCGCGCTGATGGCTGCCTTTTTCCTGGGCGGCATCGTGGCGCCGATCTCGATCTGGATCAGCGTCGTCGTCTTGCAGCGCCGCCGCCTGGTCGAGGGGCTCCGATCGTCCGGCCTCCGCGGCATCGAGGACGCGGGTGACGAGGACGCGGAGGCTCCCGTCCGGCTGCTGCTGCACGCCAACGCGCGCCGCCTCGTCGCTGCGGCGCTGACGCGCGGCGGTCGCGATGTCTGGCAGGTCCGCGTCCCCGTCGACCAGGCGCCCTCGTTGGCCTTCGCGCTCGAACGCGAGGAGGTCGCTCGGCGTCTCCCCGAGCTGCGTCATCTGCCCGCGGTCGAGCCGCTGCTGGGTCTGCCGTGGGGCTTCCACCTGTCGACGACGGACCGCGAGCTGCTGGCGCGCGATCTGGCCGCCAGGCTGCCCGCCGCGACGTCACGCTTGCTGAGCGGGGGGCTCACGCTCGTGCAGTGCGCGTTCACGGGGGAGGAGATCGTCATCGAGGTGCAGCGTGAAGCGCTGACGGCCTCGGGCCTGTTGCGGGCGTTGCGGCGCAGCTGGGAATTCGCGGAGGGGATAGGCGCCGTTCGGGGGCCGCTGCGCTTCACCGACGAGGGCCGCTCGCATCAGCTCGTGTTGGCCTCTCGCTCGGGGGCTCCCGTGGCGCTGCCGGGTTGAGAAACGCGACGTTCAACGTACGTCCTCTACCCGCGCCTTCAGCTCCGACGGCACACGAGCGCCGTACACGCGGGCCGCCCGGCTGCTCAACACCACGGTCCCCTCCGGCGTCGGCACCGCCCGCACGCTCTCCCCCGCCAACAACCGGCGCGCGATGTCCCCGGCCACTCTCCCGTGCCCCGCCGGGTCAGGCACGACCGCGAACAGCGCGCCGGCGAGCACGTGCGTCTTGGAAGAGCCAATCACCGGGCGCCCCGCGTCGGCGCTCCGCGCGAGCACCAGCTTCATGGACTCGGGATCCGCGACCGCGGGATGGCTGCGATCGACCCACAGAACGTCGACGCTGGCGAGCAGACGATCGAGCGCTGCGCTGAGCGCTTCGTCGCGCTTGGTCGCCACCACAAAGAGCCCGTGGCGGCGGCCGATGCGCTGCAGCTCTGCGGGGGAGGGGCCGTCGCTGCCCACCAGGACCCCGAGCCGCTTGGCGTTCGGGAGCAGCCGGCCGGTGACGGCGATGACGTCATCGGGAGACGGATCGAGGGGGACGATGAGCGTCCGCGTCGGGGGCAGACCCATGAGGCGTGGGGTGAGCACCGCGACCACGCGGGCGTTCTTCGGCAGCCCGCGCGCGACGCTGCCTCCAGCCAGGGGGCCGATGCTGACCACCACCGTGGAGTCGTCGAGCGCCGCGGTGCCGGCGCGCAGGGCGGTGGCGTCGTGCAGCTCGCCTTCGCCGTGGAGCTCCCCAAGCGCGGCCTTCGCGGCCTCCTGAAAGGGGCGCTGCCCGGAGGCGACCACCGCCGCCGCGCCTCGGGCGGGGGCGGCGGCGACGACGACCGCGAGCGCGCTCGCGAAGAGCAGGAGCGTGTGGGTCCGAGAGGCGGCGTTCATCGCTGGGTATCTTGCCGCGCGGGTCGCGCGGGGGCGAAGTTTCGACGCTCGCCGCTCGGCGCTGATTCGCCGCTCGTGCGAAAGCGTCCGAGGCCGGCCATGAGGCGGTCCGCGCTCTCGCGTAGGCCGAGCACCACGCTCTCGAGCGCGCTGGCGCGGGAGCGGGCGTCTTCCGCGACGGTGCGGATCTGCGAGATGGCGTCCTGCACGCGCGCCATGTCGCCGTTTTGGCGATCCTGCGCCGACGCGAGGGTCTGCACCTGGCCGCCGAGCTGAGAGAGCGCCTCGCCCACGCGGGCCGCCAGCGCGCTCTGGGCTTTGGAGGCCGTGACGACGTCAGCCACCACGGTCTCGAAGCGCACGCGCACCTCGCCGAGCACCTTGGTCTCGTCGAGCAGCGCCTTGGCGGCGCCCTCGACCTCGGTGCCGGCGTCGGCGGACTGATCGATGCGCAGCAGCGTGTCGCTGACGTCCTCGCGTTGTCCGCGCACCATGGCGGCGATGGCGCCGGACACGTCGCGGCTCGACGCCGTGCTCTCCCGGATCGCGGTGAGCGCGGCGCCGGCGCGTCGCGCGTCCTCGAGAGAGGCGCGCACCACGCCGTTCAGGCGCCCCGCCGCCTCGGCCGTGTGGCCGCGCTGCTCGAGCACCGTCGTGACGGCCTCGTCCACCTGGGCGGTGAGCCCCGCCGTGCGGCGCGCGAGCGCCTTCAGCTGCTCCACGACGACGTGAAAGGGGCGGCCGTGCTCGCCCGCTTGCGCCGCGAGGATGCCGGCGTTCAACGCGAGCAGGCTCGTCGAGGCCGTCACCTCGTCGATGGCGCCGAGCACGGGCTTCATGTGCTCCACGCGCTGCATGAGGCCGGAGAGCGACGACTCCATGACCCCGGCACAGGACGCGATGTCGCCGATGCGAGCGACCGCGTTCTCGATGGCCTCGCCGCCGTCGAGGCCGGCCGTCATGGCGGCGTCGGCGAGCTTCGCGGCCGCCTCCGCGCGCGCCGTGGTCTCCTCCAAGGAGGCCATCATGCGGTTGGCCGCGGCGCGGGACTCGCCGGTGGCGACGGCGAGGACGTGCGCGTTGTCGAACAGCGAGCGCGTGCGCTGCCCGACGATCTCGAGGCTCTTCATCTGCCGCTCGAGCTCGCCGGTGAGCGCTTGCAGCGCGGCGGCAGTGTCGCGGTTGGTCTGTCCGATGCGGGTGGCGTCGTCGCCCGACACGGCGGCGCGCTCGACGAGCTCGAGCAGCTTGGCGGCGGTGAGCTCGACGCTGTCGCGCATGGCGGTCACCGCGGCCTCGCTCTCCTCGAGCGCCTTCAGCTCGCGCGTGACCCCGAGCTGGATGGCGCTCGACTCGGCCTGCACGTGCTCGACCGTGTCGCTCACGGCGCCGGCGAGGCGGCGCACGTCGCCGATCATCGTCGACAGCGAGCCCGAGATGGAGTTGAACGCGTCCGCGAGGATGGCGAGCTCCTCGTAGGCCGCGTCCGTGCGCTCGGTGAAGTCGCCTTCGCTCATGCGCTGCGCTTGCGAGAAGGCGGGCCCGAGGAGCTTGGCCGCGTCGCGCAAGAGCCTCCGCAGCACGAGGACGGCGGCGACACAGAGCAGCGCGCCCGTGAAGCCCACGTAGCGCAGCTGCCGTAGCGCTTCGGGGGCGGCGGAGAGCGTGACGCGCACCTGGCCGCGCTGCTCGGCGGCCGGCTGGACGATGGCGAGCTCGCTCCCGGCCGCCTCGAAGTCGGCGGCGAAGGCAGCCTCGAGGTCGTCGCCGAGGGGGAGCTGCTCCGTCGCAGGCTCGGGCTCGCCGGCGCGTCGCGTGTCGAAGCCGGACGGCCCAACCGGGATCTCGCTCGCGCCGCGGATGATGAGCTGCACGCTCTGCTGCAACACCGGATCGCCGCTCGCGTCGTCGGCGCGCTGCCCGGCGAAGGCGGCCGCGTCCACGCGTCCCTCCGGGCTCACGCCGACGAGCGGCGCGCCATCGGGATCGAACACGACGACCGACACGAGCTCCTCGCCGAGGCCGCGCACCCACTCGATCTGTTCGAAGGCGGTGTCGGCGTCATGCGTCTTGGCGGCGACGCTGAGCTGCAGGTTGCTCTGCAGCGCCTTGCCAACGACGTTCACCTGGCTCATCAGCTCGCGCTCGAGCGAGCGCGACACGACGAGGACGAGGCCCGCCGCGATCAGCACCGTGCCGAGCGCCAACGACGAGAGCAGCCAGAGTCGCAGGCGCGCCTCGAGGGAGCTCCGCTCGTGCACCGTGATGTCCCCCGTGCTCGACATCAGGAACCGCCGTGTGCGACTCGCCGCTTGAGGAGGATGGGCGATCTCACGCAACCGGACGCTAGCAGGCTCACCGCGGGAGTGAAGCGGACCGCCTGCTCCCCTGACGACCCGGCTACGGTAACGGCGCCCCGTCCTCCACCACCGTCAGCTCCTGCGTGGCGGGCGTCAGGTCGGCGGTGCTCGGCGCCGTCGCCCGCAGGGTGAACGTACCGATCTCGGAGCCGATCAAGTGCGCGTTCACCCCGGCGTACCCGGCCGGGATCACGATGGATCCGATGGGACCGTTCGACGGGCAGGTCTGGTCGTCAAAGAACCTGACGTCCTGCGGGTCGCCGCTCGTCGTCGTCAGTTGCACTTGCAAGGGCGCCTCCCGCAACACCTCGGCGCCCGTGCCGTCGACGACGGCGATGCGCAGCCGGCTGTTGTGGTAGTCGTGCGTGCAGAAGTCCATGGTGATGGTCCAGTCGGGAGGTCCCTCGGTGAACTTCAACGCCGTCGGCACCCCCGCCTCGCCTTCGCCCTCACCCTCACCCTCGCCTTCGCCCTCGCCTTCGCCCTCACCTTCACCTTCGCCCTCACCTTCGCCTTCGCCTTCGCCTTCGCCTTCGCCTTCGCCCTCACCTTCGCCTTCGCCTTCGCCTTCGCCTTCACCCTCGCCTTCCCCGGCGCCCGCGTCGCTGGCGGGGAGGACACCGCCGTCCTCATCGTCGTCTGGGCGGCGGCAGGCGAAGGTGACGACGAGGAGCAGGGCGAGCGAGAGCAACGAGAGCAGGCGAAGGCGCGACATGTCGACTCCACGTCGAGAGACGCGAGCAGGGTACCCGAAGCCAGCTCGCGGAGCATCCGCCCCCCGACTGTGGGTCTTCCTCCGACATGGCGCCCAGCGTCATGGCCGGGACGCGCTCGCACGGGCCGCGCGACGAAGCCACGCGTGCGGCGCGTCCCCGGTGGCTCGCGGTTGCTTCCGGGCGGCGGCGAGCACGACAATGCTCGCCGGTCCGACCGCTCGATTCCGCTCACGCCAAGGAGTGACGACGTGAATGCTGCCACCCTCTGCGCCGTTCCGCTGCTGCTGACGCTGCAGGCGCCCGACTTCGAGGCGCTGAAGAAGAGCGCGGAGCCCGTCGAGAGCGTGCCCAAGGCGATCAACATCGTCGTCGGCAACTGTGACAGCGAGGACGTCGGCGAGCGCATCGACTGTCAGGAGAACGTGAAGCAGCAGAAGAAGGCGCTGCTCGGCAAGCGGCTCTATCTCTACCTCGGCGCCGTCGAGGCCAGCCAGCTGAAGTACGAGGGCCAGCGCGGCAACGGGAAGGTCCGCGTCGTGTGGACGGCGCCCATCTACGACGCTGGCCGCGGCCTGGCGCTCACCGTCGGCAAGCCGTCGAAGGTCTCCAAGGCGGGGGGCCTCATCATCCGGCCGGCGCTCATCGACGGTGAGCTCGCCGGCGGCATCCTCGACTCGGAGATCCCGCGGCTCATTCGGACGGGGCAGGTGGCGGTGGAGCTCGTGGGCAAATTCAAGGCGCCCTGGACGCTGAACGGCAAGGGCCGAAAGCTGCAGGGGGCCGAGTTCGCGCCTGACGCCATTCGGCTGACGAACGCCCGCACCGGCAAGACGCTGCTCGTCGCCGACCTCTAGGGCGTCCCTTTGGGGACACGCCCTAGCGGCTCAGGTCATCCGTCGTCAGCGCACCGGGCGCGCCTTGCGGTCGACGCTGACGCTGCGGGAACGTCGCCACGCGTCGGGCGTCTCGCCGGTCCAGCGACGGAACGCGCGGTGAAAGGTGCTCGGCTCGCTGTAGCCGAGCAGAAAGGCAGCCTCGTAGATCGCGAGCGAAGCGTCGCCGAGCAGCCCGAGGGCGATGGCGCGCCGGGTGTCGTCGAGCACCTGGTCGTAGCGCGTCCCTGCCTGCTGCAGGCGCCGGGTCAACGTCCTCGTGCTCATGCCGAGCGCGCGCGCCACGGCCGGCTTGTCCGCGATCCCGCGCGGCAGCCGCCGGCGAAGCTCCTCGCGCACGAGGGCGATGAACTCGTCCTCGACCGGCGCGCGCAGGCAGGACTCCACGAGCCGCAGGAGCGGGGAGCGCAGCGCGACCTCGGCGCCGCGCACGGGCAGCGCGAGCGTGGCGACGTCGAGGATGAGCGCGTTGCGCGCGGCGTTGAAGTCGGGAGCGACGCCGAAGAACGCGAGGTGCTCGCCGGACGCGCCGATGCGCGCGTGCCGGAAGCTGAGCGAGCGGGGCGACCACGCCTTGTCGGTCAGCCGCCGTCCGAGCGCCACCCAGAGACCCACCGCGGCCTCGACGGGGTGACCGAACGCCGCCAGCTGCGCGGACGCCTCGACGGTCAACGTGAGCGGATCGGGGCGCTCCCAGCGCAACGCGTTTGTGACGAACCCCTGGTAGCGGATGAAGACGCTCAGCGAGTCCTTGAGCGTCTCGCAGTGCGCGAGCGCGTAACCGAGGGCGCCGAGCGCCGCCGGCTGGAGGCGGCGCAGCATCTCGAGGCCGAGGTTCGCGTTCGGCCGCGCCTCGGCGATGGCGTGGCCCACCGCGATCTGGGCGGCGATGGGCAGCGCCGCGTCGCGATCGAGCAGGGCGGCCTCGTCGAGGGCGGCGACCTCCAGCAGGGCGGCACGATCGAGGCCGAGCGCCGCCCCGACCTGCAGCAGCCCCTCGACGACGCCGCTGCGAACGTGCTCGCTGGGAGAGCTCATGCCCCGACTGTACGCCGTCTTCCCCGCAGGCTGGCGCGATCTCCCACAATTCTGGCCGCCTGCCGCCATGGGGCGCCGTCCGGAGCACGCCTACGATCAAGAGGTCCCTTACAGGAGGTCCGCCATGCAGCTCGTCACGCCAACCCCGGAACAGGGCCTGCTCGGCTTACGAGCGCTGTGGACCCTCGCCACCATCGACGGGGACGCCAAGCCCGAAGAGCTCAGCGTGCTCGAGGCGGCCAAGGGCTTCTCCGAGGCGGAGTGCGACCTCGGCTCGCTCGAGGCCATCGACCCCGAGACGCTCGCGAGCCTGTTCCCCCCGGACGCGCAGCTCCGCTGGCAGCTCACCTGCGCCCTGACGCTCATGAGCATGGCCGATCAGGCGCCCGCGCCCGAGGAGTCCGAGCTGGTCGCCCGCTTCACGCGCGCGTTGGGCGTCGACAACGACATGGTGACGACGCTGGGCAAGGTCACGGACGAGCACCTGCGGCTCGCGCGCCTCGACATCTACCGCCGCTTCTGGGGCCGCGAGCACATCCTCGCGAAGATCAAGCGCGAGGGGTGGAGCGGCTTCACCGAGACCGTGCGCGCGCTGCGCCGCAAGGAGGAGAACACGGAGCTGACCGATCGCTATCGCCGGCTCGGCTCGCTCCCGATCGGCACCCTCGGACGCGGCTATTTCGACTTCATTACGAGCGCGCATTTCTCCTTCCCGGGAGAGCTCGGTCACGGCCCCGAGATCATCGCGCAGCACGATATGGCGCACGTGCTCGGCGGCTATGGCAACGACTCGCAAGAGGAGATGTGCGTCGCGTTCTTCTCGGCCGGCTTTCGCGAGAAAGATCCCATGACCTTCGTGCTGCTGGCGCTGTTCCAGCTCCACATGGGGATCCCGACCATGCCGGGTCAACCCGTCGACAAAGGCGCGCTCCATATGCCGATGTGCATGGAGGCGCTCCGCCGTGGCGCGGCCATGACCGTGGACCTGTCGGGCCCGTGGGACTTCTGGGCCGTCATCGACGCGCCGCTAAAGGAGCTGCGCGAGCGCTACGGAATTCCGCCGCGTCTGTTGCGCGGCGCGGCCTCCCCCTCGTGGTGAGCCCGATCGTCGTTGCGCGCGGAAATGAAGATCATCAACGGACACCTGGCGCAGAGCATCGTCGAGCAGGGGCTCTTGCAGGCGCCGAACCCCTACGGCTATGTGCACCTGGCGGCCGAGATCGAGCGTCCGCGTCCCTTTCGACGCTCGAGCGCCTCCCGCAAGGCGCTGCTCTCCGCGCTCAAGGACGACGCGGCCTCGCTCGTCGCCGCGGAGCCCGAGCAGGTGCGCCGCGCCGACGTGTTCGACGCCGTCGTCATCCCGCCCGGCTCCGGCGAAGGTCGGCGCTATCTGCGCGAGCACGGTGGCCAGGTCCACGTGGCCCGGTTCGACGTCGTCGTGCTGGTGGAGTGCACGAGCCCGTCGGCGGCCGGCGCGGTGCGGGAGACGCCCGCCTTTCAGCGCTTGCGCGCGCGGCTCGAAGCGGCGGCCTCCTTCGTTCACTGCGTGACCGCCGCCAACAAAAAGCGCATCGCGGAGGTGGACAAGACGAGGCCGGGCGTCTTCCTCTTCAACTACTTTTCCGTCGCCGACCTACCGCCCGAGGCCACCTCGCGCGATGAGGTGCTGCTCGCCGTGTGGGAATATACGGCCGGCTGGTGGACGGCGAAGGCGAACCTCACCAACTCCACGCCGCTCTCGCCCATCGAGGGCGAGCGTTCGCAATACGACCTGATCAACCATTGTCGCTGGGCTCGCTGGCGCGACATCGTCCCGCACCTCTTGTTGCGTCCAAGCCTCGGGAAGTTCGTGCTCGGCAACTTCACCGCCAACGGCATCGTCGCCATGCCCATCCTCTACCGGCTCGCCTAACAGACTCCAGACCCTGCTAAGCGCTCCGCAGCCTCTTACCCCCCCGACCACTCGCGTTGATCCCCCCTCGCTCGGTCTTTCGCCCGCTGGC
>CAYLZW010000220.1:0-10132 GCA_964388085.1 uncultured Myxococcales bacterium | reverse complement strand
CGTGTGCAGCGACTGGTAGCCGTTCGGCTTCGGCATCGCGATGAAGTCCTTGAAGCGCCCGGGGATGGGGCGCCACAAGGCGTGCACGTGCCCGAGCGTCTCGTAACACTGGCCGAGGTTCTCGACGAGCACACGGAAGGCGATGAGGTCGTGCACCTCCTCGAACGGGATGCCCTTCGAGATCATCTTCTTGTGCACGGACCACAGGTGCTTCGGCCGGCCATAGACCTCGAAGCCGCTCATGCCCTGCTTCGTCAGCGCGTCGCCGATCTCGCGCACGGTGTCGTCGATGAAGCGCGCTCGCTCCCGCTTGGTCTTGCCGAGCTTCTCGGCGAGCTCCTTGTACTCGGGCACCTTCAGGTAGCGGAAGCTCAGGTCCTCGAGCTCGATCTTCAGCCACTGGATGCCGAGCCGGTTCGCGAGCGGCGCGTAGATCTCCATGGTCTCGCGCGCGATCTGCTCCTGCTTCTCGGGCCGCATGGCGTCGAGCGTGCGCATGTTGTGGAGCCGGTCCGCGAGCTTGACGAGCAGGACGCGGATGTCCTTCGCCATGGCCACGAGCATCTTGCGGAAGTTCTCGGCGAGCTTCTCTTCGCTGGTCTGAAACTGGATCTGCGAGAGCTTGGTGACGCCGTCGACGAGGTGCGCGATGTCCTGTCCGAACAGATCCTGCACCTCGCCGAGGGTGGCGAGCGTGTCCTCGACGGTGTCGTGCAAGAGGCCGGTGCAGACGCTGGCCTCGTCGAGCTTGAGCTGCGCGAGGATGTGCGCGACGGCGAGCGGGTGGATGAGGTAGGGCTCGCCCGTCTTGCGGACCTGGCCCGCGTGCACCTTCGCCGAATAGACGTACGCCTTCTTGATGAGGTCGACGTCAGCGCCAGGGTGGTAGGCCGTCACCTGCTCGATGATGTCGTTCAGCCTCAGCGGAGACCCCATGGTTCCATCCTACAGCCTCGATCTCGCGCTTACCCGTTCCCGACCCGGCGGCTGACCGGATCCACGCGCGCTTGGTTCTCGCTCTCTGCTCGGACCTCTCCACCTCCCGCGGCGGCGCCCCTCGAGGCTTCGCCGCCCAACGCACGGTGCCCCGGCATCAGCTCGCGCAGGTCCTCGGGCGAGAGCGCCTGAGGGCCATCGGAGCGCGCGCGCCCCGGCGCGAGATGCACCTCGACGAGCAGCCCCGCGGCGCCGGCCGCCAGCGCGGCCTTGGCCAGGGGCACGACGAGGTCTCGACGTCCCGCCGCGTGCGACGGATCGGCGATGACGGGCAGGCCGTATTCCATACGCATAAGCGCCACGGCCGCGACGTCGAGTAGGTTGCGCGCGCTGCCGTCGAAGCTGCGCACGCCGCGCTCGCACAAGAGGACGGCCGGAGCCCCATGCAGGAGGCAGGTCTCCGCCGCGAGGAGCCACTCGACGAGGGTAGCCGCCATGCCGCGCTTGAGCAGCACCGGCTTGCCCGCCGCGGCCACCCGACGGAGCAGCCCCGGGCTGTGCATGGTGCGCGAGCCCACCTGCAAGAGATCCGCGACCTCGGCCACCGGCTCGACGTCGGGCTCGCTGACCGCCTCCGTCACCACGCCGAGGCCGTAGGCGTCCGCGGCGTCCTTCAGCCAGCCGAGCCCCGCGGCGCCGCTGCCCTGGAAGCTGTAGGGGGAGGTGCGGGGCTTGAACGCGCTGCCGCGCAGAAAGCTGCCGCCCGACGAGGCCACGACGGCCGCGGTGTCGAGCACCTGCTGGCGGCTCTCGACGCTGCAGGGCCCGGCCATGAGCACGGGTGACGCATCCCGGCCGATGCGCCGCCCGGCTGCGACGACGACAGCGGGGTGCGCGTCGAGCAGCGGGTGCTCGGAGGCGCTCGAGAGCACCTCGAGCACGCCCTCGATGGCGAGCAGGCGCTCCCGCTCCACCGGCGGGGACGGCGGCAGGATGACGAACGCCGCGCGCGCGCGGTGGCTCACCTTCGTCGTCCACAGGCCGATCTCGCTGAGCGCGCTGGCGACCCCTTGCGGGTCGGCGTGGTCGTGCAGCAGGACGATGCGGGGGCGTGCGCTCATCGCTGCTCGGTGCACGACATCCGCGCGCGCGACAAGGGGGACGAGACAGGGACGCTGTGGAGCGGACGCATGGCGGAGCGCTCAGCCGGCGTCTCCAACGCTCGCGTCGTGCTCGCCGCCATCGCCGAGGTTTGCGCCACCGTCGACGTCAGCGCCCGCGTCCACGCGCCCCGCGTCCGCGCTCGGCCCCGCGTCGCTGCCACCGCCGTCGTCGGGCAAGCCGCCGGCATCGAGGTCTCCGCCCGCGTCCGGGCCCGCGTCCCCCGCGCAGGCGGCCGGGTCGTTCGCGCAGCACTCGCTGTCGACGGTCGCAGGCACGCCGTTCAAGAGGATGTGCTCGCAGCTCCACTCGAGCGCCGCGCTGCAGCTCGCGCCGCCCACCGCCGTGGGCTCGTCGCAGCTGATGACGCACGAGGGCAGCGGCCCGACGCACGCGCCGCACTCCTCGACGGGGACGCCCGACTCACACCGCCACTCGCTGGCCACGCAGGCCTGGGCGACGGGCGAGGAGCCGTCGCCGCACGCGGGCACGCACTGGCCGGCGGCTCCCGACTCACAGTCGAACGTGTAGCAGTCCCCGCTCGAGCTCCTCGGCTGCACCTCGCACTGGAACTGCCCGTCCACGCAGACCTCGCCGGGCGCGGGGTCGCCCCAGCAGGTGTCGGCGGGACACTGGCTGCGCAACACGCCGCCCACCGCGCTGCAGGTCTCCCGGCCGTCCACGCACGCGGCGTCGCCGACCACCGTCAAGTCGCCGCACGCCTGAAAACACTCGCTCGGCACCTCGCTGCAGGCGTCGTTGAGGTCGATGCAGCGGGGTGGCTCACCGCTCGGCTCCGCGCACACGCCGCACTCGCAGGCGAGGCCCGAGGCGCACTCGAGGTCGTTGTGGCAGACGGCGCCGGCGCCCTCGCCGCTCGTGCGGGGCGGCGCAAGAGGGCAGCCGCTGACGACGACGGCGAGGAGAGTGACGAGGAGCGAGAGGAGGGCGCGCACGCACGCTTGTTAGCACGTTGCCTCTGGCGCCGCCGCCCCTCTACAGCGGCAGGCGCAAGCGGAAGGTGACGCCCTCGCCGGCCTTCGACTCCACCCGGATCTCACCCTGGTGGTCGTCGACGATCTTCTTCACGAGCGCGAGGCCGAGGCCGGTGCCGTCCTCCTTGCCGTGGGTCGCGAAGCTCTGAAACAGCCGGCTCTCGATCTCGGGCGGCAGCCCGGGCCCGCTGTCGCCGAGCGCGAACTCGACCTGGTCGCCCGTCTGCTGGATGGCCATGGTGAAGCGGCCGCGCTGCCCGAGGGCCTCGCGCGCGTTCTTCGCCAGGTTCGCGATGGCGCGCTTCATCTTCACCTCGTCGAAGCGCGCGGCGCCCCGGTAGCCGAGGTTGAAGTCGACCTCGATGTCGGTGCCCTTGAAGATCTGCGCGACCATCTCCTTCACGTCGCGCACGAAGGTCTGCAGGTACACCTTGCGGATGAGGATCTCCGTCTCCCCGCGGGCGAACTGCAACAGCTCCCTCGTCATGGCGGTCATCATGTCGGTCTGCTTGAGCACGATGTCGGCGCACTCGCGGCGCTCCACCACATCGTCGGCGTCCGCCATGAGCTGCACGTAGCCCGAGATGACCGTCATGGGCGTCTTGAAGTCGTGCACGATGCCGCTCAGCATGCTGCCGATGGTCGAGAGCTGCTCGTCGCGCTTGCCGCGCTCTCGTCGTCGGGCTCCGGCCAGCGCGGAGGCGACCCGCGCGACCAGCAGCTCGAGGATGCGCTCGTCGTCCTCCCCGAAGGCTGCCTTGCCCTCGAGGCGCATGACCTCGACGGCGCCGAGCGCCCTCCCGTCGGCGATGAGCGGCACCGCCATCAAGGGTCCGGGCGTGAAGGCGAGCTCGCGCGCGATGTCCTTGGCGTGGCGGGGGTCGTCCGTGGCGCGCGCGACCCGCACCGGCCGGCCCGTCGCGATGGCGACGCCGATGAGCCCCTGGTGGGGAGGCAGCGTCCGGCGCAGGATCTCGTCGGCGCGGCCTCCGCTCGCCGCGCGGAACTGGATGCCTCCCGCCACGACGTCGACGATGCCGAGCGACGCCGCGTCGGCGCCGAGCAGGGGGCTGATGAGGCGGACGACGACGTCGAGCAGCTCCTCGGGCGTCTGGGCCTCGCTCATGGCGCGCTCGATGTCCGAGAGCAGATCGAGCTCCGAGATGCGCCGCGTCAGCTCGCCGCGCGCCTGCTCGAGGGAGGCGGCCTTCGACTTCAGCTCGCCGAACAGCACGCTGTTGGTGAGCGCCATGCTGACCTGGTGGCCGATGGCCTCGAGCAGGCGCTCGTCCTCGACGGAGAAGCTCCCCTGCGCGCCCTGGCCATCCCGCTTGTTGAGCGCCTGGATGACGCCCGTGACCTTGCCGTCGGCGTTGACGATGGGCGTGCACAGCAGCGAGCGCGTGCGGTAGCCGGTCCGGTTGTCGATGTCCCGGTTGAAGCGCGGGTCCTGGTAGGCGTCCGGCAGGTTGAGCGCTACGCCGGTCTGCGCCACGAAGCCCGCGATGCCGCGGCCGAGCGGCAGACGGATGATCCCGTAGGTCTCGTGCGTGTCCCCGTCGCTGCCGAGGCCCTGGGCCACCCGGCTCCACAGCTCCTCGTGCTCGTGGTCGACGAGGAAGATGGTGGCGCGGTCCGCGTCGGTGAGCTCGGAGGCCTTGCTGACGACGATGCGCAGGATCGCGTCGATGTCGAGCGAGCCCGCGAGCGCGCGCGCCACGTCGCGCATGGCCGAGAGGCGACGGCGACTGAGGCGCAAGGCCTCCTCGAGCGCCTGGTTCTCCTCGAGCAGCACGCCGGCGTCGACGTCGTCCTCGACCGGGATCTCGATCTTGCGGGTGGTGACTCGTTCGTCGCTCATGTCTCGAGGAGTTATCCCAACTACCGCTCGAGCCACAATTGCGGCCGCCGAGGGTCATCGGCGCCGGCAAGCAAGCCAGCTCAGTGTGCGTCCGCCCATGATCGCGCCGTGCCCGCGTCGACGCGCAACGGCACGGCGAGCTCGGCGGCGTGCTCCATGGCGTCCTTCACCACGGCCACCGCTTGCTCGGCCTGAGCCTCGGGCACCTCGACCAGCAGCTCGTCGTGCACCTGCAGGATCAAGCGCGCGTCCGGCACCTTGGCCGCCAGCTCGCGATCGGCGCGCAGCATGGCGCGCTTGATGAGGTCCGCGGCCGAGCCTTGAATCGGCGTGTTGATGGCCAGGCGCTCGGCGCGCGCGACCTCGCCGCGGTTTTGGCTGTTGAGCTCCGGTAGCAAGCGACGACGACCAAACAGCGTGCGCACCTCACCCTGCTCGCGCGCCTCCGCCAGCGCGTCGGCGTGCCACTCCTTCACCCGCACGAGGCGCAGGAAATATTTGTCGAGGTACTCCTTGGCCTCGCTGCGCTTGATGCCGAGCTCGCGCGACAGGCGCAAGACGCCCATGCCGTAGAGCAGGCCGAAGTTGATCGCCTTTGACGCCGTACGCTGCTCACGCGTCACCTGCTCCAGCGGGACGTCGAACACCTCGCTGGCGGTGCGCGCGTGCACGTCGAGATCGTTCTCGAAGGTGTCGAGCAGCACCGGATCGCGCGTCACGTGCGCGAGGATGCGCAGCTCGATCTGCGAATAGTCGAGCGACGCGAGCACATAGCCGTCCTCGGCGACGAACGCCTCGCGGATGCGCCGGCCGAGCTCCGAACGAATGGGGATGTTCTGCAGGTTCGGGTCATAGGAGCTGAGGCGCCCCGTCGCGGCCATGGTCTGGTTGAAGTGCGTGTGCACGCGGCCGGTCTTCGGATGCACGAGGCGCGGCAGCACGTCGACGTAGGTGTTCTTGAGCTTCGAGACCACGCGGTGCTCGAGGATGACGCCGCAGACGTCGTGGCGGCCCTTCAGCTCCTCGAGCACGCCCGAGTCCGTCGACGGCCCCGTCGCCGTGCGCTTCAGGATCGGCAGCTTGAGCTTCTCGAACAAGAGCTCCGCGACCTGCTTCGGGCTGCCGAGGTTGAAGGGCCCGCCCGCGAGCTCGTACGCCTTCGCCTCGATGCGCTGCAGATCGGTCTCGAACTCGCCGCCCATGCTGGCGAGCCGCTCGCTGTCGACGCGCACGCCGGCTTGCTCCATGCGCGAGAGCACCCGCTCGAGAGGCAGCTCGAGGTCACGGTAGAGCGCTCCCATCTGGCGCTGCTCGACGCGATCGGCGAGCAGCAGCGTCAGCCGGCGCGACAGATCCGCGTGCTCGGCCGCGTACTCGGTGGCGCGCTCGGTGACGATGGTGCGCAGCGACACCTGGCTCCTGCCCTTGCCGAGCAGGGCATCCCTCTCGACGGGAGCGTGCTGCAGGTACTGGCGGCTCAGCTCGGGCAGCGCGTGGCTCCGCCCCTCCACGTCGAGCAGGTAGTGCTCCACCTCGGGATCGCCCGCGACCTCGAAGGGTGCGAAGCCCGCGGCGACCAGCGAGGTGAGCGCGTCCTTGGCGTTGTGGCCCACCACCTTTCGCGCGGGAGCAGACAAGAGCGGCGAGAGCGCGGCGCGCACGTCGGCCAGCGACAGCTGCTCCGGCACGACCTCGTCGTCGTGCCCGAGGGGAATGTAGGCGGCCTCGCCTTCGGCCCAGGAGAGCGCCATGCCGACGAGGGCTCCCGTGAGTGTGCGCCCGCCGTCCTCGGCCTCGACGTGCACGGACACGACGTCGGCCCCCTCGACGTCGCGGACGAGCGCCGTGAGATCGTCGCTCGTCGTCACCTCGCGATAGCGGCCGCGATCGATGGAGACCTCTTGCGCGGGGGCCTGGTCTTCCTTCGCCTTCTCCTCGGCGGGGCGCTCGAAGAGCGGGCCGGCGCCGCGCGCGTCCTCTGGGCTCTTCACCACGGGATCGTCGAGCAGGCGCTTGAACTCGAGGTCCTCGAACATCGCGCGCAGCTTCGCGCGGTCGGGCCCCTCGTAGGCGAGGTCCTGCAGCTCGACGTGGAAGTCCGCGTGCGTGTCGATGCAGACGAGCTTGCGCGCGAGCCTGGCGCTATCGGCCCCTTCCATCAGGTTCTCGCGGCGCTTCTGCTGCTTGATCTTCGGCGCGGCGGCGAGCACGCCCTCGAGATCCCCGTGCGCCGCCACCAGCGCCGCCGCGGTCTTCTCGCCGACGCCCTTCACGCCGGGGATGTTGTCCGAGCTGTCTCCCGCGAGCGCGAGCACATCGACGACGCGCTCCGGCGGCACGCCGAACTTCGCGTCCACTTCGGCGAAGGAGACGACGTTGCCCTCCTTACCGCGCGATAGGCGCATCTCGTCGAGCAGGCAGAGATCGTCGCTGACGAGCTGCATGAAGTCCTTGTCACCGGTGATGATGACGACCTTCATGCCCTTCGCGCGCGCCTCGCGCGCGACCGTGCCGATGAGATCATCCGCCTCCCAGCCGGGCTTCGACAGCAGCGGGATATGAAACGCGCGCACGACGTCGTGAATGAGCGGGATCTGCGCCGGCAGATCCTCGGGCGGCGCCGAGCGGTTGGCTTTGTACGCGGGATAGAGGCGGTGTCGAAAGGTCTCGCCGCCGACGTCGAAGCCGATGCCGAGGTGCTTTGGGCGCAGCTCCTTGAGCACCTTCAGCAGCATCGTCGTGAAGCCGTACACGGCGTTGGTCGAGCGCCCGTCCGCCGTCGAGAGGCGGCGGATCGCGTAATACGCGCGGTAGATGTAGCCCTGCCCGTCCACGAGGAAGAGCGTGTTGTCCGGATCGAAGCCGTTGATCGCGTTCGTCGCCATAGGGCCCGATCGTCCGTGCGACGCCGGAGGTAAACCCCCCGTGTGACGTCCGCACGGGCCCGCGGCTTGTGGTCGCGCCCGTGTCGGCTACCGTCGTCGTCGGGAGGTCCCTCATGCGAATGCTGCTCATCTTCACGCTGGCGCTCGTCGCCAGCGCCGCCAACGTCGCCTGCCCTGGCTGCACCGAGGATCCGACCGGAACGCCCGACGCGGGTGCCGGCGAGGGTGAAGGTGAGGGTGAGGGCGAGGGTGAAGGTGAAGGTGAAGGTGAGGGCGAGGGTGAAGGTGAGGGCGAGGGCGAGGGTGAGGGTGAAGGTGAGGGTGAGGGTGAAGGTGAGGGTGAGGGTGAAGGCGAAGGCGAGCTGCCGCCGACGACCGAGGGCGAGTCGCTCTGCGAAGCGTACGCCCGCGGGTACACCCGCTACACGGTGCTGGTGCTCTTCTCGGCCCAGGAGCTGGGCCGCTGCACCGGGACCGAGACCTACCAGGACCTGTTCGGGAACGAAGAGATTGACGTCGACGCGATGTGCGCGCCGGGCGCCGAGCTGCGCCAGGAGATCGAGATCGCGCTCGCCGGCGGACGCGTGACCTTCGACAGCGCCGCCATCGCGGCGTGCACGGCGGAGGGCCAGGCTGAGCTCACCGCCCCCATCACCTTCGCGAACGTGACCAGTCGCCTCGAGGAGATCGGCACCGCCTTCGCGGCCTCCACGCAGTGTCCGAACGGGGTGCAGGGGCTCGTCGCGGCCGGCGGCTCGTGTCGCCAGCACTGGGACTGCGCCGACGACGGGTATCTGTGTGAGGACGACCTCAGCGACGCCGGCGCCTTGCGCTGCTTGCCGCCCGCTCAGGATGGAGAGGCCTGCGACGAGGCGACCACCACCCTCGGCGCCTCCCCGCTGCGGAGCTGCGCCGAGGGGCTCACCTGCGAGCTCGGCTTCTGCGCGCCGCTCGGCGCCGTCGACGACACCTGCGACTTCTCCAGCGACTGCGTCGAGGATCTCTACTGCCGCGAGAGCGACGGCACCTGCCAGCCGGGACAGCCCGCGTCGTCGCCGTGTACGAACGAAGACGACCGCCAGTGCGCGGAGGGCTTGTTCTGCTCGTCAAGCGGCGTGTGCACGGCGCCCATCGCGGACGGAGCGGCCTGCGCCGAGCGCGATGACTGCGCGACGCCGTGCCACCGCTGCCGCCCTGTCACCCCCGGAGGCGCGCTGCAGTGTCTGGCCAGCGCCGCGCTAGGCGGCGGGTGCGCCGAGACGAACCACTGCGCCGCCGATCTGTACTGCGCCGACGATGGGAGCTGCGCGCCCGTCGGCGCGGCCAGTGATCCGTGTGATGGCCCCGACGGGTGCGCCGAGGGGCTCCTTTGCGACGGCACCTGCGTCCCGGCGCCGGAGAACGGCGAGGTCTGCGACGTCACCCTCGGCTGTGGCGACGGGCTGACCTGCGTCGACGGCACCTGCTCGGACGGCCTCGTCGGCGACGCCTGTCAGTATTCGTTTCACTGCGATGAAGGGCTCACGTGCGCCATGGCGGCCGCCGCGACGGTCGGGGCCTGCGCCGCACCCGGCCTGCTCGACGACGCGTGCACGACGGACGACAACTGCGCGCCCGGCTTCGGCTGTGAGGCGGACAAGTGCGTCGCGCTGCCGCCGGCGGGGAGCGCTTGCCTCGACGGTCGCTGCGGCGTCGGCGCATATTGCGACGCGGGCACCTGCGCGAGCATCAAGAGCCCGGGCGCGGCCTGCGAAAATGGCGTCGAGTGCTCGAGCGGCGTGTGCGCGGGCACGCCCGGACAGTGCTCGGCGGCGCCGACGTCCTGCTGGGGCAGCAGCACGTCCGCGGAGCTGTTCTTCTTCTTCGCGCTGCTCGTCCCGCTGTACGGCCTCCGACGACGCGCTCGACGTCGCTGAGAGGTCGTTCGGAGGTCGTTCGGAGGTCGTGGAGCCGTCTCGGGGGCTGGGCGCGCCGCGCTGCGTCACCCTCGGGCCGCGCGCACCGTTGACGGCGGGGGTCGCCCCCGTTACGCCAGCGGGGCCACTCCCCGTTCACCTCGTGAGGAACGACGATGAAGAGCCTCCAAAGCCCTGGCGCCGGTAACACCGAGATCGTGTTCGTCTCCGCGAAGCGGACAGCCTTCGGCACCTTCGGCGGCTCGCTGAAGGGGTTCAGCGCCACGGACCTCGGCGTCATCGCCGCGCGCGCCGCCATCCAGCAGGCGAACGTGAAGCCCGACGACATCGACCACGTCGTGTTCGGCAACGTCATCCAGACCTCGCCCGACGCCATCT
>CAYLZW010000219.1:0-10149 GCA_964388085.1 uncultured Myxococcales bacterium | reverse complement strand
CCGAGCAGCTCGAGCTGCAGGCGCAGTTCGCCGAGGGTGGCAAGGACGCCATGGAGGCCGGCCTGACGATCCTGCTCGACTTCGCCTTGTTCGAGGCACGCGACACGCTCTCGCCCGATGTAGTGAAGCGCTTGCAGGACACGGTCAGCGCGCTCGATGTGTTCTGAGCACCAAAACGCAGTGATTTCAGCTTGTTGCTGGTTCGACCGGGGCCGCGGGCAGGCGCGGAACAGGACGCGCTATACCCGCGGGTGGTAGCCTGTCCGTGCGATCGGAAGGCTGACCACAGGCCGATGGCGAGGTGCTCGATGAGGAAGTCCACGATCCGCTCGACCCCGCGTGTGCGCCTGGCGCTCATCGCGCTCACCGCTGCCGGCGCGTCGGTCGGTCTCGGCTCGTGTAACAAGCACGTCTTCGAGGTCGTGCCGCGCGACTGCACGACGGAGATCCGCAGCGAGACGCCCATCGACGTCGACGTCCCGGCGGACATCCTCATCGTCGTCGATAACTCCGGCTCCATGTGCGAGGAGCAGGCGAACCTTGTTGAGAACTTCTTCGATCCCGACTGCCCCATCGACGTGAACAACGTCCAGGCGGAGTACAAGAACCCGGACGATGAGTTGGTGCGGCAGCTCGCGTCGGAGTGCGGCTTCGTGCAACTCCTGGCTGCCTACGACAATGACTGGCGACTTGGCGTCATCACGACGGACGTTGGCCAGTGTGATGACCGCTACGACATCGCCGAGACGCCCGGATATGGCGGCTGCTCCGGCGAGGTCGAGACAGGTTGGGGCCGGCGTCCACAGCGAGGCTGCCTGCAGCCCTTCGATCACAGTGATCGCGCAAACAGCCGTGTTCTGCAGCGAGGCGACCAGGACGTCGGCGAGAAGTTCGCCAACATTCTGGACAACGTCCAAACCTTCGGCTCCGCTTACGAGCGTGGCCTCGACGCCATGCAGATCTTCCTCGATCCGAATTCCTCGCGCGCTCCCGGCTGCGGAAGTGATCTCGACACCTTCTTGCGCGATGAGGCCAAGCTCGTTGTCATCTTCCTGACTGACGAGGACGACTGCAGCCACGTCGACGGCCAGTTTGGCCTCAGGGATGAGAACGAGGACGAATCGTGCGACAATACGGTCGAGAGCTTCAAAGACCAGGCGCTCTACTCGCCGGCATTCTGCTACGACCGGCTCGGCGAGCTCGCGCCCACAACGCGTTACTCGAGCTTCTTGAAGAACTACAAAGACGACGAGAATCAGGTCTCCGTCGCGGTGATCGCAGGCGCGCTGCCGAACGAGAACGGCGAGCTGGTCGCCGGAGGTTGTACGGTCGCCGGTGACGGCACACCCGTGGGCGGTTGCTTCGAGTCGGGAGGCAACTCGAACCAGACGGGGACCAATGGCCTCTGCTCGCCGGATCGAGACTACCAGTGCTGCACTGCAGACCCCGGTACGCGCTACATCCAGTTCGCGCGCGAGCTCGGGCCGAACCGGTTTCTGAACGACTCCATCTGCTTCGAGAGCTTCCGCAACACCATGCTCGACATCGCGAAGTTCATCGCGGCGCCGAACCAGGTGCGCCTCGGCAAGAAGCCGGCGAATTCCGCCGCCATCATCGTCGAGATCACGCGACAGGGCGACAGCGAGCCGACACAGATGCTGAGGATTCCCGACGGCGAGGACACCGAGGGAAAGAGCGGCTGGCAGTACGATGGTGACCTCACGATCACCTTCTATGGCGACGCGCGCCCGCAGCCGGGAGACACCATCAACGTGAACGCGCTCGCGAACCGCGATGGCGAGCAAGCCTATTGCGGCAGCTCCCCCGCCGAGAGCGAAGAAGAGACCACCGAAGAGTAGGCGGCGCCGCCGCTTCTGATTGGGGGCGCGTCCGTATGGACGGCGATACCTTGCGCATCGCGATCCTCTCGGGCGCCGCGGGTCTGCTCGCGATCTGGCTGCTATCGACCCTGATCTTTCGCGTCGCCGGCACGTGGGAGCGCGCGCTCGAGGACGACGACGAGGACGAGGAGCGGCGTCCGGAGCGGCTGACGCTCGGGCAGATGGGGCCGCTCGTGAACGGACGGCGCGACGTCAGCGGCGGCTACCAGGAGTTCTCCGGCTTCATGGTCGGCCGCACGCTGCGGCTGTCGAGGCGCGACCACGGCGTGCGCGCGCTCATGGCGCAGGGCTTCCCCGAGCCCATCGCGCAGAAGCTCGACGGCGAGATCATGGCGCGCATGACGATGAAGCTGACCGGCAGCGGCGCGTTCCTCGAGGGCAGCTTCGTGCCGCAGAAGGTCGAGTTCACGCACCGGCCGCCGAAGATCACGGACGCGTACTTTTTGGCGCCCGAGCCCCGCCGCTACCGGCGCGTCATCCCGCTGCCCGAGGAGGAGCTGGCGGACGCCTGGTCGGAGGAGCTCAAAGGGGAGCACCCCGAGGCGACGCCGACCTGAGGCGAAGGCGTTCGAGCGTCAGATGGTGATCGGCTCGCCGCGCTCGATCTTGTCGAGCAGCGCGTCGAAGTCGTCGGCCGCGCCCGGGTAGATCTTCGAGGTGAGCTCTCGCAAAAGGGCGCGATCGAGCGCGCCCTCGTCGACGGACTCGTACAGGCGCATGAGATCCGTGGCGTCCTGCGCCTTGCGCGCACGGGCGCGGAAACCGCTCGTCGCCGACAGGTACTTCAGCGCCAGCAGCACCTCGATAGGGGGGACACGCCAGCCGTCGCGCTCCGTCGCGTGCGTCAGCGCGGCGCGGAACAGCTCGTTCGTCGAGGCACGCACGAGGTCCACGTTCAGCCCCGGCAGGCGAACGGCGGCGTCCACGTCGACACTCTCGAGCGCTCCGAACGCGTCGACGAGAGCGGCGAGGACCTTCCGCTCCTTGCGATCATCGAACACGAAGTCGAAGTCAGCGGTGGCGCGGGGCTCCGTGTAGAGGTTCACCGCGTGGGCGCCGATCAAGCACCAGCGAGCGCCGGCAGCTTCGAAGGCAGCGATGATCTTGGCGAGGCGGTCTTCCACGGTCTGTCCCCGTCCCCATGAGCCGGTGTCCCCGAGCGTGGTGCGCAGGATCGCCAGCGCCTGTTGCACAGGGGAGGGCACGACGAAGCTCATGCTCGAGCCTATCGAGCCAGTGATATGGCGTCACCGTGTTGGGGCGACCCATCAGCGCGGCATGGCGAGCTGGTGCTTGTACTTCTTCGCCGTCTCCACGTACGTGGGCCAGCCCTCGTCGATCATCTTGCGGGCCTTCGCGTCGACGCTGCCGCGCACCTTGCCGGGCGAGCCCATGACGATGCTGTTCGGCGGCACCTCGGTGCCGTAGGTCAGCAGGGTGCCGGCGGCCACGAGGGAGCCGCTGCCGATCTTCACGTTGTCGAGGAGGATGGCGCCCATGCCGATGAGGCAGTCATCCTCGACGACGCAGCCGTGCAGGATGACGCCGTGCCCGACGGTGACGCGCTTGCCGATGACGCAGTGGGAGAGGTCGTGCGTCATGTGGGCGATGCTGCCGTCCTGGACGTTCGAGTCCTCGCCGATGACGATGCGGCCCATGTCACCGCGCAGGATGGCGCCCGGCCAGATGCTCGCGCGCGCGTGCACGAAGACCTCGCCGATGACAGTGGCGTCGGGGTGAACGAACGCGGAGGGATCGATCTCGGGGGCGTGCTCGCCGAAGGGGTGCATCATGGGGCGGTCCTGAGGTGGAGGTGACGACGTGCTCGCGGCTCAGGGAAGCGGGCCGCCCGCCTTTGCCGGGTGACCGATCACGCCGACGAAGCGCACGCGCTGGCCCGCTTCGAGGCCGAGGCGCCGCGAGGTGCCGCCGTTCAGCTCGAGCACGTAGCGAGAGGGCAGGCCGACGCTGCGCGAGGTGAGCGAGAGCGGCTCCGCGTTCTCGACGATGCCGACGATGTCACCCTCCTCGTCGAGGAACAGCATGTCGAGCGGGATCCGGGTGTTCTTCATCCAGAACGACTGCACCTCCATCTCGTCGAAGAGGAACAGCATGCCGGCGTCTTCCTCCATCTGCTCGCGGAACATCAGGCCGCGCGCGCGCTGCTGCGGGGTGGTCGCGAGCTCGACGCGAAAGCGCCGCTCGCCGGCTGGAGTCTCAATGACGACGACAGGCTGCACGCCCTTCGCCCGGGAGCTGCCGTCGGCCTCGGCGGCGTTCGAGGCGAGGTGTGCGGGCGGCGGCGTCGACGACGCGCCCTGACAAGCGCAGGGGAAGAGCACTACGAGGAAGAACCCGAGGGCGCGCCGCATGCGGCGACCGTACCCGCGACCTCAGCGCACCGCAACGGCGGGCGCGGGCTCTTCCTCCTCCTCGACCTCGTCGTAGGAGGCGCCGGGCAGGGGATCGGGCAGGCGCTCGAGCGCGCGTCGCCCGGCGCGCTCGATGTCGGCCAGCAAGCGGCGGTCGGCGTAGGACTCGGCCTCCGCGAGCGCCGAGGAGAGCGAGTCGAGGTCCTCGGACACGCGCGTGACCTGATCCGCCACGGCGTTCAGCTCGAGGACGAAGCGCTCGCGGTCGCTGACCTGGAACTGTGCGATGGCGAGCCGCAGGCGATCGAGCAGCGCCACCTGCGCGTCGACGGCCGCCTCCGCCCGCTGCCGTCCGACGCCGAGCCCTTCGAGCGCGGTCTTCTGCGCGCGCAGCGCCTGCTCCGCGCGCGCGAGGTGCGAGAGGGTGATGGCGTCGTCGCTGCTCTGCTGCCGGAGGCCGATGTCCTGCAGCTTCTGATCGATGTCGGAGGTGCCCCCGCCGCGGAGCTCGAGCGTGATGCGCCGCCAGCCGTCGGCGGTGTCGAGGAGCGCGCCGACGAGCGCGCGCGCGTGGTCCGTCGCCTCGGCGGCCGTGGCGGGGCCCATCTCGGCGGGCGAGCTTCCGAGCAGCTCCAGGCAGACCTCGTAGCTCTTGAGGCCCTCGAGCACGCGAGCGCGCACGGGATCGGCCAGCGCGCCGAGCAGCGCCTCGCCGCGCTCGAGCAGCGGATCGCGCTGCACCCGCACGCGCCGGAGGCCGGCCGCCGCCGCGATCCAAAGCCCCATGAGCCCGGCCATGGCCGTCGACGTCACCAGCGCGGAGGTGCCGTCACTGGCCGCGTAGGCGGCGATGCGATCCGCGCCCACGACGCCGATGGCCCCGACGCCGGCGGCGCTCGCGAAGCCGAGCAGGGCGCTCTTCGACGTCACCTCCCGCTCCTCGTCGCTCGAGAGCAAGGTCGCGAGCGCGAGGCCACCCAGGGCGCCGCCCGCGATGGCGCCGCCGAGATCGAGCCCGAACCTCGTCGACAGCGCGACGTGCCCGAGGGCCGCCACGACCCCACCGGCCGCGCCGAGGCAGGTGCGCAGCAGCTTCGACGTCGGCCGGCGCCGGGTGAGCGCCGCCCCGAGCGAGCCGCCGAGCAGCGCCGCGGCAGGGGCGGCGACGACGAGCGAGAGCCCGGTGGCGAGCGGCGCCAGCAAGCCGGCGACGGTGGCGCCCGCGGTGACCGCCAGGGCCTCCTTCAGGAACGTCGGGCTGTCGCGAAACGTGAGGGCCATGGTCGTGCTCCGTGCTGCTCCATCACCGTGTCGTGTGCGTCCGTGTCGTCGTCGTGCTCGCTCAGCGGCGCAGCTCGAAGGCGCGCGCGCGCTGGTACTTGACCATGTCCTGCGCGGCGGAGGACGAGGGCGCCGCGCTGCCGACCTTCGAGAGCACGCTCTCGAGCTGCTGCGCCTCGTCATGGAGCGCCGCGTTCTTGGTCTCCTTGGCGGCGGTGGAGACGCGCACCTGGTTCTCGGCGAGCACGCGGCGGGCCGTGGCGACGTCACCCTTCGCGTAGGCCTCCATGGAGCGCGTCAGCGCGACGCTCGAGGCCACCTGCAGCACGCGCACGCGCACGTCCTCGTCACGGCTCTGCTCGACGGCCAGCCGGTCATCGCTCACGAGCAGGCGGAAGGCGTCGGCGCGGTGCGCGAGCAGGCGCGCGGCGCCGTCGGAAGAGGCGCGGTACGTGAGCTCCGGGGCGAGCCACGTGAGCGACGACGCGGTCAGCGCGCCCGTGCCCGGGGCGAGCTTCACGAGCAGGTGGCGCTCCTCGCCCGCGGCCAGGTCCCCGAGGACGAGGGTGGTGCGGCCGCCCGCGCGCTCGACGGTGGCGCCGGGCGCCTCCACGAAGGTGAGGCCGTTCGGGTCGTCGCCGAGCACGAGGCTCACGCCGCGGGCCACGACCCGCGTCGCGTGCCGCAGCTCGTCGTCGAGGATGGCGCCGAGATCGCGGGCGTGGCGCAGGTAGTGGTAGCGGCCGCTGCCGGTGGTGGCGAGGCGCTCGAGCAGCTCCTCGTTGTAGTCGAGGCCGAGGCCGAGGGTGGAGACGGTCGCGCCGGCGCTGCGCAGCTCCTCGGCGTGCTTCGCCAAGCGATCGACCCGGCGCTCGCCCTCGTTGGCGCGCCCGTCGGACAGCATCACCACGCGCACGATGCCGTCGAAGGCGCCCATGGACGCGACGAGGCCGCGCGCGCGCTTTAGCCCGCCGTCGATGTTGGTGCCGCCGCCCTCGACCAGGTTCGCGATGCTGCGCCCAGCGCGCGCGCGTGTGCTCGCGTCGAGCGTCAGCCAGGGGAGGTCGACGGTGACGTCGGTGCCGTAGCTGACGATGGCGACCCGATCGCCGTCCTGGAGGCGGGAGACGAAGCTCTGCGCCGCCCGGCGCGCGTGCTCGATGGGCGCGCCGGCCATGCTGCCCGAGCGATCGATGACGAGGAGCGTGGCCAGCTCGGGCCGGGCGGTCTCCGCGTCCGTCGCGCGCACCGTCACGTCGAGGAACACCGGCTCGCTGGACAGGCCGCGCGCGTCTCGAAGGAGCAGGCCGCGATCGAGGCGGGCGTCGACGGAGACGAGCGCGTCCGCGAAGCTCAGCCGCGTCACGGGCGTCGGCTTCACCGCCGGCACGGGCGGGAGCGGCGTCGGCTTCGGCGCGGGCGCCTCCACGATCTTCGGCGCGAGCAAGAGCGCGCCGATCAACGTGGCGGCGGCGACGGCGTAGAGAAGGACGGTTCGCTGCATGCCGGTTCCCCAAGGAGCGTGCGCTCGTCTGGTGCTCGATCGGCGGAAGTGCGCGATGAGCCTGGTGCTCGATCAGACCTTAGCCACCCGACAACTGCCGGTGCGCCGCGGTTCTTCCAGTATGAACGAAGCAGTCGAGCAAAGGATCTCGCTCGGATCACATGCTCTTGCACGTGTGAGAAACGCTCGCACCTTCTGCGTCGAGCGCACGACATGACGGATCGGCGCCGCGTCGGCCAACTCCTTGGTGGCGAACAGGACTTCGCGATTCGGGCTGTGTTATCTCGGCCGAGGTACCTGAGCGAGATCGACGGGAGGACGCATGCTGCGACGTCTTCAGAGCGCTTCCAGCGCTACGGTGACTAAAACCCCGAGAGTTGCCAAGCCGAGCGCCGGGCTGCGCCGGAACGCGACAGCGGCGCTCGGCGCGTTCGCGGCCGTCCTCGTCGTCGCCTTCGCCGCGGGCTGTGAGCCGGAGGTCGGCAGCCCCTGCGGCCCGCCTGAGCTCGTCGACGAGCGCGTCGTCCAGGAGCCGGGGCAGAACGACCTCGTCCGCGACCTGGGCTTCGAGGCCTGCCGATCGCAGGGGCTGTGTGGGTCCGTGGATGGAAGTCGCCCCTTCTGTACGAAGACCTGCGAGACCGATCTCGACTGCGGCGCGGAGGGCTTCACCTGCGGGCGCCTCATCAGCTTCGGCGCGCTCGCCTGCGAAGACTGGACGCCGGAGAGCGACTGCGTGCAGGAGGACGGCACCCCGAGCGAGCGGCCGACGCTGTACTGCCAGGCGCCGCGCGAGGTGATCGAGAAGCGCGACTGCGATTGGGGCCGCGCGAAAGACCCGGCGATCTGTGAGTCGCTCGCCGAGCAGGATCAAGGAGAGGCGGAATGAGGCGTCATTCGCAGCAGGGCACGCTCCCCATGCGCGTCATCTTGCGCTGTGCCGTGGGGCTCGCCTTCGCCACACCGGCGCTCGGGCAGGAGGCGGAGCAGCCGGCGCCGGCCTCGTCCGCGGACGCGGATCTCGCCGAGGAGGAACAGGCGGCCGCGGACGACGCCGAAGAGGCGGGCACGGGCCTTCGGCTCTCTGAACGCATTCGCGCCGTCAGCCGCCCGGTGTTCCGAAAGCAAGGTCGCTTCGAGCTCGCGCCGGTCGCCGGCTTCAGCGTCAGCGACTCGTTCTTCCGCCGCTGGACGCTGGGCGCGCGCGCCAGCTACCACCTGGTGGACAGCTTCTCCATCGACGTCGGCGGCGCCTGGAACGCGTGGTCCGAGCCGCTCGAGGCGGCCGTGTTCATCGGCACGCGAGACGACGTGAGCATCGACGATCCTTCGCCGCTGCTCGGCTACGCGGACGCGAGCGTCACCTTCGATCCGTTCTACGGGAAGGTGGCGCTCATGAGCGAATGGATCGTCCATTTCGACACCTATCTCTCCGGTGGCGGCGGCGCGCTGTTCACGAGCACCGCCTCCGTCGTGCACCCGGCCCTCGAGGTCGGTGGCGGTGCGCGCCTGTTCCTGACGCCTTGGCTCGCGGTGCGCGCCGACCTGCGCGACTATTTCTACCCGGCCGATTTCGGCGACGGCATGCGCCTACAGAGCCTGTTCCTCGTCACCGTCGGCGTCGGCTTCTTCTTCCCCTTCACGTTCGACGACGACCAGGACGTCGTGAAGAACGCCGGCTGAGGCCGGTGAGCCTCACCTCGCGCCGAGCGCAAAGGAGCCCCCCCATGAAGACCCTCGCCGTGCGCGTCTTCGTCTTCCTGGCCCTCGTGTCTTGCGCCAGCGCCGCGGCTGCGCAGGACGACTTCGACTTCGGGGACGACGCCCCGCTCGAGGACGAGGAGCCCGTCAGCGACGATCCGATGCCCGAGCCCGAGCCCGAGCCCGAGCCCGAGCCACTGCCGGCGCCCGCCGCCGAGCCCGCGTCTCCCGAAAAAGGTGACGCCGTCACCGGCACGAACCTCACGCAAGAGGATCGCATTCGCGCCGTGAGCCGAAAGACCTTCTTGAAGCGCGAGCGCTTCGAGCTGTTGCCGTATGGTGGCGTGAGCACGAACGACTCGTTCTTCCGCCGCTGGACCGTCGGCGCGCGCGCCAGCTATCACCTCGTCGACAGCCTCTCGCTCGAGGTCGGCGGTGCCTGGAACGCGTTCACCGAAGAGCTCGACGCCGTCGGCTTCCTGCGCCGCACGCAGAGCGCCGTGACCAACGACGCGGTGCTGTTCGGCTACGCCGACGCGGGCGTCACCTTCGCGCCCGTCTACGGCAAGGTGGCCGTGATGAAGGAGTGGATCATTCACTTCGACGCCTTTGTCTCGGGCGGCCTCGGCGCCACCTTCGACTCGAACGCCAGCATCGCGCACCCTGCCATGCAGGTGGGCGTCGGTACCCGCGTGTTCCTCCTGCCCTGGCTCGTCGTGCGCGGAGAGCTGCGCGACTACGTCTACCCGCAGGATCGCTCCGGCATCAGCGCCGTGCAGAACCTCCTGATGCTCAACCTCGGCGTCGGGTTCTACTTCCCGTTCGACTACTCGTACCGCAATCAAGCTTTCAAGATCGTGGGCTGAGGGGCGAGCCATGCTTATGCGAGACCCATCGTCGAAGTCCTTGTCCGAGCTGCCTCGGGCGCTCGCCGTGCTGGCGTTGTTGCTCGTCGCGCCGGGCGCCCTCGCGCAGGACGACTTCAGCTTCGAGATCCTGGACGCCGAGGTCAGCGACGCCGACAAGCAGCGCTACGACGAGGCCAAGCGCTTCTTGGCCGAGGAGCGCTATTCGGAGGCGCTCGGCATCTTCGAGGACATCCACGCGAACCCGAAGCTGCAGAAGTACCACCAGGACGCCGAGTACGACGCCGCCAAGTCGCTCTACCGCATGGGCGCGCTGCACTCGGCGCTGCAGCGCTTCGGCGTCATCCTCGAGGAGGGCCCCGAGCACGGGCACTACAAGGACTCGCGCGAGTGGCTGTTCTTCATCGCGCGCCGCATGCAGGACAAGCCGCGCGTGCTGAGCGTGCTGGCGCAGTACACCAAGGCCACCGAGCTCTCCGGTGAGTTCAGCGACGAGCTCAACTACCAGCTCGCGCGCTTTCACT
>CAYLZW010000218.1:0-10158 GCA_964388085.1 uncultured Myxococcales bacterium | reverse complement strand
GCCTGCCCAAGAAGGACGACGTGAAGCAGTGGAGCGTCGCCTACAATATCGCGGCCCACGGGGCGGACGTGGCGCTCGGCATCCCGGGCTCGCGCGACTGGGACGACGAGCTGACCAAGGCGCGCGCGGCGCTCAACTGGGAGAAGCACTTCGATCTCGCCTTCGATGGCGACACCGCGCGCGCCTTCCACGACGAGGACCTCGACGTCGACACCGACTTCTGCGCCATGTGCGGACACGACTGGTGCAGCGTGCGCATCTCGAAGGAGATCACGGCGTTCACGTCCGGTAAGGCCGAAGAGTACGCCTGGGAATCTCCCAAGGTCTCCGCGGCGCTGACGCCGGAGCAGCGGGAGATCCTCGAGAAGCGCGGCGTGCTCTCCCCCCAGGAGCTGCATCGCTTGGCCTCAAAGACGAAGAAGGCCGTGCTGGACGCTGGCGATAAGGCCTCTTGCCACTCGGATTACATTCCGGACGCCGAGGAGGCCCAGCGCCTGCAAGGCGAGCGGCTCGTACAGCTGCGAAGCTCGAAGGACGACGACGCGCCGATCTCGGCCTGAGAGCTCACGAACACAATCTCGCGCCAAGCCGCCAAGTCGCAAAGGAACCCCCAATGCGGTTCTTTGCGGCTTTGCGGCTTTGCGCGAGACACTTCGAACGCGCGCTTTCGACACATCGACATTCTCCCGGGTCGCGCAATGCCTCGTCTCAAACGCGTGGTCGCAACCATGACCGCCTGCGAACGCGCCTGTCGCCCTACTTGTGGGTGATCGGTACGCGCGATGCAGCGTGGGGCCGCGGGCTTCTTGCCGGGAGTGGCGTCATGCGTCGCAGGGACAATCGAGCGCACAATTGGCACGGCCGACTCCTCGTCGTCGTGATCGGGCTGTGCTGGGCGCCGCTCGCAGGCGCACAGGAGACGTCCGCTACGAGCGAGCCCGCGACCGCTCGTCCGCTCACGGGCCGGTCCATCGCCGATCGCGTCATGGCGGAGTTTCGCGCCGATCCCGTCATCAGCATGGACCACATCGGCGTGGTCGTCGTCGACGGCGAGGTGACCATCAGCGGCAGCGCGCCTTCGCTCGACGTCAAGCAGCGCGCCGAGCGCATCGCCGAGGGTGTGCGCGGGGTGAAGGCGGTCCGCAACAAGGTCCGCGTGCGCGCCGAGGCGCCGCACACCGATCGTCAGCTGACGCTGTACGTGGAAGAGGCGCTCGAGGGCGATCCCGCCACGCGCGCGTTCGACATCGAGGCCACCGCGCAGCGCGGCATCGTCACCCTGACCGGCAGCGTCTCCACGCTCGCCGAGAAGCAGCTCGCGAGCGAGATCGCGGGTGACATCTTCGCCGTGCGCGAGGTCAGGAACCGACTCGGGGTGACAGCCCCGCAGGAGCCGGCCGATCCGGCAAAGGCGCGTAACGACATCGTCAGCGCGCTGCGCTGGGACGCTCGCGTGGACGCCAGCGATGTCGAGGTCCGTGTCGACGAGGGGACGGCCGTGCTCGAGGGCAGGGTGACGAGCGCGGCCGAACGACGACGTGCCATCGAGGACGCCTCGGTGCAGGGCGTCACAGCGGTGAACGCCGACAAGCTCGTGGTCGATCCCCTGCGCGAGCGCGGCGGGGTCGTAGCGCGGCCCGCGGCGCCGCCGCTGAAGGCGAAGCCGGACGCGGCGCTGAAGGCCGCGCTAGAGCACAGCTTCGAGAACGATCCCCGCCTCGACGACGCCGACGTGCGCATCGAGATCGACAGCAGCGGTGTCGTCACGCTGCGCGGCGCCGTCGACAGCCTGAAGGCCAAGCGCACGGCGACGGAGCTCAGCCGCAACCTCCTCGGCGTCAAGGCGGTTCGCAACCGCCTGCGCGTGGACCCGAGCGTCGTCGTCGCCGAGATCGCGCCGAGCGGCGAGCTCCCGAAAGGCCAGCCGGGCGCCAACGGAGACAGCGAGAGTGGCGAGCCTGGTCGCGACGACGTCGCGCGACCGGGAGCAGCGAACGTGGAGCCGCCGGCGCAGCAGCCCATCGACGACGCGAAGCTGGTCAAAGCGGTGCGCGCCGCCATCCGCCGCGACCCCTACCTGAGCACCACGCCCATCGACGTCGACGTGGTGGGCGGCGAGGTCTACCTCGACGGGCAGGTGCAGAGCGTGTTCGAGAAGATGCGCGCCGATGACGTCGCCGCGCGAACGCTCGGGGTCACCGCCATCCACAACGAGCTCGACATCGCGGGCGAGCCCACGGCCGCTACCACGCGGCGCCCGTACGTCGACGACGACCCGAGCTACCTCTACGAGTGGTACGTGAAGGCGCCGCTCGCCAGCGGCAAGAGCGACGAGCAGATCCGCGCGGACCTGCGGGAGCAGCTGTTCTGGAGCCCCTTCGTCGATGAGGACGACGTGCGCGCCTCCGTGCAGGACGGCTTCGTGAAGCTCGAAGGCAGCGTGGGCTCGTGGGCCGAGCACGACGCGGCGACGGACAACGCCTACGAAGCCGGCGCGCTCTGGGTGGACAACAACCTCGAGGTCGAGGGCGGCTGACGGCCTCGACGAGAGATTCTGACGCAAAGCTCGACGGGAGCTTTCCGGGCCCGCACGGAGCCACGAGGCGCCGCGCGGGCCCGCCTTTTGCCGGTGTTGAGCCGTGTCGGGCGTCTCACGGCGCTGCATCCGATTTGCGGGAGAGAGCACTCGCAGGCGTGACCAGCCACGCCGCTCCCCATCCTGCGGATGGGACGCTAGGCTCGGAGTGTGTCACACCCTGATGAGCACGTGAGTAAGGAGCCGCCTCCTCGGATGAGCACCGCCGCGAAGGCGGACTCGATGACCATTGAAGACGTCATCAAGCTCGCGTCCGACGGTCGCCTTCGCATGCCGAGCTTTCAGCGTCCGTTTCGCTGGGAGGCGGCCGACCGCCGTGCCCTCTTCGACAGTATCTACCGAGGGTACCCGGTGGGCACTCTGCTCCTTTGGAAGAACCCTCCGAGCGACACCGAGGTCGGACGTCCGCTCGATGCGGTCGGCCCGTCGAGGAGCCCTGGAGACCAGTACCTCGTGATCGACGGGCAGCAGCGGTTGACCACGTTGTGGGAGGGGCTCGGCCGCAAGCCCAGGCCGAGCGAGAAGGCGATCGTCTTCGACCTGGAACGCGAGGCGGTGCACACGAGGCACCTCACGCCCGACGAGTTGGAGCCCAGGCCGCCGAGCCAGAAGGGCTCCGATCTGCCGCAGGTGCCCTTGTATCTCGTGCTGGATGCCGCGTCTCTCTCAGAGTGGGTGCCGCAGTGGCCCTCACTCGAGGACAGGCGTCGCTATTTTGAGCTGGGAAAGCGCATCCGAGAGTATCGGCTCGGACTGTACGTCGTGGAGGGTGCCGACATCGACGCGCTACGGCACGTCTTCGACCGCGTCAACACCACGGGGAAGCAGATGCGGCGCGACGAGGTCTTTGACGCGCTAATCGGCTCTCGCATTTCCAAGGATGGTGCGGCCGGTCTGGCGCTCGTGAACGCGCGGCTGAGCGACCTTGGTTTCGGCACACTCGAGCCGAGTACGATCTTGAAGGCGTTCGAAGCGATTCGTGGCGATCAAGTTGGGCGCCTCGATCCGCGCCAGGTAGACCTCCAGGAGGCAGAGGCAGATCTAGGTCGTACGGCGAACGCGCTTCGCGCCGCGATCGAGTTTCTTCGAGATGAAGCACATATCCCTCATGTCGCCGTCCGGCCCTACGAGGTGCCGTTGGTGGTGTTGGCGCGCTTCTTCGCTCGTCACGAGAGGCCCAGCGAGCGGAGCCGCATTCTCCTGCGGCGGTGGCTCTGGCGCGGTTCTCTGGCGGAGAGACTCGGAGGGGCATCAGGGTCGATGCAGCAGCACGTCAATGACGTCACTGACAACGAGGACGAATCAGTCCAGGCACTCCTTCGTCGAACGGGCTCCCCGGAGGGAATTTCTTTGAATGATTGGAGCCGCACCGCCGTCACCAGCGTTGCCAGCGCCCGGGGAAAAATGCTGGTGTGCGCGCTCCTTGCGAGGAAGCCGCGCGACCTTGTGACGGGTGAACAACTCAATGTTGGGGAACTGTTTCGCGATGGTACGACGGACCTGCTCCGCCCGATCGTCCGCGAGTCGCCGGAGGGGTCTCACCGGGGCCGGGGCATCGTGAATAAGCTCGTCCATCCGACGGGAGCGGTGGGGCCAAGGCAGCTGATCCTAGAATGTACGGACGAGGCCGCGCTCGTCTCCCACGGGATCGACTCGGATGCCCGTGACGCTTTGCGCCTCGGCGATGTAGGAGGCTTCTACGAGCGCCGCGCGGAAGTGCTGCGCCGTTCGACGGAGGCGTTCTTTGAGCGACACGCAGAGCTCAACCGGGATGATGCGCCGTCCCTGGCAGCGCTTACAAGGCGGACCGCGTGAGTGCTCGCGTGTTTCTCGGAGAGACCCTGGTCGGCGAGCTGCGCCCAAACACCGACGCTGGTGAGGCTCACTTCGAGTTCGACGCCGATTACGCATCGCTGGCCTCTCGGCCCGTCCTGGGACGATGGTTCGAGGACCAGCTCATCGAACCCCCGCGCACATTTCGCGGTGCGCCGCTTCCCAACTTCTTCCGCAACTTGTTGCCGGAGGGAGCGCTTCGGAAGATAGTCGAACGACGCCTCGGCGCCTCCACATTTCCAGAGTACACGATGCTCTTGCGCCTCGGGGAGAACCTACCCGGCGCTGTGCGTGTCGTGAGCGATGAGCTCGAGATGGGGCCGCTCGAGGACAGTGAGCGCAAGGGCCGGATTGCCCGCGACCCCTTTCGCTTCGCGCTCACGGGCGTCCAGGCGAAGTTGGCTCTTTCACAGGTTGATGACCGATTGACCGTGCCACTCGAAGGAAAGGATGGATACTGGATCGCCAAGCTTGGCAGTCCGGCGTTTCAGCGGCTGGTCGAGAATGAGTGCGTGATGCTCGAGTGGGCCCAAGAGTGTGGGCTCGATGTTCCAGAACACCGAGTGATCCGGGCCTCTGAGATCGACAACCTTCCTGAGGACTTCGAGCGAGAGCAGGACGTGTTGATCATCCGCCGCTTCGATCGACGTGTTGATGGTACGCGCATCCATCAAGAAGACTTCGCTCAGGTCTTCGATATAGCGCCGGAGGAGCGATACGCCTGGGAGAGCCCCGATTTGGGGTGGGTTCACTACGGCAGCATCGGCGCCGTCATTCATGGGATCTGCGGCGAGGATGACCTCCGCGAGTATATGAGGCGCCTCGCGTTCATGGTGCTGTCCGGCAATGCCGACGCGCACATCAAGAACTGGGCGGTCATGTACAGCGATCCACTCAAGGCCCGGCTCGCGCCCGTCTACGACTTCGTGTCGACGGTGGTGTACCCCACACTGGGCTCGCACTCAGCGCTGCGATGGTCCGACCCCGTCGAACCCACCGTGACCCCTCCGATGCCCCTCGTCACTGTCACTCTGGATGATCTCCTCACCGCGGCATCCTACACCTCGGCGGACACCTCCGTCGTGATGGATGATCTGGTTGAGTTCGTCCAAAGAGTTCACGCGTCTTGGCCGGCGGTCGCACCGAGTGCGCCCGACGTCGTCCGTGAGCGTGTCACTGACCATCTGCGCGACGCCGCGCTGCGGTGAGCCGATTCTTGCGCGCCCGTATTCGGCCCGCAGCGTCAAGAACCTGCTTTGAAGTCATCTGTTCCGCCGCGATCCGAGTTTGGGCGAACGGGATCCTTGCGCTGGGCGACACCGGTCCCGGGTAGTACGCTCACACCACCGTGAGCCGCGTCATCAAGAAGACCCAGGTGCGCATCGACGACGTGCGTCGCTTCCTCGAGAGCGACGACGGCGCGCTCGAAGCCGTCGGGCGATGTGTAGAAGACCTTGACCGAGCCGCTGATGAGGAAGAAGCAAAAGAGCTCGCTCTCACCCTCACGCAGCAGCATGTCACCGGCGGCGTAGACCCGCGTCTGCCCGGCGCCGATCAGCGCCTGCACCTGCTCGACGTCGACGCCGCGCAGGATCGGGTGCCGCAGGTCCTTCGCCGTGACGGCGCCGCGCCGCTCTCCTCTCATGAGGCGAGCATGCGCGGTCCGCCGCCAGCGCTCAAGGTGTGGCGCGCTCACTCCTGGACGCAGTACGTCCCGAGCGCGTTGCCGACCTCTTCGCAGTCCCAGAAGGACGGGCAGTCGCTGAAGCTCTCGCAGGGCACGGTGCAGTAGCCGAAGGCGGAGTGGTTTCCCTCCTCGTCGACCTCCTTCAGGCAGGTGTTGTTGTCGCACTCCGCGTTCTCGGAGCAGGTCGCGCCCACGTCGCTGCAGGCGCTGATGTCCTGGTCAGGGTTGCTGTCGTCGGGACAGTTGTCGGCGATGTTGGGGATGCCGTCGTCGTCGCCGTCGGTGTCGTTCGGATCGGTGGTCTCGCCTTCGCCTTCGCCTTCGCCTTCGCCTTCGCCTTCGCCTTCGCCTTCGCCTTCCCCTTCGCCTTCGCCTTCACCTTCGCCTTCGCCTTCGCCTTCGCCTTCGCCCGAGGTCTCGCCGGCGTCCTGGTCCTCCGGCGGGGCCTCGACGACGATGCAGCCGACGTTCAGCACGGCGAAGAGGAGCGTGGGGGCGAGGAATGAGAGTGGCTTCGTCATGGGACCCTCCAGAGGCGCGGTGGTGGTGGCGCCTGGCTGAGAGCCAATGTGCGGCAAGGTGGGACGATCCGCGTGGACATTTGTCCCCGTTTGGGTGGATTCCCCTCGCGCACCCCGCGCGCGTCGCTGTCGTGCTCGCGCGCGTCGTCGAGGGGACGCCCCTGGATCGCAGTCTCGCATTGACCTGCGGCGCTCGTCGTCGATAATGCGCGCACGCGAGTGGCGACGTTCGAGCGCCGGCGACGGGAGTACGGATGATGTGCGCAGGGAAGAGGGAGAGCGTTCGACGGTTCGCCGCTGGCCAGTGGACGCAAGCCGTCCCCGTGTTGCTCTGCGGCTTCCTCTCCCTGACCGGCGCGTCGCTCTCTGGCTGCGTGGAGCCCATGGCGGGCGCGGATGGGGGACTGCAGGGGGAGCAGGGCGAACAAGGCGAGCCTGGGCCGCCGGGCGAGCAGGGCCCACAGGGCGAGCAGGGCCCACAGGGCGAGCAGGGCCTAGCGGGCGAGCAGGGCCCTGCGGGCGAGCAGGGTCCGCAGGGCGAGCAAGGCCCTCAGGGCGTGCCGGGTCCGCAGGGAGAAGTCGGCCCGCAAGGCGTTCCGGGCGCGCAGGGGATCCCGGGCGTTCAGGGGCCTCAGGGCGTTCAGGGACCTCAGGGCGAGCAGGGCCCAGCGGGCGAGCAGGGTCCAGCGGGCGAGCAGGGTCCGCAGGGCGAGCAGGGTCCGCAGGGCGAGCAGGGCAAGACCGGGCCGGAGGGGCCGGAAGGGCCGCAGGGTCCTCAGGGCGAGGTGGGGCCACCGGCCGCCGTGCCCGGTCCCTGCAATCCAGGCCAGGAGATGAACTACGGCGTCAACGCGTGTGAGCTCTGCCCCATGGGTGCGTACAGCCCGACGGGCGCGTCATGCCAGCCTTGTCCCGTGAACGCCTGGAACGCGTCAATCGGCGCCGCACAATGTGAGCCGTGTGGTTGTGGTGCCGAAGCAGACCTGTTTGGCACCGGTTGCCAGCCGTGCCCGGCGAACACCTACCGCGAGCTGGATCAGGAGCGCTGCTCTCCCTGCCCGCCCGGCTACGTCTCGAGCGAAGGAGCGTGCGGCTGCGTGGTGGGGCCGTAGCGCTCGCGCAAGCCTCCGCGTTGGTGGGTGAGCTCAGGGCAGGGTCAGGCACTCCTCGCGGTTCTTCAACCCGGCGAGGCTGAGAGCCGGGCTCTGCCACGCCTCGCCCTGCCACTGTGCCGACGGATCGAACGCGTCCGAGGCGTCGATGTCGCCCGCCGCGATTTCGCAGCGTCGCCTGAGCACGAAATCGAGGGTGCCGAGGCCGCCGCCGATCCACGACGACGGCGCCGTCGGCCGCTCGCCAATGCGCCCGAAGGTATCCACGACCTCGCCGAGGCAGACGAGATCGTAGGCGTCATCGCCATTGTGGTTGAGGGTAGCGCTCGTCGCGTCGCAGCGCGTCTCGGCGTTGTCCGTACCGGCGTTGCAGATGACGAATTGGGCGCCGGCCGCGAGCGTGCCCGAGAGCCCGACGCTGGCCGTCGGTGTGGGCGAGCCATTGGCGTAGAGCCGAAGGATACAGTCCGCGAGTGACGCGGGGGAGCCGCCGACATTGCTCAGCTCGAGCGCCTTGTTGCTGCCGGAGCCCTCGACGTACTCGCTGAACAGGAACCGCCCCTCGGTGACGACGGAGACGAGCGAGCTGTGTTGCAGCTCGCCGTAGCTCGCGATCACGGCGCTGTCGCCTGGGATGTCGCCGGCGATGAAGGTGGCGCTCGCGTGGCGCTCCCCCTCAGGCACGAGGACGCTCTCCGGTCCCACCAGCAGCCCGTCGGGGTCGAGCGTGAACGTCACGAGCGCGCCGCCTGCGGGCGCGGGCTCGGGCAGCGAGACGACGACGGTCAGCTCGTGCCCGACCTGGACCTGGCCCGCCGCGGGAGAGAGCTGAAAGGCGGTGAAGCCGACGTCGAACGCGTCCCGCAGCAGCAGCTTCGATTCGAGGCCCCAATGGACGAGCGGCCCCTGCAGATAGTCGTACGGCTCGTCGACGCTCGGCGGTGGATCGAGCGCGAACAGCGCGCCGCTCACGATCAGAACGTCATCGACCCGGAAGTCATCGCCCTCGGGGGCTTCGGTGACCCGCACCTCCTCGACGCGTACGAGCACGCTCTCGAGCGGGAGTGACGCGGCTGCTCCGGTAGCGATGAGCAGCGGATCGACGACGGCCGGGGGCGGCTCGGGCGAGCTACCGAGCAGCGTCACCGTGGGCACGGTGAGCCTCGTCAGGCCGAGCTGGCGCTGCAGTCTGCCGGTCACCTCGACGAGATCCCCGCGCGCGGCCTCGGGCGTCACCTCGCTGAAGATGAAGACGCCGCTGTGCTCGAGGCCCATGTCATCGGCCGAGCCCGGCTGTTGCTGCGCGAAGAACCCGTCCGCGGTGACCGCGGTGACGACGAGATCGGAGAGCGTCACCCAGTCGCCGAGCGCGATCCCGCCGCAGCGCGCGCTGTAGACCGTCTGGCTCCCGCGCGCGGTCGCGAACCCCGGGCAGGGATCGCAGGCGTCGCCGATGCCGTCCGTGTCCTCGTCCTCTTGCAGCGGGTCCGCCAGCTCAGGGCAGACGTCGTCGTCGCGGAGGACGCCGTCTCGGTCGAGATCGAGGTGCGGCAGCACGTTGCACGTCTCGGGCTCGTCGTCTCCGCCGAGCGGGCAGGGGTCACAGGCGTCACCGAGCCCGTCCGCGTCGAAGTCCGCCTGCGCGCCGTCGTCGAGCGGCCGGATGGGGTTGAAGATCGAGGGGCAGTTGTCGGCGTCGTTCACGAGGCCGTCGCCGTCCACGTCGTCGAGCGAGCTCATGCCGTCGTAGCGGTTCGAGCCATTGACGCTGGCGTCGGGCAGCGCGTCGCCGAGGGAGGTGCGCGCCGGCGAGCAGCTCGGCTCGTCGGCCGGCTCGCCGCAGAAGTAGAGCGGATACTGCGGCTCGTCCTCGTCCTCGTCGCCGCAGGCCTTGAGCAGCGCGTAGCTGCAAGGCTCCGGTGAACCGCTCGCGGCGGTGCAGCCGGCGTAGCAGGTCTCGCCGGACAGGCAGGCGCGCTTCTCCGCCCCGCAGACATCGCCCAAGAGCTCGCAGCCGGCGACGAGCTGGTCGACGAGCAACGCGTCCCCGTACTTTACCTCGCCCGCGATCATGACCAGCGCCACGTCCTCGGGGCGAGCCATCAGCACCGCGCGGTGATCCCGGTGCGTGGAGGCGTCATAGAGGGAGAGATCCGCGGCATAGCCGACCGCGAGGGTGCCGAGCACGTCGTCGACCCGCAGCGCGCGCGCGGAGTTGCGGGTGGCCATCAGCCAGAGCTGCTCGTCCGAGAAGAAGAAGTCGAGGTGGCGCTGGTTGAAGTCGTCGGCGCAGGCGAGCTCGCGCAGCAGGTTCATGGAGCCGGTCGCGACCCAGTCCGTGCCGAGGCCGATGGTGACGCCGAGCCGGGCGTATTCGGTCACGCGGGCGGTGTCGCCGTAGAGCGTGAT
>CAYLZW010000217.1:0-10159 GCA_964388085.1 uncultured Myxococcales bacterium | reverse complement strand
CGGCGGCGCCTTCGTCGGGCTCGACAACATCATCGAGCGCCGCATCGGCAAGAAGTCCATGGGCTTCGGCGCCGACGTGAAGGGCAGCCGCTCGCGCCGGCTCGGCGAGATCCTGCGCGAGGCCACCACCGAGGACCTCATCCACTTCGGGCTCATCCCCGAGTTCGTCGGCCGCCTGCCGGTGAACGCCTCCCTCTCGGACATGACCGAGGAGGATCTCGTTCACATCCTGAAGGAGCCGAAGAACGCGCTCGTGAAGCAGTACGAGAAGCTCTTCGCCATGGAGGGCGTCAAGCTGCACTTCACCGAGGGCGCGCTGCGTGCGACGGCGCGCGAGGCCATCAAGCGCAAGAGCGGCGCCCGCGGCCTGCGCGCGATCCTCGAGAGCGCCATGCTCGACATCATGTACGAGGTCCCGTACATCGACGGCGTCACCGACTGCCTCATCACCGAGGACGTGGTCGCCAAGGGCGCCGAGCCGGTGCTCACCTACGAGAAGAAGCAGTCGGCCTGACGCCCCCGGCGCGCGCTCACGCGCTCAGAGGATCTTCAGGAACTCGATGAGGTCGGCGCGTTGCCGGGCGTTCAGGCGCACCGGGTAGCGACGGCCGTCGAGCGAGTCGTTGTACGCGTCGCTGTTGAAGTAGTCGACGACCTCCTCGATGGTGGCGGCCGAGTTGTCGTGGAAGTACGGCGCGAGCTCGACGAGGTCACGCAGCTGCGGCACCTTGAAGCGACCGCGATCTTCCCAGCGACCGGTGGTGCCCGCGAGGCCGATGTCCATGTCGAGCGTGTACTGGTGCACGGTGCCGTCTCCGTCGACGAGCGGGATGACGATGGGCTGGAAGCCGCCGTTACCGTCGGGCTCGCTGAAGCGCAGGCCGTGGGCGTTCCGCTCGGAGACGCCGATGTTGAACAGCTTGCCGACCGCCGGCGCCCAGGGCGGGAAGTTGTCGGGCCGGTCACCGTTGCCGAGCGCGTCGACGTGCGCGCGGCTCGAGAACACGTTCGGCATGTCGTGGCAGGTGAAGCACTGCCGCTTGAACACCCGCTTGCCGCGCGCCTGCGCCCTCGTCGTGACGGGCACGGTGTAGAACGGCCGCGTGGTGATCTCCTCGTGCAGCGGGTGGCTCGGGTCACGCAGCGCCGCGAGGCGCGGGTCGCTCAGGGTCGCGTCGCCAAAGAGGAACGCCTCGATGTCCTGCCCGTCGGCGACGGAGAACAGATCGTCGAAGCGCTCGTCCGAGGACTGCGTGTGGCTGAAGGCGGCGCCGCGCGCGGCCTCGAACAGCACGCGGCCGCGCCCGTCGGTGAGGAAGCCGTGCGCGAAGCCGGTGTTCACGAGGCGGACGCTCTTGCGCCAACCGAAGACCTTGCGGAAGGGATCGGACTGCGGGCGCTGCGGATTGAATCGATTCGGCCGGTACTTCAGCAGCCCGAGCTCGCTGAGGTTGTGGAACGCGTCCGGATCGCCCTGGGCGTCGGCCTCGATGCCGGTGAAGAGCGGATCGCTCAGCGGCACGCTGTCGACGACGCGGCCGGCCGGCAGCCCGAGGTGCTCGCTCTGGCCGCGGTGGCAGGTGAAGCAAGTGCGCCCGTTCGAGACCACGGTGCCGCCGAACACCTGCGAGGCTCCCTCGAAGAGCGCGCCGCTCGGATCGGAGGTCTCGAGGTCAGGAGCGAGGCCGAACAGGGCGCGCCCTCTGTCGGCGTCGGCGCTCGGCGCGACGGGCTTGAAGTTGAGCGAGTCCTCGAGGTGCAGGTTGCGGCTGCCGCGGTTGATGTTGAACCTGTCGGCGAAGGCGTTCACGATCCGCGTGGCCTGGCCGCGGTTGAGCGCGCTGCTCTCCGCGTCGGTCTCCGCGAGCGTGATGTCAAGGTCGTCGGGCGCGTCCACCGGCCCGCCGCAGGCCACGAGGACGAGCGAGAGCGAGAGCGTCGTGGCGAACGGCGTGCCGCCGCGGGCGAGAATGGATCGGTGCTGCTGGGTGCGCTTCATGGTGGTCCCCCTCACGGCTGCGGCTGGCAGAAATTGATGTTCGACGTGAAGACCCCGTCATTGCTGTCGACGCATTGACCGGCGCCGGACCACGGACGAATGGGCGGCGCCTGGTTGCCGAACACCGCCGGGATGTCGAGCGTGTAGCCGTCGGGGATGCCGCCGCCGACCGCGGTGGCGTTCGAGTACGAGCCGATCAGCGTCGTCAGCGGCGGCTCCGTGAAGTACTCGGCCGGCTCCACGGTGACGTCGAACAGGAGACCGCCGCGCAGGTAGTCCGACCAGGGCCGCGCCTCGGAGGCGGGCACCGGCAGCGCGCTGTAGGGCCGCAGCGTCGAGAGATCGAGGCGGTTCGGGTTCGCGGCGCAGAGGTTCGGCGGCGGGAAGGTCAGGTACATGTGCGCCAGCTCCGGACGATCACCGCGAATGGCGCCGGAGTAGGGGAAGCTCCAATAGAGGTCCACGTCGCCGTTCGCGTCGGGCTGGAACATGGGCGTCGGGAACAGATAGATGGTCGGGAATGGCACCGGAATGGTGCCGGGCGGCTGCGTGGCCGTGGCGAATTCGCTGCCGACGAGATCGAGGGTCTGGCCGTCGTAATAGAAGGTGCCGATGGGCCCGGCGGCGCTGACGATCCACAGCTGGTAGCGGCCGTCCTCGATGTCCTCCTGCTCCGGCAGGTGCGGGTTCGGAAAGAAGCTCACGCCGGGGATGCGATCCACGTCCGGGAACGGCTCGAGCACGCCCTCGCCGCTCAGGTGCAGGTTGACGATGTCGGCCTCCTTGTCCCAGCTCAGCTCGAGGTACATCTCGTTCGCGCAGTCGTTCGGCGTCGCGATGACCGTGAGCTCGAGCGGCACCGCGGCGCCGCGGCGCAGCGGAATGACGAGCGCGCCCTTCTCGTGGTCGCCGATGGACCAAGGCCCCTGCAGGAACGGCGGCGGGGTGCCGGCCGAGGCGGCGCTCGAGAGTCCGACGACCGCGGCGAGCACGAGCAGCGGTCGAGCCAGCGCGCGGCGGTTGGGTTCAGCACACGATCTCTGCGTCCTCTGCCTCATTCGGGCCCCCTCGAGATACGCGGCGCGAAGCGGCGCCCGCAGTGGCGCGCCAGATGTGCACGGGGGGTGCCAGGCAGCCAATGCGCGGAAAACATTGGCGTGCCGAATCGTCTACGTTCAGATCTGGACGATGGGGGCGCCGCGCTGGCTTACGCTTTTGCTTTGTCATAGGGTATTTGAAGCAACCGGGGGGTAGCTCAGAAATGAACGTTGATGTTCAGCGGACGATCATCCATCGCGAGCGCCGGCGCCCCCTCTATGTGCACGTGATCACGCGCCCGGCGCTCGAGGACTGCTGGTCCGTCAACGTCTCGAGCGCGGGCATCGGCCTCGTCGCCAAGAGCGCGGGCGCGGGTATCTCCGTGGAGGAGGGCGACGAGCTGCGGCTCGAGCTGACGCTGCCGGAGAACGACGCGCGCATCGAGGCCGTGGGGCGGGTGGCGTGGCGCCGGACCTCTCCCGGGCGAGCGGCGGGCCCGACCCCCTATGTCGGGCTCGGCGTCCGCTTCGAGCACATGGACACGAGCCACCGCCTGGAGCTCTCGCGCTTCTTGGCCGAGTTTCGCTTTCATGTCGTCGTGTGCGGCGCCTCGCTCGGCCAGCGCGACCGCCTGGTGCGAGCGCTCGGGAGCGACGCGCAGGTGACGCTCCCCGAGAGCGACGAGGAGCTGCTCGCGCTGCTCGCCGGCGGAGACGTCGCCGCCGTCGTCGTGTGCGCCAACCAGCGCGAAGAGACGACGCCCGTCATCGAGCGCTATGCGGCGCTGTTGACGGTGCCGGGCGGCGTCCCCGGGGAGGGTCGCGCCGCGCATCACGACCTCGGGGCGCGCCTCGTGTTCTACGGACCCGGACGCTCCCGAGAGCTCGTGCGCCTCTTCAACGAACAGAAGCTGAGCCATGCCCTGCCCTTCACCGCCGAGGACGACGAGGTGCGCGCCGCGGTGCTCGACGCGTGCCGGGAGTACGGTGTGCGCGCCGAGCAACGACGTACCTCGCTCGCGCTCGCCCGTGCGCTCCTGCGAGAGCAGGCTCGGGGTCGACCGCCCGCGAGCCTCCGTCGCGCCGCGGCCGGGATCGTCGCCGAGAGCGACGTCATGCGCGAGCTGCTCGAGCTCGCCCGCAGCATCGCCGTGCACAAAGTCGGCGTGTTGCTCGAGGGCGAGACCGGCACCGGCAAGGAGGTGATGGCGCGCGCGCTGCACGACCTGAGCGACCGGGCCCATGGTCCCTTCGTCGTCCAGGACTGCGGCACGCTGACGGAGACGCTGCTCGACAGCGAGCTGTTCGGACACGTCAAAGGCGCGTTCACCGGCGCCATCGCCGACCACCCGGGGCTGTTCGTGCTCGCGCACGGAGGGAGCGTGTTTCTCGACGAGATCGAGAACACCACGCCGGCGCTGCAGGCCAAGCTGTTGCGCGTGCTCGAGACCGGTGAGGTCCGGCCCGTCGGCGGCACCAAGCCGCGCAAGGTCGACGTGCGGGTGATCTGCGCCACCAACCGCGATCTCGCTCTGGCCACGCGCGACGGCAACTTTCGAAGTGATCTGTACTACCGCCTGAATGCATTCCCCCTGGCGCTGCCTCCGCTGCGCCGGCGCCGGGACGACATCCTGCCGCTGGCGCGACACTTCCTGAGCGCGGCGGAGCGCGCCCTCGGCATCCGCTCGAGGGGCTTCACGCGCGCGGCGGAGGAGGCGCTGCGCGCCTACGCCTGGCCCGGCAACGTGCGCGAGCTGAAGAACGTCGTCGAGCGCGCCCTGGTGCTCGGGAAGACGTCAGCGGCGCTGGGGCTCGAGCTCCTGCCTACGAGCGTGCTCGACGCCGTGCGAGACGGCGCCGCGTCGGCTCGAGCCGGCGTTCCCGGCGAGCCCTTGCGGTCGCGCACCCTCGAGGAGCGGCTGCTCGATCTCGAGCGGGACCTGATCGCGCGGGCGCTGCGCGACGGCGGCGGCGTGCTGCAGCGCGCGGCGGAGTCGCTCGGCGTCAACCGCATCACGCTCGCGCGAAAGGCCAAGCGCTACGGGCTATGGCCGGCTCGAGCGAACGGCAGCGGCTGAACCTCGCCGCCGGAGGCGTTCAGCCCGGCCGCTCACGCCTCCGCGATGAACTCCTCGACGGCCTCGAAGGAGATGTGCTCGGTGATGTTCGTGCCGTAGAACGCGGTGCGGATCTTCCCCTCGCGATCGATGAGGAAGTCCGCCGGGATGCGCGTCGCGAGCCCCTGCCACGGCCGCACGAGCGGCAAGCCCACCTTGGCGGCCTCAAGCATCTTCTTCGGCACCTCGGGAGAGAGCGCCGCTTTGATCGAGGCCTCGACGCCGTACAGCCGATAGAGGTCCATCTTCGGGTCCGCGATGAGCGTGAACGGCGGCCGCTGCTTCGCGACGAAGTCGTTCAGCTTCTCCTTCGGCGACTGGAAGACGGCGAGCACGCGCACATCACTGCCCTCGAAGCGCGGGCCGCCGTTTACGATCTGGTGCACGCGTAGATTGCACAGCGGACACGAGGCGAAGCGGAAGAAGGCCAGCCAGACGGGGTGGCCCTTCAGCTTGGAGAGCTCGACGGGCTCTCCCTTCAGGCTCTCGGTCTTGAAGTCTGGTGCTTCGATTCCCGCGTTCAACCGCATGGTCGCCCCCTGGAGGCACCTTAAACCGGTGTGCTGCTATGCAACAAACGCGGGACAGCGGGTGATGGTTACGGTCCGCGTCACGCGGCGAGTGCGATTCAGGCGTAGTAGCCTTCGAACCATCATGCGTAGCCCCATCAACACGCCCTTCGCTGCCCTTCCCCTCGTGAGCGCGCTCCTCGGCGCCGCTCTTGTGGGGGGCGGCTGTCCAGCTCCGCCCACCGCGCCCTCGGGCGACGCGGGAGGGAGCGACGACGCCGGCACAGCGCTCGACGGCGGCACACACTCGCTCGCCGACGCCGGGGACGCGCCCGACGCGGGCGATGACGCGGGGAGCGCGGTCGTGGACAGCGGCTGGACGTGGCTCCCCGTAGAGGGCTCCAAGTGCGCCAGCGGCTCGACGGCCGGCATCGGCGTGAACCTCTCGGACACGAGCGACGACCTGCTCATCTACGTGCAGGGTGGCGGCGCCTGCTGGAACCAGGGCACCTGCGTGCCGTCGCTGCTTCGCTACGGACCCATCTGCTACTACAACCCGAACTTCTGTCTGTATGACGGCCCCGGCGGGGTGAAGCCCATGTCGTCACACGTGACGCACCCAGACCCGTTCCCCGCCGACGGCACCGGCGTGTTCCCGAGCGAGCTCGCGTTGATCGCCTCGGTGCGCGCGTTCGACCGCGACGACGAGGACAACCCGTTCAAGGACGCCACCTTCGTCTATGTGCCCTACTGCACGGGCGATCTGCACACGGGCGACGCCGTGCGCACCTATCCCTACAAGTACGACGCGTTCGGCGCCGAGCAGGAGTACACGTTCCACTTCGCCGGCGCGACGAACATGGAGCTGTACCTCGACCAGCTCGTCAGCACGCACGCGGGCGCGGAGCACGTCTGGCTGACGGGCAGCAGCGCCGGCGGCTACGGCGCGACCTTCAATTTCGAGCGCGTGAAGCAGCACTTCCCGAGCGCGGAGGTCTCCTTGCTCGGCGACTCGTCACCGTTCGTCGACACCACCGTGCATTGGCAGGAGTGGCGAGATGAATGGAACATGCAGCTGCCAGCGGACTGCGCCGACTGCGACGAGGGCTTCAGCCAGGTCATGACCCACGTCATCGAGCACAACCCCGACGAGCGCATCGGCCTGCTCGCCTTCGACAGCGACGCCGTCATCCGCTTCTTCTTCTACGGCGGCACGGGCCCCGAAGCGGCGCTCTCGCCGCCGTCCGCGGCCTACGCGAGCGAGCTCGCCGAGCTGGAGGCGCTGTACGACGCCAACGCCAACGCGCAGTACTTCGTGCTGCCGAGCGACGAGCACGTCATGTGGGGCGGCTACGGTACCCGGAAGGCCGACGGCAGCTTCACGGAGCCGCGCCTCGGCGCCGACGGAGAGACGAGCCTGAAGGCCTGGATCGACGCGTGGGCGAGCGGCGACGCGAGCTGGACGAGCGTGGCTCCCTGAGACCCCGCGGGCCCTATCCGTCCGCCTCTTCGCGCTCGAGCTTGCGCGCCTTGTCGTACAGCCACCACACGACGCTGCCGACGAAGGCGAGCGGCAGCAGGGTGAGCAGCGCCGTCGTGGCGACGAACGCCACGCGCGTCTCCTCTTGCGCGAGGAAACAAACCGAGCAGGCGAGCGCGCGCGCGGGCCAGCAGAGGCCGAGGGCGACGACGACGAGCGACGCGACGCCGGAAGACGCCGCGGCGCGCTTCACCAATAGACCCGCAGGTAGAGGAAAGGCCATAGCAGCACCACGAAGTACCAGAAGAGCTGCGCGGTCACGAGCTCGGACGCGCGCAGGCGGCCGCGCAGCAGGCGCGCGAACACGTAGCCAAGGCCGAGCAGCGCGCAGATCGCGTGCAGCCCGTGCGCCCCGACGATGAGATAGAAGAAGCTGCCGTGCGAGCTCGAGCGCAGCGTGAGCCCCTGCCCGAGCAACGCCACCCACTCGGCGCCCTGCAGGATGACGAACAACGCGCCGAGCCCGATGGAGCCGGCCAGCGGCCAGAGCGCCTTCTTCGGCGCGCGCTGGAAGACGAAGTGCGCGACCACGAGCAAGACGCCGCTGACCATCAGGGCGCTCGTGTTCAGCAGCGTCTCCTCGGCCGGCAAGCGCGGCTGGTTCGACGGCGGCCACGGCCCGGTGGCGCCGGCGCGCACGATCATGAACGCGCTGATGAGGCCGGCGAACATCATCACCTCGGTGGTGATGAACAGCAGCATGCCGAGCGCGCCGCTCGAGACGAGCTGTCGCCGGCGTCGGGTCGGTCGCGCCGGCAGCGCGGGCACACCGGCCGCGAGGACGTTGGCGCCCATCAGTGGTGCCCTCCGCCCGCCGCCTTCTCCGCCTCCAAGGCGCGCTGGGTCTCGGCCTTGGCGTCGACGTTCTCCCACTGATCGCCGTCGTGGTTCATGACGTCGGGGGCGGTGCCGGCGAAGAACACCACCATCAGCACCACCGCCGTGGTGAGCAGGTAGGTCGCGTAGCGCTTCTCGACGTTCAGGTGCATGAAGTGAGCGGCGACGAGGTAGGCCTTCACGGCCGCGACCCCGAAGGCGGTGATGAGCGTGACGACCTGGATCCCGAGCTCGGGGCCCGCGACGCTGACGAACAGCAGCACGACGAGGATGGCCCAGATCTTCACGTAGTGCTTCGGCGAGTGGGCTCCGCTGCCTTCACCGTGCTTGTGTTCATGCGCGGACGCTGCTTGCGCTGTCATGAGAGCCTCGCGCCTACTTGGCGATGTACAGGAGCGGGAAGAGGAAGATCCACACGAGGTCGACGAAGTGCCAGTAGAGCCCGACGAGCTCTACGCGCTGCAGCTCCTTGCCGCGGGCGGCGGCGCGCGCGACGAAGATCATGGCGATGGCGCCGGCGATGACGTGCAGCGCGTGCAGGCCGGCGGCCGTGTAATAGAAGCTCCAGAACGTGTTCGTGCTGAGGACGTAGCCGGCCTTGATCTCGGCGGTCCACTCGAGCGACTTCACGGTGAGGAACGCGCCCGCTCCGAGGATGGTGAACCACAGGAAGCGAGCGGCCTTCTTGCCGTCGCCCTGCTCGGCGGCGTGGTGCGCGAGGACCGCGGTCAAGCTCGAGCTCAAGAGCACGAGGGTGTTGATGGCGCCGGCCAGCGTGTTCGTGTGCGACGCGTAGCCGCCGAATTCGGCGTGACCGATGCGGAACATCAGGTAGCTACCGAGCAGACCGCCGAAGATGACGATCTCGGACGCCATCAACCACCAGATGGCGAGGCGCCCGGTGGGCATCCCGGTAACGCTGCGGAGCGTGGCGACCGGCTTCACGCGGCACCCCCTGCCTCGACGACGTCATCCGCGGGATCGGGCGTGTCCGTGTCGGGTGGCTCGTTCTGCGGCCACATGTCGTCCTCGCGGTCGGGGTGACTGTATTCGTAGGGGCCGCGGTACACGGTCGGCAGCACGGGGAAGTTGCCGTGCGGCGGCGGCGACGGCGCCGTCCACTCGAGCGTGTTCGAGCGCCAGGGGTTTCTGTCCGCCTTCTTGCCGTTCTTGATGCTCCAGAACAGGTTCACGAAGAACACCACCTGGGACGCGAGCAGCGTAATGAGCGCCAGGGTCGCGAGGATGCGGAGGTTCTGCAGCTCCGGCCGCGCGAGCTCGGGGAAGCCCTCGTAGCTCCAGATGCGGCGGTGCTGTCCGGCGGCGCCGAGGATGAACAGCGGGATGAAGATGAGGTTGAACGAGATGATCGTTCCCCAGAAGTGGATCTTGCCGAGCGTCTCGTTCAGGTGCTTGCCGAACATCTTCGGGAACCAGAACGTGAAGCCCGCGAAGCCGCCGATGACGGCGATGGGGAAGAACGTGTAGTGGAAGTGCGCGAGCACGAAATAGGTGTCGTGGAAGTAGATGTCCGCGCTGCTCGCGCCGAGGAAGATGCCCGTGACGCCGCCGATGAGGAACTCGGCGATGAACGAGAGCGCCCACAGCATCGGCACCGCCAGGCGAATGGAGCCGCCGTAGAGCGTGGCCAGGAAGAGGAACAGCATCTCCGCGATGGGGATGGAGATGATGAGCGTCGTCACCGTGAACACGTTCGCCATGCGCGGGTCGATGCCGGCGATGAACTGGTGGTGCGCCCACACGAAGAAGCTGACGATGAGCGTGGCGAAGGCCGTGCCGATCATCGTCTTGTAGCCGAACAGCTTCTTGCGCGAGAACACCGCGATGACGTCGCCGACCATGCCGAGCGCCGGCAAGAGCACGACGTAGACCTCGGGGTGGCCGAAGAACCAGAACAGGTGCTGCCAGAGGACGGGGTCACCGCCGCGCGCGGGATCGAAGAAGGCCGTGCCGAGCTGCTGGTCCATGAACAGCATGATGGCGCCGGCGATGAGCGGTCCCACCGAGGCCATGAACAGGATGCTCGCGAGCACGATCATCCAGACCGTGAAGGGGATGTCCCACATGGTCATGCCGGGCGCGCGCGAGTTCATCGTCGT
>CAYLZW010000216.1:0-10169 GCA_964388085.1 uncultured Myxococcales bacterium | reverse complement strand
CCGTCGTGGATGTCGCGCGCCAAGCGGTTGCGCTCCTCGACGACGGCGAGCTTCTTCAGCTCTCCCTCGAGCTCGAGGATCTCGCGGTTCTGCTGCTCTTCGCGGCCGGTCAGGTACACGGTCACGTACACGATGACGCCGTTTAGCGCCGCGTACCAGAGCAGGAACAACAGCTCGACGGTGAACGGCGGCCGCGTGGCGTCGAGCTGGCTGAGGCGCACCACGATGGGCAGCATCAACAGCGGCGGCACGATGGCGATGGGGTTTGGAAACAGCAGCGCGAAGAAGAGCGTGAACAAGAGCTGCGCCGCCATCACCGGGCTCATCAGCCCGCCGGTGTTGGCGATGATGGTCAGCAGCAGCACGAGGTCGAGGTTCAGCGTCAGGAACATCACCCAGCGGCCGTGCCGGGGGTGCTGCGCCATGAAGTGCGCGCCGATGGCGTAGGCGATCGCGCAAGCGTAGAGCGGGAAGGCGAGGGGCGTGTCGGCGGCGAAGGCCGTGCGCCACTCGGGGATGGCGAGGATGCCGAGGCCGAGCGTCAAGAACGCGAGGCGCGCGAGAAAGACCGCCCCGGCGCGCGTCAAAAAGCGCTCTTTGAGCCGCCGAGCCTCGCGTGCATCGATGCGCACGACCGGGAGGGGCGAGCGCACCATGGGTCAGTTCACGTTGTGGAAGATGGCGGTGAGCAGGCCGAGCTCGACGGTGTCTCCCTCGGCGAGCTGCGCGCACAGCGAGGGCTTGCCGTTGACCGTGACCAAGCGGCGATCGCCGGCGACGCTGACGACGACGCCGGAGGGCGTGCGCGTGAGCACCAGGTAGGCCTGATCCGCGTAGCTGCGGCCGTCCGTGTGGTCCAGCGTCGAGCCGTCCTCGGCGACCAGCGTCACGTCGGAGCCGAGCGTCAGCTCTTTGTCCTTGATGTCCGGGTGCGCCAGCGTGACCCAGGGCGCGCGCGAGCCCCTCGAGCTGGTGCGTCGCTCGAGGATCTCCGCGCCGCCGTCCGGCACGCCGCGCGTGGCGCTGTCCTCGTCGAGGTCGTACTCGCCGGTCTGGTGGCCGTTCTTGCCGCCGCCCACGCGGCCGGTGTCGGGCTCGTCCGCGCGGCCGAGCGCGAGCCGCCCCGCCGAGCTGCGCATGCGCTCGAAGTCACCGTCGACGTAGGCCGCCTTCGCGAGCTCCGAGCGGTCGATCATCATGGTCTTGTTGGCGCGATCCAGCGTCGGAGAGCCGTCGCTCTGCGCCGGCGCGCCGCCGCTCTGATCGAGGAAGCCGAGCTCGATGCTGAACTCGCTCATCTGTAGCTGATCGCCCGGCCGAAACGCCGTCGGCCCGTTGATGCGCTTGCCGTGCACGCGCGTGCCGTTCTGGCTGCCGAGGTCCTCGGCGATGAACGTGCTCTGCTCGACGGAGATGCGCAGGTGACGGCGGGAGATGCTCTTGTGGCCGATGGCGATGTCGCAGGAGGGCGCCCGGCCGATGATGATCTCGTCCCCGACCATGGCGAAGCGGTGCTTGCCCTCGGGCCCCGTGAGCGTGAGCACCGGGGTGTCCGCGCGCGCCTCCTCTACGCCCTCGAGGAGCACGCGGTAGCGGCCCACCTCGATGACGTCGCCGCCCGCCAGCGGACGCGGCTCCCCGATGCGGTCGCCGTTGACGTACGTGCCGTTCTGGCTGCCGAGGTCGCGCACCCAGATGGCGGCGCCGCGCTTCTCGATCTGCGCGTGGCGGCGGGAGAGCGCCCGGTTGTCGAGGTGAACGTCCGTGGCGGGATCACGCCCGATGACCATGCTCGGCCCCTTCAGGGGCACGCGAAGCACCTCTTTGCCACCGAACTCGACCACGACCGCCGCCATTGAAACTCCGCGCGCTCGAGTGAGCGCTCCGCGAGGGACCTCCCCCTTACAGGGCCCGCGAAGGCGCCAGACATAGCACGCCCAGCGGGCAGCCTTAACAGGCTGGTGAAATACGCCACCAGAACGTTTTCAGCAGCCTGACGAGCGCCTCTTCTTCGCATCCATGGGATCGACTCGTGCGCCTTTTGTCGACGAGAGTTGCCGGATTCCGGGTTCGTGGCGGCGCTCGTATCAGGGGGCTTCGCACCGCGCGGCGAGCGAGGCAGCGTTTTTCAACAGCCCTGCCGAGCTTCCGACTCCCTCTGCGAGCTTCTGTCGGCGCCCTCGGAAGATAGGATGAGCAACCATGTCCTCACTCGCCGATCCCCGCGCCCGCGCCGAACGACACGGCCGCCAACTGCTCCTCTCGGAGATTGGCGCCGAGGGACAGGCTCGGCTCGCGAACGCGCGGCTCCTCGTCGTGGGCTGCGGCGGCCTCGGGGCGCCGGCGATCCAGTACCTGGCCGCCTCCGGCGTCGGTCACATCACGCTCTGCGACGACGACCAGGTAGAGCTGTCGAACCTGAACCGCCAGGTGCTGCACCGCAGCATCGACATCGGCCGCAAGAAGGCCGAGCGCGCCGCCGAGTGGGTGCGGGAGCTTGACGACGGGCTCCAGGTGTCCGCGCTCGTCGAGCGGCTCGGCGTCGCTAACGCGCGCGAGCAGGTGCGGGCGCACGACGTGGTGGTGGACTGCACCGACGGGCTCCCCGGCAAGTTTCTGTTGAACGACGCCTGCGTGCTCGAGGACGTGCCCCTCGTGCACGGCGCCGCCACGGCCTTCTCCGGGCAGGTGCTGCTCGTGCCGGGGGCGGCGGGCCCGTGCCTGCGCTGCTTGTTCGAAGACGTCCCGCCGCCGGGAACGGTGCCGAGCTGCCAGGAGGCGGGCGTCCTCGGCGGTACGGTTTCCCTCGTCGGCAGCCTGATGGCGCTCGAGGTCGTGAAGTGGGTCGCGCGCATGGCGGGCGCGGTCGGCGGGCGCTTTCTGACCGTCGACGCGCTCGAGCCGAGCGTCCGCACCCTGCGCTTTCCCAGGCGGCCCGACTGTGCGGCCTGCGGCGACGAGCCCGAGGTCGACGCGCGCACGCCGGCCGACTACCAACCGCGCCGGCCGCGATGAGGACGCTGCGCTTCGACGAGCGCGCCATGCAGGTGCTCCGCGCGGCGGTCTCTTCCGCCTACCCTGAAGAGGCCTGCGGCGTCTGCGTCGCCCTCAAAGACGCGCCTGACGTCGTCACGGAGGTGCGGCCGCTGGCGAACGTGCATCCGGAGCCGCGACGCGGATTTGCCTTCGACGATCGCGAGCACCTGACCGTCCTCCGGGAGCTGGAGGCGCGCGGCCGGATGGTGCGCGCGTTCTTTCACTCCCACCCCGACGGGGAGGCGACGTTGTCGGCGCAGGATCGAGCGGGCGCGCTGGCGGACGGAGAGCCGCTCTGGCCCGGTGTCGCGTGGGTCATCGTGACGACGCGGGGGCCGAAGGTCGTCGAGGTGCGCGAGGCCGCGCTGTCACGATTCGCAACAGCCCGCCCTCGGCGGTAATCGTCGCGCACGGGGCCGTGCTACCGAGAGAGCAGACCGGCATCTCGCCGTGTGCGTTTCGTGGGGCTAAACTTCATGACTTCTCGTCGGCTGGGGAGCGTCACTCGCTCCCGCGCTCTCCGCGGGCTCGCGCTGCTCTCCTCTCTTGGCCTGCTGCTTCCCCTCGGCGGCTGTCCTACGTCCGCCCAGCCGCCCGAGTGCGTCGAGTACGTCGCCTGCCAGCGCGCCCTCGACGCCATGATGGGGGGCGACAGCGAGGCGGTCACCGTCCGCTACGACAGCGGTGGGAGCTGTTGGGCCGATCCGCTGCAGGCGACCGCGTGCAAGGCCGGGTGTGTGGCCGCCCTGGAAGCGTCGGCGAGCGCGGACTTTCCGCAGCTCGAGGAGTGCGGAGGCGAGGCGCTGCCGACGTCGCTGACCGAGACCGTCGGCCCGGACGGCGCCGTCCTCGACGTCAAGGGTGTGCGCCTGACCATTCCGGCGGGCGCGCTGCCCTCGGACAGCGAGATCACCGTCGAGGCGAGCGGTGCAGCACCGAATGGTTTCGCCCCGCGTGCCGTCACGGAGCTGTTCACCTTCTCTCCCGCAGGCCAGACCTTCGCGGTGCCGGTCACCGTGCGCCTTCAGGTACCGCCGGCGGAGAGGGAGAGCGCCCTCAGCATCTACTGGTCCACGCTCGATGGCACGGGATACGACGAGCACCCGTCGACGGTGGACCGCGTCTTTGTGGCGGCGAGCATCGAGCATTTCTCGACCGGCTTCGCGGGCACCAGCAGCGGCGGCGAGGGAGAGGGCGAAGGAGAGGGCGAAGGAGAGGGCGAAGGAGAAGGAGAAGGCGAGGGAGAGGGCGAGGGCGAGGGCGAGGAGGACGCGGGCGTCAGCGATGGCGGCAGTGACGTCGACGCCGGGTTTGTCGACGGTGGTGTCGCTGCGGATGCAGCCGACGTCGGCGACGCGGGCCACGAGCATGACGCCGGCGGGGACGGCGACGCTGGCGCGAGTGATGACGCCGGTGTGGACCGCTGACGTCGTCCGCGGCGCCCTACGGTAGGGCCGCCGGCTCGACCAACTCGATGTTGCGCCAGGCGCCGCTGGCGAACCTCCACCACAAAACGAGCGTCAGCACGCCCAGGTAGCCCACCATCCAGAGGATGGCGGGCACCTCTCCGTAGCCGAGCTCGCGCACGGTGAACCATGAGCCGGGCGCGAAGATGCCCCAAGCGATGGCCGTGCGTGCCCACATGGGGAAGGCCGTGTCCCCCGCGGCGCGCAGCACCTCGGAGAGCGTAATCGCGCAGGCGTCGAAGAGCTGCCACGCCACCGAGAGCATCAGCATCTTCTTGCCGATCTCGAAGAACGCGGGGCTCACGGACTCCGCGTCCGCGACGGTGGCCAGCAGCCAGGTGGGGACCAGCAGATAGAGCGCGCCGATGAACACCATCCACACGGCCGCCGTCTTGATGGTCAGCCACGCCGTCGACGGCACCTCGTCCTTGCGGTCGGCCCCAATCGATTGACCGACCAAAATGGCGCCCGCGCTCGCGAGCCCGAAGGCAGGCATGAACGCGACGCCGTTCAGTTGCAACACCAGCATGAAGGCAGCGAGCGTCGTGGTGCCGAGGCCCGCGAGCACGATGTTCAAGAAGAAGCTGAAGGCGAGGAACTCGAAGAACCAGTTCAGGCCGGCGGGCAGCCCAAAGCGCAGCGTGCGCCAGAGCTCCGAGAGCTGCAGCGCCGAGCTGCGCCGCGCTCCACCGCCGATGCCGAGGAGGAAACAGCCGAACAAGCCGGCGAAGGCCAGCACCGTCGCCAAGGCGCTCGCGACGGCGGCGCCCTCGGTGCCGAGCGCGGGCGCGCCGATGTTGCCGAAGATGAACACCCAATTGAAGCCCACGTTCAGCAGCATCAGCGCGATGTTCGCCAGCATCGGCAGCCGCGTATTGCCGATGCCTCCGAAGTAGGCGCCGAGGGCCTCGATGCCGACGGCGGCGCCGAGCGAGAGCAGCCGGACGGTCATGTACGTCGTCATCAGCGCGCGAACGTCTTCGGCGTAGGCGAACTGTGCGAGCACGTCGTCGACGAGGGGCAGGCCGAGGACCGCCAGCACGCCGACGAAGAGCGCGATGCCGAGGCCGTACCAGGCGAAGCGGCGCGCGCCCTCGCGATCGTGCTTGCCGGTGAGCTGCGCGGCGAAGCTCTGCACGATGAAGACGGTGCCCATCGGCAGGATGACGCAATTGAAGAAGTTCATCGCCCCGGTGATGGTGGCCGCGAGCGCGGCTTCTCCGAGGCTGGAGATCATGATCGCGTCCGCGAGGCCCACGACGACCTGGCTCGCGCGCGAGATGATCATCGGCCACGCGAGCGAGAGCAGGGCTTGCAGCGGGCGCGTCGGCGGAGGGGCGGCGGTGGACATGGTCGCGGGCATCTACACGATTGGGCAGCCTGCGTCTGCGTCTGCATCAAGGCTCAGGGCGTCGCCGTCGCCGCAGTCTCGGCGGTGCCCACCGGTTCTGCTCTAGCAGGCTGCTGAAAAACGCTGCCTCGCTCGCTGCGCGGTGCGAAGCCCCATGATACGAGCGCTGCTACGAACCCGCGAATCCGGCAACTCTCGTCGAGAAACGCTCATGAGTCGATCCATCGATGCGAAGGCGAGGCGCTCGTCAGGCTGCTGAAAACGCCCTTGTGGCGTTTTTCAGCAGCCTGCTAGAGCTTGTCGCCCGCGATCACCAAGGAACCATCCGCACCGATCGTGAGCAGGATGTCGCCGAGCCCGAGCCGCCCGCCCGCCGGCGTCACCGTCGGTGCGTCACAGCGATCCAGATCCTCCACGACGCCCCTGCCGGTCGCATAGACCGCGCCCGACGACGACGCCACGCGAGACAAGACCTCCGCGTGCGGGTGGCAATAGGCGTTGTCCGTCCCAAAGGAGAACACCGACGCCAGGGGCGCCCAGCGAGACAACGCGCTTTCCGCCGAGCTCGTGCGCGAGCCGTGGTGCGCGACCCGCAGCACGTCGACGGGGCCGGTGAACATCGCGAGCGGGGTCTCCACGTCGGCCATGCCCTCGCCGCCGCCGGTGAGATCGCCGGTCACGAGCACCGTCCGCCCACCGAAGCGGACCATGACCACGACGCTGTGCTCATTGCTGTCGTCCACGCCGGGCACCACCATGCTGCCCACCCGGCCGTCCGCCGCGACCACCTCGACCTCCACCTCGCCGAGCGAGAATTTGCGCCCGGGCAGCGCGACCTCGAAGGGCCAGGCGCGCAAGAGGCGCATGCGCGAGCACGTGTTGGTGGCGCAGGAGCCGTCGTCCACGGGCCCGAGCGCGACAGCGGGGACGAGATCGTCGTCGCTGCCCGCGGTGCGGTCGTCGCCGGTGAGCACGTCGACGAGGCCCGAGAGGTGATCGGCGTCGAAGTGGCTCAACACGACGGCGTCGAGGCGGCCGCCGGTCTCCCGTTCGAGGGCCGCGCGCACGTCGGCCGCGGCGCCGGCGTTGCCGCCGTCGATGAGCAGGGCCTCGCCGCTCGGCGCCACGACGAGGGTGCTGTCGCCCTGGCCGACGTTTACGAACAGGACGCGCGCGGTCTCCTGGTCGGAGACGATGCGCAGCCCGCCCGCGAGGGTCGCGAGCGCGCCGTCGAGCTCAGCCACGACGTCGTAGCTGCCAGGCGGGGCGGCCTCGGGGACGCGGGCGGAGGCGATCTCGGGGGAGTCCACGCGGATGGGGGCGAGGCCCACCTCGAGGCCGGCGGACTCGAGGCGCAATGCCAACCCCTCGGCGAAGCCCCGGCCCGTCACGACCACGTCGCTGGAGATGCCCGCGGCGACCTCCGCCGGCTCCGCGGCGACGACCGCGAGGTCTCTGCAGGCAGCGCTCGCGGCGACGACGGGGAGCGCGAGGAGCAGCGGCAGCGCGACGGAGAGGGGGCGGGCGGCGGCAGCGATCATGGCCGCGAGCATACGAGGATTGACGGATCTGCATCGATCGGCAGAGGCGCTGTACGTCCTGCGTGCTATGGCTGCGCCTCCATGAAGTCTCCCGGAAGCCAGGGAACGCGCCGGAGGTGCTCCGGCGGGAGAACCGGTCCCCTCCGAGGGAGGGTGGCGCTGGTCGTCGTCTCCGCGCTGCTGCCCTGCGCGACGCTGGCGCAGGGAGCCTCGGCGCCGCGCGTGCCGCGACACTTCGCCGAGATCAGCGAGGGCTTGCCGGAGGAGGCCGTGACCGCGGTCGCCTACGATCCGGGCGATCCCGAGGTCCTGTTCGCGGGGCTCGACGGCTTCCTGTTCAAGAGCGACGACAACGGCGGCACCTGGCGACCCGTGTTGTCCTTCCCGCGCGGGCTCTCCATCGACGCGGAGATGGCGCTGCAGGACCGCGCAGCCAACCAGGCCATCGACGGTGACGGCGCCCGGCTGCCGGACCTGCGCGCGGGGGACGAGAGCGTCGCCGGCGCGGAGGAGATCGACCTCGAGGAGGCCGACGACGTCGAAGAGCTGGAGGAGCTCGAGGAGCAGCTCGAAGACCAGGCGCTCTTTGACGACGCCGCGCCGCTCGATCCCGCGGACGCCGACCCGCTCGGCGAGATGCCCACATTGCCGTCGGGGGACGCCGATCTGCTGGCCACCTTCCCGCGCGAAGAGCCGGGCGTGCGCGCGATCCGCTTCGTGGCGCCCACGTCGCGCACCGTGTTCGTCGCGACCCCGCGCGGGCTGTTTCGCAGCGTCGACGGCGGCGAGACGTTCGCGCAGCTCGAGCTCCCGGGCGGCGCGCTCATGAACGACATCCGCGACGTCGCCGTGGATCCGCTGCACTCCTCACGGCTGTACATCGCCACGGCGGACGGCACGCTCATCAGCGCCGACAACGGCGCCACCTTCACGCGCGCGCCCGACCTGCTCGGCAACGCGCCCGGGCTCGCCGTCATCGCGCGCCGGGTCAACGATCAGGACCTCGTCATCCTCGGCACCGAGCGCGGTGTGTGGCGATCGTGGGACGCGGGCACGACGTTTCGCGAGATGCTCCTGAAGGGCGTCAGCGCCTTCGAGGGCGTCGGCGCCGTGGCCTTCGACGAGCGCACGGCCATCACCTACGCCGGCACGCTGCAGGGGCTGTTCGCCGGCGAGCGGGAGTCATCGCTGCTCGAGCCTCGCCGGGCGCTGTTCGGCGATCCCGTGTTCGCCATCTCCATCGACCCGACGCGAGACCGCGGCGTCGCGGTCGGGCTCGGCGGGCGCGGCGTCGCGCACAGCGACGACACCGGCATCACGCTGGTGGACCTGCCGGACGCGCTGCCGGCGACGACGGCCTTCGCCCTGGCGCGCCCGTCCGACGAGCCGGACGCGATCGTCGCCGCCACCGAGCGCGGGGTGTTCCGCTTCGTGAAGGGCACCGGCATCCGCGTCAGCGAGGATCGGCTGCAGGGCCTCGTGCGCCGCTGGAAGCGCGAGCCGTCGTTGCAGGAGACCGCGGACGCGGCCATCGCCTTCTCGCGCCTCGACCCGGGCTACCTCGCCGGCGTGAGCCGCCGCGCGCGCTGGGCGCCGCTCTTGCCGGAGCTGCGCCTGCACTTCCGCTACAAGCGCGGGCGCCCCGAGGTCGACGAGTACGTCGTGGTCATCGACGATCCCGACGCCTTCGACGAGGACGACGCGGAGGAGATCATCGACCTCGCGCGCGACGGCATCCTCGTGAACGCGCCCTCCCGCGGCGTCACCTGGGACGTCTACGCGCTCGCGACCTGGAACCTCGACGACATCGTCTACAACCCCGCTGAGCTCGTCGCCGCCCGACAGCGGCCGGCGCTCTTCCGAGCGCGCGAGAGCCTCTATAACCGCGTCGAGAGCCTGTACACGTCGCGCCGCCGCCTCATGGCGGAGGTCTATCTCTCCCCGGCCGGCAAGCGCCCCGCCGAGCAGGCGCGCGCGCTCCTGCGCCTCGCCGAGCTGACGTCGCTGCTCGCGGCCCTCACGGGGGGGGCCTTCGTCGATCTGGCGGACGCACGCGGCGCGACCCTGCCCGAGCTGGCCGGCTCCTTCGATCTCGGCGCCCCCGCGGACGAGCCTCCCGTGGGGCTCGCCCGAGCGAACCGTAACGCCGTCGCCCCCTCGGGGGAGCGCTCGCGCTCCCTTCCAAACCCCCGACGTCGGTGAGAGCATCGACCGAGGATCGCACCATGAGAAACCGCACCGTCCCAAGCAGCCTCTACCGCACCGCGCGCAGCGCGTTCGTCGTCCTGGCGCTGTTCTCCCAGAGCGCGCTGGCGCAGGCCGTGAACATCAACACCGCCGAGGTCGAGGAGCTCGACGAGCTGCCGGGCATCGGCGAGAAGCTGGCCGAGTCGATCGTCGCCGACCGCGAGGAGAACGGCCCCTTCCTGACGGTCGAGGACCTCGCGCGCGTGCCCGGCATCTCCTCGGGTGTGCTCGCCAAGCTGCAGGGGCGGGTGACGACGAGCGGCGGAGGCACCTCGCAGGAGCCGGTGGTCATCCGCGAGGGAGAGGTGGTCTCGAGCAACGTCGCCCAGAAGGTGCTGTCGAAGTTCGCCGGCGAGCCCAGCATCCGCGAGGTGCAGAAGGCGACCCTCGACTACGTGGAGGCGGCCCCCGACGTCATCGACTCCTGGAAGTGGCGTTCGCGCACGGCGGCGCTGCTGCCCGAATTCCGCACCCGCTTCGACTACGAGATCGACGACGACCAGCGCACGCGCACCAACAACGAGGCCA
>CAYLZW010000215.1:0-10236 GCA_964388085.1 uncultured Myxococcales bacterium | reverse complement strand
CGACGCTGCGGATGGCGTCGTCACGACGCCGGTAGCAGCCGGCCGCCTCGAGGAGCGGGGTGATGTCCTCGATCTGTGCGTGCATGCCGAGGTGGGTCGCGACGCGCTGGCCGAGCGCGGTGGTCTCGTCGGCGGACTCGCCCTCCGGCATCAAGAGCCCGAAGGCGCGCTCGCTGCCGAGGGCGCGGCACACGAGCGCCGCCGTCACGCTGCTGTCGATCCCCCCGGAGAGGCCGACGACGACGCCGCGGCGGCGGAGCTGCCGGCTGAGCTGGGCGCGCAGCGCGCCGGTGATGCGCTCGATCTCGGCGGGCGCGTCGATGCGCAGACGATCTTTCCACTGGGTCACGGAGGGCCTCCTTGCCGCTCACCACGAGACGGCATCAGGTGAACGGAGAGGTCGAGCTCAAGCGATCTTCTCGCTGCGCGGCGCGGCGACCGTCGTCTTGCGGGCGACGAAGGCCGCGATGCGCGACACGCTGTCGAGGTTCTCGGGGACCATGTCCTCGTCAAAGACCGTGAGGCCGTAGCGCTCCTCCAGGAAGGCGGCGAGCTCGAGCACGCCGGTGGAGTCGATCAGGCCACGCTCGATGAGCGACTCTTCGTCGCTCGGCAGCGACGAGCGCTCGCCGAACAGAAAGCTCTCGGCGATGAAGCCGCTGACCTCTTGTTTGATGCCCTCGATGTCCATCACGTAGTCCTCCTCGTGGTTTGCGGATCGAAGCGGCGCACAAAGCGCTCGATGAGGGTCTGGGTGGAGAGCACGCCGACGAGCGCCATGTGGTCGCGTAGCCCGAGCATGCGGCCGCTCTCGGCCTTGGCGACGAGGAGCTGCACGCGCGCGCCGTCGAACACTCCGTCCTCGTCGATGCGCTCCTTCGACAGCAGCGCACGCGCTCGCTCGCCGTATCCCCTCGGACCGAAGAAGCTCGCCGCGTCGGGCGCGCGATAGGGCTGCTTCGGGCGCCGCAGCACCGAGTCGGGCACGAGGCCCTGCGCGGCGCGCTTCAAGAGGTGCTTCTCGGACAGGCCCTTCAGCTTGAGGTTCGGCGGCATGCGCGCGGCCAGATCGACGACGTCACGGTCGAGGAAGGGGAAGCGCGCCTCGACCCCGTGCGCGCTCGCCATGCGATCGCCCTGTGACGAGAGGATGTAGCCGGGCAGCAAGGTCGTCGTCTCGAGGTACTGCGCCTGACAGAGCGGGTCCCAGCGGCCGAACTCTTCCGGCAAGCCCTCGACGAGCTCGGCGTAGGGATCGGCTCCGGCCAGCGCCTCTCGCGTGGCCTCGGAGAAGAAGCGGGTCGCGTGCCGGGTCAGCTCCCAGCGCGGCAGGTGCGAGAAGAGCGGGCTCTCGAGCGCGGCGGCGTCGACGTGGAAGAACGCCTGCCGGTAGGCCTGTGACTGCGCGCCGAGGTTCTTCAGATAGGGGTAGAGCCGCTGCAGGAGACGAGGGCGCAGCCGAGACTCGGGACGCCTGGCCCAGAAGCGCCGCACGCGCGCCTCGCGAAAGATGTCGTAGCCGCCGAACATCTCGTCGGCGCCCTCGCCGGTCAGCACCACCTTGATGCCGCTCTCGCGCACGAGCTTCGCGAGCAAAAACAGCGGCGCGGGCGCGGTCCTGACGATGGGCCGCTCGCTGTGCCAGATGACGTCGTCGAAGGCGCGGCCGATGTCCGCGGCGCCGCAGCGGATGACGTGATGCTCGGTGCCGAGCTGCTGGGCGACCTCTTGTTGGAACACGCTCTCGTCGAGCGCTTTGTCGTCGAAGCTGAGCGAGAAGGTGCACATGCGCTCGTCGGTCATGCGCCGCATGAGCGCCGCGATGAGCGACGAGTCGAGGCCGCCCGAGAGGTACGCGCCCACGGGGACATCGGAGCGTAGGCGCAGGCGCGTCGCCACGCCGAGGGTCTCCGCGAGCTGCGTCAGCCAGCGCCGCTCATCGACGTCGTCATCTCGCGCCTCCGGATAGCGCGGCTGCCAATGGCGCCGCTGCGTCATGCCGCGGCGGTTCACGACGAGGGAGCTGCCCGGCGGGAGCTCCTCGACGTTCTCGAAGGCCGTACGCGGCGCGAGCGGTGACCAGAACGTGAACAGGTCGAGCAGCGCCCTCCGATCGATGCGCCGCCCCACGCCGGGATGCATGAACAGCGACTTCACCTCCGAGCCGAACACGAACCCGTTCGGCGTGTTCGTGAAGTGAAGCGGCCGAACGCCGAGGCGGTCGCGGGAGAGCAGGAGCTGCTGCCGGCGCGCGTCCCAGAGCGCGAAGGCCCATTGTCCATTCAGCCTCTCGACGCAGCGCTCGCCCTCGGTCTCGTACAGCGCGAGCAGGACCTCGGTGTCCGAGCGGGTGCGGAACGGATACCCGGCGCGCTCGAGCTCCGCGCGCAGCTCGAGATAATTGAAGATCTCCCCGTTGTAGGTCAGCCAGACCGTCCCCTCCGCGTTCGACATGGGCTGTTGGCCGTTGGCCAGATCGATCACGCTCAGTCGGGCGTGCGCGAGGCCGACCGGACCGTCCGTGACGACGCGCGCGTCATCCGGGCCGCGATGGCGCACCTGCGCGATCATCCGCTCGAGCAGCGCGCTGTCCGCGGGGGGACCGTCGAAGCTGAGCGTACCGGCGATGCCGCACATGAGCGTTTGCCTCGTGAAGGACAGGGACCTCGACGTCAGACACGCAACCACATCAGCTCAGAGAACAACCCGGTGACCTCCCGTGGCACGAGGCCATCGCTCCGCGCGGGCCGGTACAGTCGGGGCTGGGGGAGCCGGTAGCGCAAAGACAGGGGCGGCGCCTTGGCGGGGGCCTGGCGGCGGTCGACCATGAGCAGCGCGAGCTTGTGCGCGCGCAACAGCGCCCATTGCGCGGCGCCCATGCGGCTGAAGAAGCGCTCCGGATCGCTCATATAATGGACATGACCGACGGGTCTGCCCTTGAGGCGCCAGGTCGTCGAGAGCACGTAACAGTGCCCGTCGCGCCAACGCAGCAAGAGGTGATTGCAGCGCGCGCCCCTGTGCGCGTCGAAGATGGCGCGCTCGTCGCCCCGCAGTGAGCCCTCGATCTCCGCGAGGTCCGCGGTGTAGGAGAGCCCCTTGAGCGACGGCAAGGACGCGAACGCGGAGAGGGGGCTGATGACGAGCGCCTCGTGCTCGAGGTCCTGAAAGCCCTTGTGATGAAAGATCTTGGTGGTCGCGCCGATCAGCGTGAGACCGGTGTACGTCGTCTCCTCGTCGGCGAGCACGCGCGCCAGCATGTGCAGGCCCTGCAGTCGGTGCTCCTTCTTCACGATCCAGCTCGAGAGATTGCAGAAGCGGCGCGCCCGGCCGCGGATCGTCTGCCGGCTGTAGAGCGTGCCGATGAAGCCGGCGACGTGACCGCTCTCGGTGAGCACGTAGCCGTACGGATCGCTCTCCGACCGCCAACCGTGCCCGAAGAGCATGCGCCGCCAATCCTCCCGGCTCATCCGCTCGGCGTCGAACCCACCGAGCAGCGCATGAATGTCGTCGAACATCTCTCGTGACGCCGCTTCTATCTGCATGCTCGTAGTCTTCTGTGACGATCCGCGCGCGCTGGGCCATCCAATGACCGTGCCGATCGCGGCCGGTCGGTCGATGCCGGCGCTCCGCGACGATGACCTCCGGCACCCCGGCTGCAGCGCTGCACGCCGCCGAGCGAGCACCTCGGTCGCCAAGGGAGTGCGCTATGCGTCAGGGTCCGGTCCTCGTGCATCATTTTCTCGAGCGAGCGGCCGATCGCGCTCCGGATGCGGTCGCCTTGATCGTCGGGGAGGAGCGGATCCGCTACCGGGAGCTCGAGGCGTCCGCCGAGCGTGTGTCACGAGCGCTGCGATCGGCGGGCGTGCGGAAGGGCGACCGCGTGGCCCTCTACGCGAAGAACAGCCGCTTCTACGTCGAGCACTATTACGGCGCGCTGAAGGCGGGCGCTTGCGTGGTGCCGCTGAGCCCAGCGCTGGTCGACGAGCCGCTCACTTACACGCTGGCGCACGCGGGCGCTCGGATCCTGTGCGTCGGCCAGGGCGCGCTAGGCAATGTGCGGCGCTCCGCGCGCTGGCTGACCGGCGTCGAGCGCGTCTTCATCGAGGGGGAGCCAGCCGCGGACGACGCACCGCTCGCGCCGGCCGAGCGCCTTCACGAGCACGATCTCGCCAGCATCGTGTACACCTCGGGCAGCACCGGCCGCCCGCAGGGCGTCACGCTCACGCACGAGAACCTGGTCGCGAACACGCGCTCGATCCTCGGCTATCTACCGCTCGGGCCGGCGGATCGCGGCTTCGTCGTGCTGCCGTTCCATTACATTTACGGAACGTCCGTGCTGAATACGCACGTCGCCGTTGCCGGCAGCCTCGTGTTGGAGAACCACTTCACGTTCCTGCACGCCGCGCTCGACCGGCTCGAGCGAGAGCGTTGCACCGGGCTCGCCGGCGTGCCGTCGACCTTCGCTCTGCTCTTGAACCGCTCGAACCTTCGCCAGCGGGAGCTTCCGGATCTTCGCTATGTGACCCAGGCCGGCGGCGCCATGAGCCCAGCGCTCACGAGGCGGCTCCTCGAGGCGCTGCCCCGCACGCGCCTGTACGTCATGTATGGCGCCACCGAGGCGGCCGGCCGGCTGTCGGTGCTCCTGCCGGACGAGATCGCGGGCGCCGTCGGCAGCATCGGTCGCGCCATCGAAGGCGTCGAGCTGCGGGTGCTCGGGCCCGACGGTCGCGAGGTCGGTGTCGGCGAGGAGGGCGAGCTCGTGGCGCGCGGGCGCAACATCATGCAGGGCTACTGGAACGACGACGAGAGCACCGCGCGCGTGCTCGACGAGCGCGGCTATCACACGGGCGATCTCGGCCGCCGCGACGAGCGCGGCCTGCTCTATGTCGTTGGCCGCCTGAAGGAGATGATCAAGGCGCGCGGACACCGCATCTCGCCGAAAGAGATCGAGGACGCGCTCAGCGAACACCCGCTCGTCCACGAGGCCGCGGTGCTCGGGGTCCCCGACGAGCTCGACGGGGAGGCCATCGTCGCCTGCTGCGCGCCGCGGGCAGGCTGTCAGCTCGATGACGTCGAGCTGCGCGCCTTCCTCGGCGCACGCCTACCCGCGCATAAGCTGCCGCGGAAGTTTCTGCTTCTGCAGGAGCTGCCGAAGAACGCGTCCGGCAAGATCGACAAGCCCGCGCTGCGAGAGCGTGTGGCCACGGCGCCTCCGCAGCGCAGCGAAGCTTCGGAGCGGACGGCTCCCTGAGCGCGGCCAAAGACGCAGCGTCGTCATCGGGCGGTCGGGCCCCTCGTCAGCCAGCGCGGTGAGACGCTGTAACACTCGCACGCACATGTCTCAGCGAGCGACAGGAGACGGCCCCGCGTATTCTCCTGTTTGCATTCTGGAGGTTCCCTATGGACACGCGCCAGCGCCTGGTTCTGCTCTCCGCCCTGCTCGTGGTCGTGGCGGGCTCGTCGTGCGGCGGCTGTGCTCCCGCGACGGGGGCCGCCGCGGGAGAGTCCTGCGACGCCGAGACCCCGTGCGCGGAGACGCTCGTGTGCGTGGCCGGCGTCTGCGAAGAGGGCGGCTCCGTGCCCGTCGGGGACGAGTGCGAGAGCGACGACGAATGCGCGAGCCTGCGCTGCGTGGACAGCACCTGCGCTCCGGGAGAGGCCGCCGGCGACGAGCGCTGCACCGCCGACCTGCAGTGCGCGTCCAACAACTGCGTCGACGGCCGCTGCGGCGCCGGCGAGCTGCCGGCCGGCGACGAGTGCGCCGAGGACGCGCAGTGCGCGGACGGCGGCTGTAACAACGGCGTGTGCGGTCCTCCCGGGGTGGGCGAGGGCGGCGACTGCAGCGACACGCAGCCTTGTGGCGACGATCTCGCGTGCGTCGACGGGAGCTGCGTCGAGGTCGGCGCGCCGGCGGGCGCGGACTGCAGCGACAGCCGACCCTGCGCCGCCGGCCTCGCGTGTGTCGACGGCAGCTGCGAGGTCGATGACCCCTTCAACCAGTCGCTCGAGGCGTTCTGCGACGGCTCCGGCGCTCCCATCCTCGGCGGCACGAGCGGCGGTACCGTCTGCGCCGGCGACCTCGCGGAGCAGACCTTCCGCTTCGCGCTCTGCACTTGCGAGGACCTCGTCACCGGCGGCGCGCTCGAGGTCGACTCCTTCGACTCGGCCCAAGGTGGCTATGGCGACGGCAACGTCGGCGAGGACGGCCAGCTCGGCACCAACTCCGACTTCGTCATCGACAACCGCGCGGCCATCAGCGGGAGCTGCTTCATCGGCGGCGGCAACGCCACCTTCGGTCCCTCGAGCACCATCGGCGGCTCGCTCTACGTGTACGGCGACGCGGCGGAGGTGAGCAACACCGCCGTCACCATCCGCGGCGACGCGCTCATCAACGGCGACATCTCGAGCAGCTACACGGTCCTCGGCGATCTCTACCAGCCGGCTGGACGCACCTCGAGCGCCAACGTGAGCGGACAGATCATCGAGAACGCGGTGCCGCAGCTCTTGCCGTGCCCCTGCGCGGAGGACGAGAAGATCAACGTCGCCGGCATCACCAACTTCGGCGCCGGCACCAATGACAACGCCGCGCTCGGCTTCGACGGCGACCAGTGGAACGGCCGCATCGGGCCGGCGGAGCTGAACCTCGAGTGCGGCCGCTATTACATCAGCGCCGTGACGCCGCCCGGCGGCGACAACCCGCAGAACTTCACCGTCAACGCGGCCGGCCGCACCATGCTGTTCATCGACGGTGACTTCCACGTCGGCAACCTCGGCATCAACGTCGCGGAGGGGGCCGAGGTGGACATCTTCGTCGCCGGTGACGTCATCGTCGGCAGCTCCGCCTCCTTTGGGGATCGCGACCGACCCTCGAGCGTGCGCACCTACGTGGGTGGCCAGATGACGCTGAGCGCGTCCAGCACGTTCGCCGGCAATGTCTACGCGCCGAACGCGGACGTGTTCTTCAATGGCTCCGCCAACGTCTATGGCTCGCTGTTCGTGAACATCGCGAACTTCGGCGCGTCGGCGAACATTCACTTCGACGAGGCGATCCGCGTGGCGGGACAGGACTGTCCGCCGCCCGGAGAGCTCCCGGGGAACGACGCCGGCCCGTCTCCGGACGCCGGCAGCGTCGACGGAGGGACACCGCCCGTCGAATTCATCGACGCCGGCCCCGGTGTCGATGGCGGCCCCTGTCCGCCCAACCAGCCCGAGGTCTGCGGCGGTGGCTCTGGTGAGGGAGAAGGCGAGGGCGAAGGCGAGGGAGAAGGCGAGGGAGAAGGCGAGGGGGAAGGGGAAGGTGAGGGCGAAGGAGAGCCCGGCGTCAGCGAATGTGACGGCCGCTGCGACCTCGTGTGCGGTTCGGAGGCGTGCCTCGTCGATGGAGCCGGCAACGGAACCTGCGCTCCCTGCGCGACCTCGCTCGACTGCTGCGCTCCTGCCGTGTGCGTGACCGGCTCGTGCATCCTCATCGGCGGCTGATGCCCGTCGCCGCGAGCGCGTCGTGACGAGGGACGAAGCCGCTCCGCCCGGTGGAGCGGATCCCATGCGGGCAGCAGGAGACGAGGCGCGTCTCGTGGTGACCGCCGCGCTGAAGGCGCGGCCCGGCCTCTGGCAACGCGCCGAGACCGTGGCCGCGCGCTGCCGGGTGCCGCTGCTCCCGCGGGACGGGCTGCTCGAGGACGAGCTGAACGCGACCGGCGCCACGCACCTCTATCTCGTCGGCAACGCGCGCGAGGAGGTCCAGGACCGCGCCGGTCACCAGCTCTACCTGCATCTCGGCATGATGCGGCAGCGCCGGCTGGCGGGAGCGCGCCATCCGCTCCTGCGCGCGGTGCAGCCGGAGGGCGCGCGGCCGGTCCGCGAGGTGCTCGACGCGAACCTCGGTCGCGCCGGCGACGCCCATCACCTGGCCTTTTCGCTCGGGGCGAGCGTGCTCGGCCTCGAGACGAGCCCCGTGCTGTTCAGCTTGCTCGAGGAGGGCCTCGCGAGGATCGCGCGCATGGCGAGCCCGGTAGCGGAGGCCATCGCGCGTGTGCGCGCGTTGCACGCCGACGCCGAAGCCTTCCTCGCGGCGGAACCCGACGACAGCGTCGACGTCGTTTACTTCGACCCCATGGTGCAGCGACCCCGGGCCGGACAACCCGGCTTCGAGCTCTTACGCGCCTTCGCGAGCCACGCGCGGCCTTCCGTTGCCCTGTTCGAGCACGCGGCGCGGGTGGCGAGGCGCCGCGTCGTGGTGAAGCACCCGCCCGGCGAGCCGGAGCCCGCGGCGCCGTACCCTTGGGATCTCTTGTGGTCACGGAAGATGAGCTACCTCATTCACGAGCAGGAGCTCGCGTAAGCCCGTCGCCTCGGGCGCGCGGCGCTGGCGTCCCCTGATGCGCGTGCTCTGTGGCGGCGGTGATCCGGCGGCGCGTTTGCGCGACGGGGCGAACGTCGTACAACCAGAGCGCTTGCGTCGACGAAACGAATGGGGGGAACGCCGAGACATGAGCGGCGCGATCGACAGCTTGAGCTCGTTGGCGGCGGTCATCGGCAAGACCGGCCAGGTGCGCGCGTGGAGCCGCGGCATGGAGCGCGAGCTCGGCATCGCCCGGGAGCTCGCCGTAAAGAGGCCGTGGTCGCAGGTCGTCGCGTCGTCGCTGGCGCCGCTGCTCTCCCTCGACACGGCCGCCGTCGAGGCTCTGACGAGCCCGCCCGCGCGAGCGGAAGAGCCGCGCGCGCTGCACCTCCAGGCGGGGCGCGCGCTCGAGGGTCGGCCACGTCCGTGGACGCTGCGGCGCACACCGCTCGACGAGGGAGGGTTCCTGGTCGAGCTCACGGCCAGCGATGACCGCCGGCACGAACAGTTCCTGCAGGCGGTCTACGACGCCATGCCGGACATGATCTTCGTGCACGGCGCCGAAGGGCAGATCCTCGAGGTGAACGCGAGCACCCGCCGCGTCGTCGGCGGCAGCGGCGCCGAGATCGCGGCCGCGCCCCCCGAGCGCCTCATGGGCGCGGCGATGAAGCCCAGCGAGGCCTTCGAGCGTCTGGCGCTCGCGGCTGCCGGCGAGGATCAGGACTTCGAGTGGATGGCGCGCACCCTCGACGGCCGGGAGTACCCCTGCGAGGTGCGCCTCAGGCGGGTCTCCACCTTCGGCGCGCCGGGCGAGTATCAGGTCCTCGCCATCTCCCGTGACATCAGCGAGCGCAAGCGCGCGCAGGAGGCGCTGCGCGCAAGCGAGGAGCGCTATCGCGCGTTGTTCGAGCGCAACAAGGCCATGAAGTGGATCATCGATCCCGAGGACGGCCGCATCCTCGACGTCAATGAAGCGGCCGCCGCGTTCTACGGCTACGCGAAGGACGAGCTCTTGCGCCTGCGCGTCACCGACCTCAACATGGCCCCGCCCGTCGACGTGGCCGAGGAGATGCGGCGCGCCAGCGTCGAAGAGCGCGTGCACTTCCATTTTCAGCACCGCAAGAAGAGCGGTGAGATCGCCGACGTCGAGGTGCACTCCGGCCCGATTCTGCTCGACGGACGCGTCGTGCTGCTCTCCATCATCAACGACGTGAGCGAGCGCCGGCGGCTGGAGGAGCAGCTGCGCGTGGCGCAGAAGATGGAAGCGCTCGGTCGCCTCGCGGGGGGCGTCGCGCACGACTTCAACAACCTCATGACCGTCGTCATCGGCGCCAGCGCGCACGTCGCGGCGCAGCTCCCCGAGGGCTCGCCCGTGCGCCAGCAGGTGTCCGACATCGAGGAGTCCGGCAAGCGCGCGGCCCGGCTCACGCAACAGCTCCTCGCCGTCGGCTCGCGACAGGTCCTGTCGCTGCACACGCTCGACCTGAACGCGATCCTGCGGCGCTCCTCCGGCGTGCTGCGCCACGTGCTGCCGCCCACCATCGAGATCACGCACCAGCTCGCCGACGCGACGCCCTACGTGAGGGCGGACCCAGACCAGCTCGATCAGGTGCTGCTGAACCTCGCCGTCAACGCGCGCGACGCCATGCCGGAGGGGGGACGCATCGTCTTGCAGACCGCGCACGTCGAGCTGACGCGCGCGGCGCGAGACTCCGGCGAGCTGCCGCCCGGCTCCTACGTGCTCTTCGCGGTGCAGGACACGGGTGTCGGCATCGAGCCCGCCCAGCTCTCGAAGGTGTTCGAGCCGTTCTACACGACGAAGGGCGGTGACAAGGGCACGGGGCTCGGGCTCGCCACCGTCTACGGCATCGTGAAGCAGTCGGGCGGGCACATCA
>CAYLZW010000214.1:0-10287 GCA_964388085.1 uncultured Myxococcales bacterium | reverse complement strand
AGACCGCGCGCAGGCCGCCCTCGTCGTCGACGAGCAGGTGCGCGTTGTAGGCGTGGCGCTCGTCGGGGCCGTCCTCCGCGAAGCCGCCGAGGGAGAGCCAGAGGTGGTGCTCCGCGGCGAGCGCTCGATAGCGCTTCACGAGATCGCTCTCGAGCGGGCGCTTTTGGCCGAGCACGTCGCCGTCCTTCTCGCCGAGGAAGGCGAAGTTCTCGGGCAGCGAGACGAGGCGAGCGCCGCGCTCTTTGGCTTGTTGCACGAGCTGCCGGCAGGTCTCGAAGTTCTTCTCCACGTCGTGCGTGGAGGTCATCTGGGCGACGGCGATACGCGTCATGCGGTCCCCTCTCTCGCGGCCGTCGGGAAGCCCAGCAAGGCTCCGCGCCGCTGCAGGTTCACGAGCCAGGAGCGCGCGAAGGCGCGGTCGACGACCTCACCCGCCTGCTGCTCGATGGCGCGGAGCGCGTCCCCGAGCGTGACCCCTTCGCCCGTGTGCAAGAGCACCTGCGCGACCAGCTTCGGCACCGCGACCCAATGAAAGCGCTCCCCCGCTCGATAGGCGACGAGGAACGACGGCTCCTTCGTGGGGGCCGGCCAGGCGGTGGCGCCCTTGGCGATGCCGAACACGGGATGCAGGTAGACCGCGAGGCGCGCGCTCGGGTGCGACTCCACGAACGCGTCCTCGCGCGGCGTCGTCGGACGTGCCGGGCCGTCCGCGTCGGGCGCGTGCGTCACCTCGATCTCGAGCACCTCCCAATGCACGAGCTCCGCGAGGGCGGGGTGCGGCGGGTCGGCGAGCGACTGACAGAAGGCCGCGAAGCCCTCGGGCACACGGCGCAGGATCCTCGTCGTGGGCGGCGCCTCCTCGAGCCAGCGCGCGAGCAGCGCCTCGAGCGCGTCCTCGCCGAGCAGCGCCTTCGTGCGTGGCACGGCGTTCTTCACGACGTTCGACAGCGTGGTGCGCACGAGGCGGCGGTAGAGGCGTTGGATCTCGTCGTCGAGCCCCGGCACCGGCGCGGGCTCCTTGGCGAACAACAGCGCGCGTACCGCGCCCTCGAGGTCCGGCAGATCAGCCATGCGCCACCCGCGCTTGCTCGACGATGGCTGCGAGGCGGCTCAGCTCCTGCTCGAGCTCCGGCAGCGGCGGGATGTTGTTGTCCCGCTCGAGCAGCACGGGGGCTTGCTTCGGCAACTTTGTGAGCGTCCAAGTGAGCAGCTCGTAGACCGGATCGATGATCGCCGCGCCGTGCGTGTCGATGAGCAGCCCCGGGCGCTCCTCGCGGTGACCCGCGACGTGGATCTGCACGACGCGCTCGAGCGGCAGCGCCTCGATGTACGCCCTCGGGTCGAAGCCGAAGTTCACCGAGTTCACGTACACGTTGTTGACGTCGAGCAGGAGCAGGCAGTCGGCCTCCTCGAGCACCGCGCGCACGAAGGCGGGCTCCTCGAGGTCGCCGCCCGGCATGCGCGCGTAGGCCGAGATGTTCTCGACGGCGATGGGCAGATCGAGGAGGTCACGCACCTCGCGCACCCGGCGGGCCGTGCGCCGGACCGCGTCGCCATGAAACGGCAGCGGCAGCAGGTCGTGGATCTCGGCGCCGGCGGCGTGGGTCAGGCAGAGGTGGTCGCTGTACCAACGCGCGCCGTAGCGTCGCAGGAACGCCTTCAGCTCGACGAGCAGCTCGTGATCGAGCGGCGCCGCGCCGGAGAAGTCGCCGCACAGGCCATGGCAGACGAGGGGCCAGCGCTCGGCCGCGGCGGCGAGCAGGCGCGCGCGCGGGCCTCCGATGCCGAGGTAGTTCTCGGGCGCGACCTCGAGGAAGCGGGCGCTCGTGTGCTCGGCGGCGAGCAGCTCGCGGGCGAGCTTGAGGCGAAAACCGAGCCCAACGCCGGACGGGCCGGCAGCCGGCGGTGCGTGTGTGTGTCCCGCGATGGACGGTGCTGGTGCAGGCATCGCCAGACCCTAACCCCACAAACGCCACTGCGCATGGCACCCGAGGGCGACATGCGCAGTTGCGAGCCCAGCGACGCGAACGACGCCGGACAGATCGAGTCAGCTTCCTTCGGCTCAGCCGCCGCAGGAGCCTTCGCCACAGGACGCCTCAGCGCCGGCCTCGGCACCCTCGGCGGCGGGGGCAGCCTCGCCCTCGGCCGGAGCGGCCTCGGCGGGAGCGGCCTCGGCAGGAGCCTCCTCGGCGGCGGCGGGAGCGGCCTCCTCGGTGGCGGGGGCGTCCGTCTTCTCGGCGCTGGAGCTGGACGCGCAGCCGGTGATGGCGGCGAGGGCAGCAGCGGAACCGAGGCTCAGGAGGAGAGAAGACTTCTTCATGGTTTTCCCTTTCCGTCCGGGGCTCGGCCCCGGCATTTAGACTTTCTTCACGGTCGGTCGCCGGCGGTGGAGACACGTCGGCAAACACACATTACGGCGGAGATACCGCGGCGATCTGTCGGAGCGGATCTCCCGAGCTGCCGAAAGTCGCCACACCGCGAGCGGAGCATCGACTTCGCAACGGGCGCATCCTTGCCCGTGTCTCGTGGAATCTGCAAGCCCGCACGCGCTTGTCTTTTGTCGGCGCGCCGGGCCGGCCTGCAGCGCGGCCCCGTGGCATGGGCCGGTTGACCGAGGCTGGATCACTCCGGCTTGAAGCTCGTCTCATCGAACGGGTTGGTCTTGTCGAGCAGGCGCGCGAGGGTCCGCTCGGTGTCGAAGTCGAGCTCGGGGAAGCGAAGGAACAGCCCCGGTCGCATGCCGGGCGGGGGCGCCACGGTCACGGGCAACGTCAGCGAGCGCTTGCGATCGATCGCCAGCTCCACCTCGCCGGTGAGGCCCTGCGGCGGGGTGTCCGCGATGGCGCCGGGCTCGAACATGCAGCCGGTCAGCGAGACGTTGCCGGTGAGCTCGAGGGGCTCACGGCCCTCGAGCGCGGTGCCTTCGAACGAGACGCGACACTTCAGATCTGCGCGCAAAGACTCGCGTCGATCGGTCTTGCCCAGAAAGGGGCGGGTGTCGCGGCGCTTGAACGGATCCTCTTCGGACATGGCGCGCTTGTCCTCTCGGTCGACTGGTGCGTCAAGCCCCTCCCGGGCGAGGCTCGGGGGGCGGCTCTCGTTGGCGTAGGCGCGCCCGAGCGAACAGGCCAATCGGACCCGGCCGCGCGGCGGCTCGACTGCGGCAGTCTACGCGCGAAAGGCGCTTCTAGGTGTTCGAGACAGGTCGGTTTCGTTACAACGCCAGCGGCTTCGTAGAGCCGAGCGGGCTCCCATAGCTCAGCCGGATAGAGCACTGGTTTCCTAAACCAGGGGTCGCATGTTCGAGTCATGCTGGGAGCGCCAAGGGGCTGCGGGTTCGCGGCCCCTCTTTTTTGAGTCGCGCGAGTCGTGTGACGGCTCTGCAACGAGAATCGCGGCGTCGAACGAGCGCACGACGACCGCGAGCGCCGGGAGCCGCGGCGAGGCGCACACGCGCACACACCGACACAGACCCGCGCGGGCTCGCGCTCGCCGGGCGGGACTCGTTAGTGTCGCGCGATGCAGGAACAGGACCGACAAGCGGGCCCGGCCATCCGTCTGCACGCGCGTGTCGCGTGCGACGACGTCCAGGCGGGCGTGAAGATAGAGGGCACCGAGGAGTGGATCCAGGTGGGCGTCGGGGACCTCTCGCTCGGCGGTGCGTTCCTCGTCACCGAGCGCTTCATCGTCGAGGGCACCCAGATCGACGTCGGGCTCGCCTTCCCCTCCGGCATCCGGCTGTTCTTCGGCGCCGAGGTCGCCCGCGCGATGTCGGCCAGCGCCAAGGGGCCCGCGGGGCTCGGCGTGCAGTTCCTCTCGACCACGAGCGAGAACACGAACGCGCTCAGCCGCGAGCTCGAGCCGCGTATGCGGGCGGCGGCGCTCGAGGCTCCGCTGCTCATCAGCGGCCAACCCGTCGAGCCGAGCGCACCGGCCCCGGCGGGGGGCAGCGCGCCGCCGTCGGGCGGGGTGCTGGAGCTGACGACGACGATCTACGAGCGCCTCCGCCTGCCACCCGAGTGCGATGACAGCGCGCTCACCGACGGCCTCGAGCGCCTCATCGCGTCCGTGGAGCAGAGCCTCGAGCAGATCCCTCCGGGGCGACAGAAGGACCAGGCCGCCGTCTTCAAGCAGACGCTCGAGCGCATGCGCCCCCTCTGTCAGGACCCCATCAAGCGCGCGGCCTACGACTTCCACAACGGCATCGTGCGGGCCGAGGAGCGCATCGCGGCGGCGGCGGCGGGGCGCGGGCCCTCACTCGTGAAACTTCAAGAAGCGTGGAAGCGTATCTTCTCCAGCGAGGTGCGCGAGGGCAAGCGCCTGTTCATGGAGGCGCGCCGCGGTGCGCCCGAGGCCGCGGCGATGCTCGAGCAGGCGCGGCGGCTCGATCCGTTCAACGCGCAGTACCGGCAGGCCATGACGACGCAGCCGCCGATGGCGCCGGCGCCGGCGGTGGCGCCGAGCCCCTTTGGCGTCCCGGCGGCGACGCCTATGGCAGCGGCGGCCACGGCGTCGCCCGAGGTGACGCCACCCCTCGTCGCGGCCGTCCCTGTCGAGGCCGCCACGCCCGCCGAGCAGGAGCCGCCGCTCGAGCTGCTCGATCCGGATGAGGTCGTGGAGCTGCCCGAAGCAGCGCCCGACGACTTCTTCGACGCGCTCGACGAGTAGCGAGTGACCCGCGAGGCCCGGTCAGGCTTTGAGCAGACCGCGCGCGCGCGCCTCTTCGATCAGCGTCTCCACCGAGCGCACCGCGATGCGCAGGGAGCGCACGTGATCGCTCGGCGCGTCGTTGGCCTGGAGCCAATCGGCCGCCTGCACCACGTCCCAGGTGAGCGGCGCGAGGTTGCCGAGGGCGTCCATCAACGCGGCTTCTTTCTCCGAGTGCTCAGGGACCGGCTCCGCGCTCTTCGCCGCGAGCTTGCGCGTGAGCTCCTGGACCATCTGCTCGAGGTTTTCCTTCTCGCGCTCGAGCGGGCCGAGCGACGCGAGCCGCCGCTCCATGTCTCCGCGGTCCTCCTCGAGGTTGTCGACGAGCGCGCGCAGGCCGTCGCGCTCCTTCTGGGCCCGGTCGGCGGTCCGGCGGGCGCCCTCGAGCTGGACGCGGAGGTCCGCGAGCTCCTCGACCGCGTCGCTGAGGCGCTGCTCCGCCGATCGCAGCTCGGCGGCGCGCTTCTTCGCCGCTTCCTCCGCCTGGCTGATGCGCGCGCGGGCGTCCTCGAGCTCGGACTCGGCCACGCCGAGATCCTCCTCGAGCCGGGCCACCCGCTCGGCCGCCTCGCCCTGCGCGGAGCGCGACGATCGACCGAAGGGCGCGTGCGAGCCGCTCGCCGGCGTCGAGGGCGCGGGGGGAGGCGGGAGCTGTACGCCGAAGCGTCCGGCGAGGACGTGCGGCATGCTGTCGTTGCCGAGCCCGGTGACGTGCGCGACGCGACCGGTCTGCCGGAGGGCGTCGGCGTAGATGGCGTCCATCTTGCCGTAGAGCACGACGAACACGCCCTGCATGTGCCGCAAGAGGCTCATGCAGAAGTCGTAGGAGCTCATGTCGGGCAGCACGGCGGGGACGATCACCGCCTGGTAGCCGCCCTCGCGGACGGCCTGCACCGCCTCCCCCCCGCTCTCGACGACGCCGGTGATGATGCCGACCCCCTCGAGCTCATGCTGGAAGCGCATGGCCACCTCGCCGCCGATGAGCAGCGTCGTGGGGAGCCCGGAGAGGTTCGCTTGCAGACTGGACAACGTCGCCTCTGGGGTCGAGCAAACGCATTCGCGCCTGGCGCGCGAGCGCGTATGCCGAGCCGGAAGCTAGCACAAAGCCACCGCCACCCAAGGGAGCGCCCATGTCCTTCACCAGCGTGCAGAAGATCCGCTTCGACGACGTCGATGGCGCGGGCATCGTCTACTACCCGCAGTTCTTTCATCTCTGCCACGCGGCCTTCGAGGACTTCTTCGACGACGCGGCGCCGGTCTCCTACCCGGCCATGATCAACGAGCGCCGCCTCGGCTTCCCCACCGTCGCCATCACGAGCGAGTTCAAGGCGCCGCTCACCTATGGCGACGTCGCCGTGGTGGAGCTGAAGGTGCTGCACGTCGGGCGCTCGTCGCTGAAGACGCGCTACGAGATCCGCAGAAAGCGCGACGGGGTGCTGAGCTTCACGGCGGAGATCACGACGGTGCTGATGGACCTCGACAGCCAGGCGGCGGTGGAGATCCCAGCGGACTTTCGCCGCATCCTCGACGACACCCTGCGCTCTTGAGGCTCGGCTCAAGCGCGCTGCGAGACGGCCTCGATCTTCCGCAGCACGGCGCGCGCGTTCATGACGCCCTTGTAGGCGTACAGCGCCGCGGGCAGCTCGTCGTCGAGCGCGCGCTCGCTGACGCGGAGGCGCTCGCTGACGGCGAACACGACGCGGTCGCGGAGCCCCTTCTCGACGAGCTCCACGCGCCGCCACACGGCCTCCCGGCTCCAGAAGCCGAGCACCTCGAGGTGGACGACCTCGCCGCTCTCGTCGTGCACGAAGGTGAGATCGGGGACGCAGGCGCCGGCGCCCGGCAGGTGCAGCACGTCCGCCGACGCGTGCGCGCGCCAGGGGCCGGCGATCGCGGAGAGCGCGTCGTGGAGCTTCGTCACCTCGTCACGGCGCGGCGCGGGCCCCGCGGCGGCCGGCAGGCGCGCGTCGGCGGGCGTCCACAGAAAGCGGCGGGCCAGGCGCTGCTTGCCCCACTGCACGTCGGCCTCGATGTCACAGCGGGGGAGCTGCGCGAGCACGGGGAGCGCGAGGGCGAGCTCGAGCCCGTAGCGGGTGGCCGACGAGAACAGCGAGGCGGGGCCGTCGATCTCCAGGCGGTAGCCGTCGTCGTCGAGGTCGAGCCGATAGAGCAGCCGCATGAGCTTCAGGCGGCGAAAGAGCGCGCGGTACCCGTCGGGGTCGCTGCCTCCCACGCGCGCGACCACGCGGCTCGCGCGCAGCAGCACGGCTTGCGCTTGCGCGAGGTCGTAGCGGTCCACGATCTCGCTCGCGTGGTGGACGTCGACGCTGAGCAGGCGGTGCGCCCCCTTCAGATCGGCGAACAGCGCGGCCTCGAGCGCGGGCGCCGACATCCCCTGCTCGCGCGCCACCTCGTCGAGCACGGCGGCGCGCTCCCGAGCGGCGTCGGGCGGGTCGTCGCCGCGCTGCAGACGTTTCGCAGCGGCTCGCGTGAACACCTCCTGCCGCAAACGTACGGGATCGTGCGCGCTCTCCTCCTCGAACGCGCAGCGGTCCTCGAGCAGCTTCTTCACGCCGAGGTACAGCTTGCGCTCCTTGGCGGACACCTCGAGCAGCAGCGCCTCCTGGAGCTCCTCCCGCGTGCGGCCAAGGTGCGCGCGGGCCACCTCGAGGAGCGACGCGGCCATCTCGAGGGCGCGCGTCCGCCTCGGGCCCGCGAGAGGCCGAACGCGCAGGACCCCGCCGGACGATGACGGCTGGACGAGATCAGCGGTAAGCAACGTGATCTCTCCGCCGCTCGCTCGTCGACGTCTCCGCGGTGCCGGCGGTGACGAGCTCGTAGAGCAGCGCCTGCTTGCCGTCGCGTGGCCGCAGGATCCGGCCGAGGCGCTGCACGTGCTCGCGCACCGAGGCCGAGCCGGACACGATGACGGCGACGTTGGCCTCGGGGACGTCGATGCCTTCGTTGAGCACGCGTGAGGTGACGACGGCGCGATAGCGGCCGTCCCGCAGGCGAGCGAGGATGTCGCTGCGCTCTCTCACCTTGGTCTGGTGCGTGATGACCGGCAGGAGCAGCGTACGCGAGATCGCGTAGGCGGTGGCGTTGTCGTCGGTGAAGATGAGCGCGCGATCGCGGCGGTGCTCGTGCACGAGCCGCGCGGTGACGGTCAGCTTGCCGCGGGCCGCGCGCGCGAGCTGCTTTTGTCGACGATAGGCGGCGAGGGCGGCGCGTCCCTCGTCGCTGCTGGCGGTCGCTCGCAAGAAGCGCCCCCAGCCGCCCGGCGCCCCGATGCCAAGGCGCCGCTCGCGAACGAACGCGAGGTAGATCGCGCGCGCCTCGTCGTGCTCGGCGCGCTCATCGTCATCGAGGTCCACCTCGAGCCGGCGGGTCTCGTAGTCGGCCAGCCAGTCACCGGCGAGGTCATTGATCTCTCGCCGGTACACGAGGGGCCCGACCAGCTCGTCGAGCAGCTCGTGTCTGCCGTCGGCCCGCTCGGGGGTGGCGGTCAGGCCGAGGCGGAAGGGCGCGAGGCTCATGCGCGCGAGCTCGGCCCAGGCGGCCCCCGGCAGGTGGTGGCATTCGTCGAGGACCAGCAAGCCGAAGCGCCGGCCCAGGTGATCCATGTGCATCCACGCGGAGTCGTACGTGGAGACGCTGAGCGGCTGCACGTCGTGCTCGCCGCCGCCGATGACGCCCACCGGCAGCGCGAAGGCGTCGGTGAGCCGCTCGTGCCACTGGCGCACGAGGTCGAGCGTGGGCGCGACGACGAGCGTCGGGCGCATCTTGGCCGCGATGGCGAGCAGCGCCAGGTTGGTCTTGCCCGCGCCCGTGGGCAGCACGACGACGCCACGCCCGCCCGCCTGCCGCCAGGCCGAGAGAGCCTCCTCCTGGTAGTCGCGCGCCGCGAACGTGGGCGAGGGCAGATCGCGCAGCTCCTGCCAACCCTTGGCCTCATCGGTGAACGGTCGCTTCGACGCAACCAGCGCACGTACGAGCGCGGCGTAGCAGGACGCCGGCGCGCGATGACACGCGGTGCGCGCGTCCCAGACGAACCCACGCGGCAGCCAGGTGGCCGCCTTGTCATCCCCGCGCAGCTCCACCGTGCCCGCGTGCCAGTGGATCTCGAGTGACGACGTCATCCGCCCGCTCGGCCGGCCGCCTGCGCCGCGCGGCGCTCGCCCTCGAGCAGGCTCATGACGATGGGGCTCCGCCAGCGGCCCCCCTTCCACACCGACTCGCGCCTTTGGCCCTCCGCGACGAAGCCGAGGTGCTCGTACACGGCGATGCCCGGTGCGTTCTCCTCGAACACCTCGAGCTCCACGCGGTGCAGCCGCAGCTCATCGAAGGCGAAGTCGAGGAGGAGGCGCATGGCCACGCGGCCGGTGCCGCGGCCGCGCTCGGCCGGCTCGCCCAGGAAGATGCCGACGGTGCACCCGCCGTTACGGAGGTCCACGTCGTGCAGGCCGCAGACGCCGACGTGGATGAAGGTGTCCGCCTCGCGTCGCTCGATGGCGAACACCCGGCTGCTCGCGTCCTGCCCGAGCCGCTCGAACCAGCGCTCCTCGTCGCCGAGGGACAAGGGCGAGAAATGCAGCACGTGGCTGCGCAGCTCGGGGTCGTTAAGCCACGCCACCAGACGCGGGAGGTCGTCCCGCTCGACGGCGCGCAGGCGGACGCGGTTTGCGATCAGCATGCGCGAGAGCCTCGTTCCCCGGCGAGGAAGGATCAAGCGAGGGGCGGCGCTCCCCGTTCACGTTGCTGTTGCTGGGCGCCCGACGCGGCGCTAACGAGGGCTCCCGATGCCAGCACGACGCGACCTCAAGTCCATCTGCGTCCTCGGCTCGGGCCCCATCGTCATCGGCCAGGCCGCGGAGTTCGATTACAGCGGCGTGCAGGCGGTGAAGGCCCTGCGCGCCGACGGCTATCGCGTCATCCTGGTGAACTCGAACCCGGCGACGATCATGACCGATCCCGAGTTCGCCCACGCCACCTACGTGGAGCCCCTCGTCCCCGAGGTCGTCGAGAGCATCCTCGCGCGGGAGCGGCCGGACGCGGTGCTGCCCACGGTGGGCGGCCAGACGGCGCTCAACCTCGCCATGGAGCTCGAGAAGCGCGGGGTGCTCGAGCGCCTCGGCATCGAGCTCATCGGCGCGCGCCCCGACGTCATCGACAGAGCCGAGAACCGCGAGCGGTTCAAGGCCTGCATGGAGTCCATCGGGCCCGGCAGCGCTCGCTCGCTCATCTGCCACAGCCTCGACGACGCCAAGCGAGCGAAGGAGGCCTTCGGGCTGCCGCTCGTCATCCGTCCGAGCTTCACGCTCGGCGGCTCGGGGGGCGGCATCGCCTACAGCGACGAGGAGCTGGCGGAGATCGTCGAGAACGGCCTCGATCTGTCGCCGACCCACGAGGTGCTCATCGAGGAGTCGCTGCTCGGCTGGAAGGAGTACGAGCTCGAGCTCATGCGCGATCGGAACGACAACGTCGTCGTCGTCTGCAGCATCGAGAACCTCGATCCCATGGGCGTGCACACGGGCGACTCCATCACCGTCGCGCCCGCGCAGACGCTGAGCGACCGCGAGT
>CAYLZW010000213.1:0-10345 GCA_964388085.1 uncultured Myxococcales bacterium | reverse complement strand
GCGGGCGTGGCCGAGGCGCACCTCGCGGTGCTGCCCGAGCTGTGGATCGGCAAGACGCAGATCACGACGCTGCCCGTGCTCGTGGTCGACATGCCGAACCTCGATCAGAACGCCATCCAGGTGATCCTGGCGCCGCACCGTGATCTCGACGGGCTCGCGGTCGAGATCGACTTCGCCAGCCACGCGCTGCGCATCCATGAGGAGGCGCCGCCGACCAGCGGAGACGACGTCGTCGTGCCCTACCTGCAGGCGGGCTTCGATCTCGTGGTGCCGGGCAAGGTCGGTGACGGCGCGCAGGCGCTGTTCAGCTTCGACACCGGCATGCAGCAGGCCTTCGCCATCTCGCACGAGTACGCCGGCAAGCTGCCGGGCGGCGCGAAGGCGGAGTCCCCGAAGGCGGGCGCCATCCTCTACGGCGCGGGGCAGGCCAAGGAGGTGGAGCGCACGGAGGTGCTGCCCGTGAAGCTCGCCGGCCGCACCCTGCCGACCCTCGAGGAGGGCATCCTGACGTCGATCCCGGCCGGCCGCGTGTTCCAGATCTCGGGCCTGCTCGGCAACGGGCTCTGGAAAGATCGCGCGGTCATCATCGACACCGATCGACACCAGATCGCCGTCAGCAAACCCAAGGCGCAAGAGCCGCTCATCCTGCGCGCCAACGCCAAGAACAAGCAGAAGGTGCAACGCTAGAGCGCTGAACCGCGCGCGCGCTCGTCGTCGACGATGCAGAACGCGCACGCGAACTTCGCGCTTGTCGTCGTCGTCAATGACGTGTTTCAGTGCCCCTCGGGGGGAAAGGGCGCCGATCATCTCCCGGGATGATCGGCGTCCATTCTCGTTTGAGAGGGGACCATCTTGAAGACCATCGACGAAGGCGCGCCCGAGATCACCATCTTGCCCGTCGAGCAGGACCCGTGGCGGACGGGCGGCCACGATCGGCGCGTGACCGCCGCGCGCAGGAGAGGGCGGGAGCTGCGCGACCACATGCAGAGCGAGCCCACCGCCGCGAGCGTACGCACCCTGCCGCTCTTGACGCTGGCGTATCCGACGCGCTGGGCGTTCTGGGGCACGGCCATGGTGCCGGCGCCGTACCTCGTCGTGGAGCACCGCGCGCTGCTCGTGCAGTTCTGGCAAGCGGGCGCGCTCAAGACGCTGCTCTGGAACCCCACCGACGTCGACGGGCTCGATCGCGTGCCCTACTACGTGAACGAGCGCGAGCGGCGGCCGCTCGGCTCGCGGCTGCTCGTGCGCAAGCGCGATCAGGCCACGGACGCGCTGGCGGCCTTGCGCGTCCGGCCCGACGACATCGACTACATCGCCTTCGATCACTTCCACCTTCAGGATCTGCGCAAGACGCTCGGCACGAGCACGCTCGAGCCGCGCTTCCCGCGCGCCAAGCTCATCGTCCCCGACGCTGAATGGCGCCACTGGGACGACCTGCACCCGCTGCACCGGCCGTTCTTCCTCGCCAACGGCAAGCGCGGGCTGCGCGAGGAGCGGGTGGTGACGACGACGGGCGACCTGCGCCTCGGCGACGGTGTCTTCCTCGTGCGCACGCCCGGCCACACGCCCGGCCATCAGACGCTGTTCGTGAAGACCGATCGCGGCGTCTGGGGCAGCGGCGAGAACGGCGTGTGCGCCGACAACTGGGCGCCGGAGGCGAGCCGCATCCCGGGCGTCGCCGCGCGCGCGCGCACCCAGGAGCTCGAGGTGCTGCCGAACCTGAACACGCCCGAGGCCGGCGGCGATCAATACGCGTCCATGCTGCTCGAGAAGCACGTGGTCGACCGGGTGCCGGGAGCCACCGACATCCCGCAGATGTTCCCCTCCTTCGAGGCCACCTCGTCGGCGCTGACGCCCGGCATGCGGCCCTACGAGCACCGCGAGCTCACCTTCGGGCCGGTGCTGCTGCCGAGCCGGCTGCCGCGCCACGGCGTCGTCGAGTATCCGCTGCGCAACGAGGAGCTCGAGCGGCCCGAGCGGCCCGAACGCGAGCGGCCGACGGCCTAGGGCGGTCCCCTTGGGACACGCCCGGGCCGCTCGCGAACGTGCAAGCGCGGCACGGGCCGTTACATTAGCGTTATGCAAGAAGACGCATTGCTGCGAGCCGAGCGCATTCAGCCCTGGCTCGTCGATGTTCGCCGCACGCTGCACCGCTACCCGGAGCTGGCGTTCGACGAGGTGCGCACCTCAAAGACGCTGCGTGACGAGCTCTCCTTTCTGCGGGTGCCGTTCCGCGTCGCCGGCAGCAGCACCGGGATCATCGCGCGAATCGAAGGCAAGCGCGATGGCCCCACCGTGGCATTACGCGCCGATATGGACGCGCTGCCCGGCAAGGAGATTACCGGCCTCCCCTTCGCGTCCGAGAACACGGGCGTCGTGCACGCCTGCGGTCACGACGCGCACATGACCATGGTGCTCGGCGCCGCGGCGTTGTTGTCGAAGGCGCCGCCCGACAGCGGTCACGTGGTGCTCCTCTTTCAACCGGCCGAGGAGCGCGGGCAGGGGGCGCGCACGATGGTCGCCGAGGGCGCGCTCGAGCGCGTGGACGGCATCTTCGCGGCGCACGTAAGCCACAGCTACCCGACCGGACAGGTCATGGTGACGACGGGGGCCATCACGTCGCAGTCCGATCGCTTTCGCATCCACGTCGAGGGCAAGGCGGGGCACTCCGCGCGCCCGCACGAGGCCATCGACGCCGTCAGCATCGCCGGCTCGCTCATCGTCGCCGTGCAGACGCTGTCCCGCCGCCTGAACCCGCTGCATCCGTCGGTGGTCGGCATCAACAAGGTCGCCGCGGGCACGGCCGCCAACGTCATCGCCGGCGAGGCGCTGCTCGAGGGCAGCATCCGCTCGTCGACGCCCGACTCGCGCAAGCAGATCCACGAGGGCCTGCGCCGCATCGCGCGCGCCATCGCGCTTCTGCACAACACGCGCGTGCAGGTCGACATCAGCGAGGGGAACCCGCCCGTCGTAAACGCCGATCGCGAGGTGGGCATCGCGCGCGGCGCCGTCGCCGAGGCGCTCGGACCGCAAGGCCTCGTCCCCGTGGAGCCGCCGAGCCTCGGCTCCGAGGACTTCTCGCTCTACCTCGAGCAGGTGCCGGGCGCGTATGTGCGCATCGGCGCCCGCAAGGAGGGGTGGGACTACGTCCCCCTGCACAGCCCCGCCTTCACCGTCGACGAGGACGCGCTCAAGGTGGGCGCCGCCTTCTTCGACTGCCTCGCGCGCCGGGCGCTCGAGACCTACGCCGGGTGAGCCATGACGGCGACGTTCGCATCCTCGCGGCCGACGGTAGGCGTAGAGCTCGAGTGGCACCTCGTCGACGCGCGCACCTTCGCGCTCAGCGACGCCGTGCTCGAGGTGCTCACGCCCTTTGGCGGCGATCCGCACATCAAGCCAGAGCTGCTGCAGTGCGCGCTCGAGGTCATCTCGGACCCCGCCGACAACGTCGCCGACCTGCGCGCGCAGCTGCTCGCCCGCCTCGCCGCGGTTCGTCGTCGCTGTGACGAGCTCGGCCTGCGCTTGTGCGGCGGCGCCACCAGCAGCCTGCCGACGGGCCTGCGCGCGATCACGCCCACCGAGCGCTACCTGCGCCTGTCGGACACCGGCAACTTCCTCTCTCGTCGCCTGCAGGCCACCTGCGCCCTGCACGTCCACGTCGGTATGCCGACGGGCGACGCCGCCGTCGCGCTCACCGAACGGCTGCGTGGCGTCCTGCCTGCGCTGCTGGCGCTGTCGTCGTCGAGCCCCTTCTGGGACGGCTACGACACCGGCTTCGCGTCCTTCCGCCACCGCCTGCTCTCGATGACGCCGAACTACGGTCCGCCGCCGCGGCTGTCGTGCGCCGCTGACCTCGAGCACGTGCTCGACGCCGGCAAGCGCGCGGGCATCTTCCAGAGCTACCGCGACGTGCACTGGGACCTGCGCCCGCGCCCGGACTTCGGCACGCTCGAGCTGCGCGTGTTCGACGCCCAGCCGACGTTGTCGTCGTCCCTGGCGCTCGCCGCCGTCGCACACTCGCTGTTCGTCGCGGCGCTGCGCGATCTTCCCTCCCTCGAGCCGCAGCTCATCCCGCCGCTGCCTCCCTGGATGGAGCGCGAGAACGCCTTCCGCGCCTCGCGCTTCGGCCTCGAGACCCAGCTCTTCGTCGACGAAGAGGGCGCCACCCGACAGGCCCGCGACGTGCTCGTCGACGTGCTGAGCACCCTCGCGCCCACCGCCGTAGACCTCGGCGAAGGAGCCGAGCTCGGCGCCGCCATCGATCTCTTGCTCGAGGGAAACTGGGCCGACCGCGCGCGCGTCTTGTACGAACGCCACGGCGGCTCCTTCGCCCGCGTCACCGCCGCGCTCGCCGACGCCCTCGACGAAGACCTCGCCTTCGAGAGCCGCGCGCACCCCCACGCCTACCCGCGCGACGCACGCTGACCCCCTTGCGCGCGCCGCAGGAGGAGGCGACAACGCCCTCGTTGTGGGGTCATAGCTCAGCTGGGAGAGCGCGGGCTTTGCAAGCCTGAGGTCCGGGGTTCGATCCCCCGTGGCTCCACAAGTTCCTGAGGGGGTCTTTCTTCGGAAAGACCCCCTCGCGTTTCGGGCGCATGTCCCGAAACGCTCACCCCCGAAACCTCGCTCCATGCTCGCTCTGCTCGCGTCGCTCGGACGCTGCGCTTGCGCTGCGGAAGCCAGAGAGGAGCGTCGGCGGTGACTCGTTCTTCGATTCGCACGGTTCAACGAGTCCGAACGCTGCCTGCGTTCCGTCGTACCTCACCTCGACGGATTCGCCGACACGGGCAGAATGAACACGGAACTGCCGTGGTGGAGCCGGGCACCGGACGCTGTCGTGGCGATACAGAACGTAAAGCGATCGTTCTCCCCGATGGGATCCACTCCTACCGCAACACGGCGACCAGCGTGACAGGGAGCGCACGTCCGTCGGTGTGTTGCTCGAGGTGGTTGAGCGTGCCGAAGCGACCGGCCGTTAGCGGGGACCGTCCCGGCGGATCACGGGAGCTTGTCGTTCGACGGTTGAGGTTCGTACTCGCGCACCCGTCCTCGCTGCACGATCCAAAGCCGCCCATCGATCGAGGCGGTCGAAAGCGCGCGCAGAAGGGTCTGGACCACTTCGTCGAGATCCGTTGGCGCAGGGTGAGCCGGCAGCCGCAGCACGGCGATCCCGCCGTCCCAATCGGCGGGAAGTGGAGCGGGTTGGCGAAGTCGAGATCCAAGCTGACCAGGCAGCGCTGCTCGTCGATCGCCGCTTGCAGGACGTCTTCGTCTGGCGAACCGCGCAACCCTTCCTCCACGACCGTGTGGGCATGTGCCCAGCAGCGCGGCACATCTCGACCCAGCGCGCGCCGAGGTTCTCGTCGAGCTTGAGCTTCACGCCTCACCACATAGCGAAGGCTCGTCGCTCGAAAGCGGCAGCATCATCGGGTGGCTTCATCGAGCGGTACGTCATGGGTACGCATGCGCGCCATGTCGGCCCCATAAGCGATGCAGGCAAGCACGTCCGCCTGTTCGACACCGGGGTAGTTGGCGGCGACGTCCTGCATGGACCATCCGCTGGCCAGCAGATCGAGGACGAGCGAGACCCAGATGCGATGTCCGCGGATGCAGGGCCGGCCGAAGCAGACGCTCGGGTCGACCGTGACGCGGGACAGAAGCTCGGCTCGATCCATCGGTTGCCTCGCTGCGCTCCCGGCATCCTAGCGTGTCAGCTGGCGTTTGCTGAAGTCGGCCGCCGCGCCTGTGCTCCGGCGTCGCGCGTCAGTCGAAGTCCGCGGTGAGCTGAACGGGTGACGAGCCGCGCAGGCCGCGGCCTGGTCCAGCTCGCGCTGTAGCGCGCCGTAAGCGGCGCGGAACGCCGCTGGCGGGCTCGACGTCGCCCTGATTAGCCACGTGGAGCCACCTGATTCGTGGGCAGCGCCGCGGTGGCCGCGCGAGACCGGCGGGTCTCGTTGCACTACTCGGGAACAGCCTCGCATCTTCCGCTCACGCAAGCTGCGCGTGCCGGCGCACATGTCGATACCGCGGCGCACTGGTTGGGACGGCACTGCGCGCACAGTTCGGCGTTGAGATCGTACCGATCTTGTTCGTACTCGCATATGTCCACCCATCGAACGGCTGCCGGGCAGCTCTGATAGCTCATGAAGGGCGTGCCGCATCCGTAGCTCACGTTTGCGAGTACGCAATCCGCGTCGCGATCACACCCCGTTGTATGGGCGGCGATCATCGCGGAGTGGGCGAGCACGATTTCGGTGATCGCGTCGTCGCATTCGGCGTATTCATCCAAGCATCCTTCGCTCGCGTCCGGGTAGTCCGGCTCACAACCCGCATCTCTGGCCGTCAGTGGACCGCCGTCGGCCGCCCCATCAGAGGCTCCACCGTCGCTCGACGCCGTGTCGCCGCCGTCGACTTCACCGTCGGGTGCGGGCAGACAAGCGCATCCGAAAGAGACCAGCAGAGCACCAAGACAGGATTTCACTCGTCACCTACCCTGAGAAGCTGGAGCGCTTCGGTTTCGGACACGTAGAGGCCCCAACGGTAACTCGCCATCTCGCTCCACGCCACGGCAAGTCCTGATCGGTAGGAATACTCACCCCATGATTGCAGGTAACGACGAAGCCGCCGTTTCCCTGAGGGCTGTTGGCATCGAACCTGCGTTCGCTGGCGCCGCGCTCGAGCTCGAGGTCGCGGCGGCGCTGCGGGACGCCAACTCGATCGACGGCATCCTCGGCCGCGACGTTCTGGCGTTCTTTCTCGCTCACGTACGACGGCCCGCGCGGCGTCTTCACCCTCGACAGCGAACGACAACAACGACCTAAACCCGGAATCCCACAACGCTGCCAACGCGAGCAACTACCGAAAACCGCCCGTCTCCGTACGCGCCGTCTAACCCGTGAGGCGCGACAGGTTCGAGGCGCGACGTTGCCGAAGCCACGCGCCGAGGGCCAGCACAGGCCATGGTGGTCGACCCGACGCTCGTCTGTCCATGAAACGCTTCGCTGGATTTTGATACTTTCGCTGAATGGCTACGCTGTCTGCGGACCTCCGCGAACTTACGCCCGAAGGCGCTCGCTTCGCCAGACGCCTGTTCGAGTGGCAGCCGGAGTGGCGCCACCAAGCAACGGTCGACGACAGCTACGGTGAGCGCGGCACACTGGTGGTGCGGGTACCGTCGCCGACAGGAGACCCGGACCGCGAGCTCATCGTGTGGATGGATGATGGCGTCGAGCCGAGCGTCGGGTTCGGCAGGTGGCACACTCACGCCGGAGTCTTTTGTTGGAGCGATGAGGCGCTGACTCCCGAAGGCCAGGACACGCGAATCCTGAAGCTAATCGACGACATTATTCACGACCGCTGCGTCATTTGCATTGATATCGGAAAGGAGGAGGACTCGCTCGAATGGAGTGTCGTAGACCTGACATGCCGTGACCATCTGCTTGATGAGCTGACGAGCCCGTACGCTCAGGCGGGGGTGGATCTCAGGTCGTGGGGCGGCTCAGCCGACGGGGTCGTTACGCTGGAGACTTTCGAGCAGTTCAGCGCCACACGGGCGACCGAATCGTAGCTGCGAACGCGGGGCTACTGCAGCGGCGCACGCGCCTTCGACACGACAAGCCCCCGGCCCATCGGGTTTCGGGCTCTCGCGTCATCCCACAACAGGCCCGCAGGAGCCTGGGAACCCCGACGGCGAGCCCGACACGACCCCAATTCCAACCCCAGCAATCCCGCCAAATCGCGCAATGAGCGCAATGAGCGCACACGCTCCACCGCGTCTGGGTCCGGTGAGCCGGCAGGCGAGCGGTCGGAGGCGGCTTCAAGCCAAGGCACGGACGGCCGACGAGGCGAGGGCCCTTACTCCGTGGGCGTCAACTCGGTCGCGCCGACGTCGACGGTGGCCGTTCCGTCGGTGTCTCCGTCGTGGCGCCGGAGGTAGCCGACCCCGCGCACGTCGACGTCGAGCGGGCTCCCGTCTCGGTGGACCGCCAGCGCGTCGCTCCCCTTGTCGATGAGCACGCTGCCGGGGGCGGGCGGGGCGCTCTTCCGCGCGCCGCCATGGTTTGCGAGGGGCAATAGTCCCGGATCGATGGGGTATGCCGCCGTGCCGAGCAGGTTCTCGTCGCCGACGAACGTGCAGCCCGCGGCGTTACCGATGACGCTGTGTTGCGCCGTGACCGGGTGGCCCTCGGCGATGCTTATCGTGGCGATCCCGCAGTCCGCCCCCGGGCCGCTCAGCACGGTGTTGTGCAGGGTGACGTGGGAGCCCTGATGGGACAGGCGCGGGGACGTGCTGGTGCTGACGATGGTGGTGTTGACGAATCGAGCGTCCTCGACGGTGTGCATGAGGACCGAGGCGCCGCTCGCCGGGCCCGAGATGATCGTGTTGATGACGCTGACCTCGGTGAAGTCGAACAAGCCGATGGCCGGCCCCCCGATCGCTGCGTTCTCGAAGGTGCAGCTCTCGATGGACGCGGTGAACGCACGAGGGAGCGGGGCCCCGCTGCCCGCGCGCACGCCGCTCGCCACGTCCCGGAAGCTCGTGTCCCGGATGCTCAAGTGCATCACGGGGACGACACCGAGGTTCGGCACAGCGCCGGTGACCTGAATCGCCGCGGCGCCACCCTGCGTTGGCGCGTTGGTAAACGAGCAGCGCTCGACGGCGACGGTCAGGGGATCGGCTTCCGTGCGGCCAGGCGCGTCGATAGCCAACAGGTACGGGGAGCCGGTGAAGCCGAGCAACCGCAAACGAACGGTCGCCGGCGGCGCCGCGTCGACGAGAAGGAGCGTGGAGTTGCTGTCGCGCTCGAGCCAGACGTCGGGCTCTCCGTCGCCGTTGCAGTCGTGACCGACGAGCGTCACAGACCTCGTGATCGAGAGCACGCTCGCGAGCTCGACGCTGCCCGCGAGCGATGGGTCGAAGCCAATGACGCTCCCGGCGGGGATCGTGCCGTCCCCGAGCTGGCGCAGCGCCTCGCGCAGGCTGAGCACGCCGTCGCTCGCGTCGACGACGTCGGAGAGCGTGGTGATTAGCACGTCGGGCGCAGGCTCCTCCTCCGCCGCTTCGTCGCCCTCTACGCAGACCGGCGCGAGAGGGCCCGCGTCGAAGCCCGCGTCGTCGGACCCTGCGTCGAATCCTGCGTCGTCGGACCCTGCGTCGAATCCCGCGTCGTCGAACCCTGCGTCGAAGCCCGCGTCGGCTGAACCTGCGTCGAAGCCCGCGTCGGCTGGGCCCGCGTCGAAGCCCGCGTCGGCTGAACCTGCGTCGAAGCCCGCGTCGGCTGAACCTGCGTCGAAGCCGCCGTCCGGGCTGCCGGCGTCGGGGGGACCGACGGGGGCGAGGCAGCCGCCGCAACCGGCGAGGGGGAGCGCGCCGAGGAGAACCGGGAGGACGACGGAGGCAGCTCGCATACGTAGGCCCATGCCACGCGCAGATCCACGAGACAAGCGTGCGAGCACCGCGTGTTTTGACACAGGTGCAAATCAACGCTGCCCCGGCGGGAGCGCGCCCGCGCCCCGTCGAGCGCCGGCTTCGAGATCTACGATCCGACGACGGAGGCGGCGCCTCCGTCGTCATCCCTGTGCGCGGAACCCGTCGTCAGCGGTACACCAGGCCGCCGTCAATCATCACCGCCTGCCCGGTCATGTAGTCCGAGTCGGGCCCGGCGAGGTAGGAGACGAAGGCCGCGACGTCCTCGGGGGTCTCGGCGCGACCGAGCGCGATGCCGCCCACGTATTTGTCGTAGTTCTCGCCCAGCTTGGCGCCGGTGAGCGCCGCGAGGCGCTGATCGATCTCCTTCCACATGTCGGTGCCGACGATGCCCGGGCAGTAGGCGTTGACGGTGATGCCGTCGGAGGCGAGCTCCTTGGCGGCCGCCTGGGTGAGGCCTCGCACCGCGAACTTCGTCGCCGAATAGACGCCGAGCATGGGGAAGCCCTCGTGCCCCGCGATGGAGGACGCGCTGATGACCTTTCCCTTCTGCTTGCGCGCCTTGAGCTTCGTCGCCGCAGCCTGGATACCGAAGAGGACGCCGTAGACATTGACTTTGAAGATGAGATCGAGCTGCTCGGGCGACGTGTCGATGAGCGGATCGATGAGCGCGATGCCTGCGTTGTTCACCATGACGTCGAACCCGCCGAGCTCCTTCTCGGCGTGGTCGACCGCGGCGAAGACCTCACGCTGCTTGGTGACGTCCGCTTTGATGTACGTCGCCTTGCGTCCTTTGGCGCGGACCTCCTCCGCGACCGCCTTCATCTTCTCTTCCTTTACGTCGACGATCGCGATGTCCGCCCCGTCTGAGCCATCCCCTCGTTTTCGGGCATCACAACGCCCCGAAGACGTTGGTGA
>CAYLZW010000212.1:0-10363 GCA_964388085.1 uncultured Myxococcales bacterium | reverse complement strand
TGCGGCCGGGCTGCGCCATCCTGGCGGCCGTCGGCGAGCGCATGGCGCACACGCCGGGCGTCGCCGGCAAGCTCCTGAGCGCCCTCGGCCGCGCGGGCGTGAACATCCGCGCGGTGGCGCAAGGGTCGAGCGAGCGCAACATCTCCGTCGTCGTCGACAAGCGCGAGGTCACGCGCGGCCTGCGCGCGGCGCACGCGGGCTTCTACCTCTCGGAGCAGACGCTCTCGGTGGGGCTCGTCGGGCCCGGCCAGATCGGCAGCGCGCTGCTCGAGCAGCTGCGCCGCCAGGCCGACGTGCTGCGCCGAGACTTCCACATCGACGTGCGGGTGCGCGCCATCGCGTCGTCGTCCCGCATGCTGCTCGGGGATCCCGCGCTCGATCTGGGCTCTTGGCGCGAGGCGCTCACGGCGAGCGACCAGGCGCTCGACCTCGACGCCTTCAGCGAGCACGTGCAGGCCTCGCATCTGCCGCACGCCGTCGTCATCGACTGCACCGCGGCCGATCTCGGCGACCGCTACGAGCGCTGGCTCGAGCGGGGCATCCACGTGCTGACGCCGAACAAGCGCGCGGGATCGGGACCGCTCGATCGCTACCGCCGCTTGCGGGGCAGCGCTCGCGCGCGGCGGGCGCACTACTTCTACGAGGCCACCGTCGGCGCCGGCCTGCCCGTCATCAAGACGCTGCGTGACCTCGTGCAGACGGGCGATCGCGTGCTGGCCGTCGAGGGCGTCTTGTCGGGCACGCTCAGCTATCTGTTCAACACGCTGACGCCGGACATGGCGTTCTCCACCCTCGTCAAGCAGGCGAAGGAGCGCGGCTTCACCGAGCCCGATCCGCGCGACGATCTCTCGGGCACCGACGTGGCGCGCAAGGTCGTCATCCTCGCGCGCGAGCTGGGGCTCGACCTCGAGCTCGCGGACGTCGCCGTCACGAGCCTTGTCCCCGACGCCCTTCGCGACGTCACCGGCACGGACGAGTTCCTCGCGCGCCTGCACGAGGCAGACGACGAGATGAAGGCGCGCCTCTGTGAGGCCGAGCGAGAGGGCGCTGTGTTGCGCTACGTCGGCGTGGCGTCCGTCGATGCTGGCGCGCGCGTGGAGCTGCGGGCCTATCCGCGCACGCACGCTTTCGCGCGCCTCTCGGGCAGCGACAACATCATCGCGTTCACGACCGAGCGCTACCGCGAGCAGCCGCTCATCGTGCAAGGTCCGGGCGCCGGCCCCGAGGTCACGGCGGCGGGCGTGTTCGCGGATCTGCTGCGGCTCTCGGCGCACCTCGGCGCCCCGAGTTAGGGCGTGCTCTTTGCGGACACGCTCACGCTCACCACCATCAGCTGCTCGAGGGTCTCGGCCAGCGCCGTCAGCCGATCGCTCTTCGACACGAACGCACAGCGCGGGTGCTCCTTCGCGACCCGCTCGCCCTCGGGCCGCTCGACGGCGCTGTACAGCACGACGGGGATGGCGCGGCTGCGCTCGTTGCGGGCCAGCAGCTTGAGCGCCGCGTCGCCGCTCATGGCGGGCATCATGATGTCGAGCACGATGGCGTCGGGCGCCTCGGCGCCGCGCCACCAGTCGCCCACACGGCTCGGCAGCCCCAGCGCGCCCGGGCGCGTCTCGACGTTGAAGCCGCGTCCCTCGAGGAAGCGGCTCACCAACTGGCGCACGTCTTCGTCGTCGTCGATCACCAGCACGCGCACGCGGACCTCCCGAAGCAGGCGCCATGATGCCTGAAGGGAGGGCGGCGCCGCGAATGTGTTTCACGCGCGCGATCGCGGGCGCGGCGGAGCTTGCCGCCGCGCGATTGCCGTCCGGGGGCGAGGATGGGAGAAGCCTCGCGGGGAGGTCCGTGTGCGGCTCGAGGAAGGCGGCTGGTACCCGCAAAACCGCGCGACCCTCGAGCAGCAGCTCGGGCGCTGGCGCGATCGCGTGCGCGCGGGTGAGCGCGTCGTGGCCACCTTCGACTTCGACAACACGAGCATCTTTCACGACATCGGCGAGGCCGTCATGCGCTACCAGCTCGAGCGCATGGCCTTCGGCATGACGACGGAGGAGCTGGCGGCGCTCTTGCCCGAGGAGGCCCTTGGCGTGCGCACGCTCGCGTCGGGCGTCGCGCTCGCCGACGTGCGCCTCGATCTGCTCGAGAGCTACGAGCAGCTCTCGTCGCCTAGCGCGCGGGCCGCCGCGGCCGATCCGAGCCCGCAACAGGCCGCCGTGCAGCGGGACTTCGCCGCGCGCATGGCCTGGCTGTACGGCGCCCTCGAGGACGATGCGCGCCTCGGCGCCGGCGTCGCCTACCCGTTCCTGGCGCGCTGGATGGGCGGCTTCTCGGCTGACGAGGTGCGCGCGCTCGCCGCCGACGTCGTGGCCCACGCGGCACAAGAGCGCCCCGGCCGGCTCGTCTGGCAGAGCGACGAGGGCGGACGCAGCGGCCCCGTACGCGCGCGCTTTTGTACCGGGCTGCGCGCCCTCGTCGAGATGCGCGCCCTGATGCAGGCGCTCACCGACGCCGGCGTGCTCGTCTTCATCATCACCGCATCCCAGCAAGAGCTGGTCGAGGGAGCGGCCCTTGCGCTCGGCTACCCGGTGCCGCGTGAGCACATCTTCGGCATGCGGCTCGAGCAGGACGGCGCGCGTCTGTTGCCGCGCAGCGTCGACATCAAGCGCTATCCGCTGACCTGGCGCGGCGGGAAGCGCGAGGTGATCGAGCGCTTTCTGCCCGCGCCGCCCGTGCTCGCCTGTGGCGACAGCGACACCGACTTCGAGATGCTGACGAGCTTCGAAGAGACCGAGCTGCGCCTCATCATCAACCGCGACAGCACGGGGCAGATCCGCTCGCTCTACGACGACGAGCGCACGCTGCTGCAGGGGCGCGACGAGCACCGCGGCTGCTTTCACAAAGAGCGCGAGAGCGTGCTCTTCGCCGCCGAGGAGCCGAGCGCGTGAGCGTCACGGCCGCGCGCCCGACGAGGAGGTTCACCTCGTGGCGCACGCGCATCCTGGTCAGCACCTGGCTCGCGTACGCGGGCTTCTACTTCTGCCGCAAGGCGTTCTACGTCGTGAAGGCCGATCTCGAGCTCGAGCTCGGGCTCGACGCCGCGGCGCTCGGCGACATCGGCGTCGCCTTCCTCGTCGCCTACACCATCGGTCAGTTCACCTGCGCGGCGCTCGGTCCGCGCGTGGGCGCGCGCGTGCTCTTGCTCGCCGGCATGGCGGGCTCGCTGCTCGCTAACGCGGGCTTCGGCTTCGCCGAAAGCTACGGCTCGCTGCTCGGCCTCATGGTGCTGAACGGCTTCGCGCAGTCGACGGGCTGGTCGTCGTGCATCGGCACGCTCGCCTTCTGGACGAAGCGCAGCGAGCGCGGTTGGCTGCTCGGGCTGTGGGCTACCTGCTACCAGCTCGGCGGCGTGCTCGCGAACGCGTGGGCCGCCTTCTGGCTCGTACGGGAGGGCTTTCGCGGCGCGTTCTTCGCGGCCTCGCTCGTGCTCGCCGTCTGCTGGCTCGTCGTGCTGCTGTTTCAGCGTAACCGCCCCGAGGACGTCGGCCTCCCGCCCGTCGTCGACGATGACACGCGCGCGGGCGAGGGCGAGGGCGCTGACGACGACGATCGAGGCTTCACGCGCCAGGTCGTCACCAACGTGCTGCTCATCGGCGCCTTCTACTTCGGCGTGAAGTTCATCCGCTACGCGCTGTGGAGCTGGACGCCCTACTTCCTGCAGAAGAGCTACGGCCTCGAGGGCGGCGAGGCGGGCTACCTCTCGACCGTGTTCGACGTCGCTGGCTTCCTCGGCGTCATCACCGCCGGCGTGCTGAGCGACAAGCTGTTCGGTAGCCGCCGCGCCAAGCTCGCCTTCTTCATGCTGCTCGGCATGCTGCTCGGCACCGTGGCGCTCTTCGTCGTCGGCTCCTTCGGCGTCGTCTGGTTCGCCGCCTGCCTCGCCGTCATCGGCTTCATGCTCTACGGCCCGGACGCGCTGCTCACGGGCGCGGGCGCCATCGACGTCGGCTCGCGCAAGGTGGCGCTCACGGCGGCCGGCATCATCAACGGCATGGGCTCGGTCGGCTCCATCGTGCAGGAGACCGTGGTCTCGCGCGTCTGGCAGCGCTCGGACGGCGACATGGCGCCGGTGTTCGCGACGCTACTCGGCGCGTCGCTGCTCAGCGTGCTCGCGCTCGCCGTCGTGCTCGTGCGCAACAAGGCCGGCCGCTCCGACGTGTGAGCGCTCGAGGGTCTCCGCGCGCGCGCTCTTCGTCAGCAGCAGCACGAGGCCGATCAGCAGCACGAGCACGACGACGACGCCCGTGAGCAGCGCCTTCAGCGGGCTCAGGGGACGGCGCGCGCGCCGGCTGCCGCCCGAGTGGTTGCCGCCGAGCGGGAACTGTCCGCTCGAGTAGAGGAGGCGTTGCTTCTGGCGTAGCGCGCGCTTCTCGTCCTCGCTCAACATGGCGCGTCCCCTTGGCAGGAACGGCCAGACTACGGGAACAGCAGCGAGCGTCGCCACCCGTCCCCTTCGCGCACGTACAGCTCGCGGTGGTGCAGGCGGAATTCGCGCGCCTCCCACAGCTCGATCTCGTGCGGCACCACGCGCACGCCGGTCCAGTGCGGCGGGCGCGGCACCTCGCCCGGGTAGCGCTGCGCCGCTTGCGCGAAGCGCTCCTCGAGCTCCGCGCGATCCGCGAGCGGGCGCGACTGGCTCGAGGCCCAGGCGCCGAGCTGGCTCTCGCGCGGGCGGGAATGGAAGTAGGCGTCCGCCTCCTCGTCGCTGACGTGCTCGGTGCTGCCGCGCACGCGCACCTGGCGAAGGAACGCGTCCCAGTAAAAGCACAGCGCCGCGCGCGGGTTCTCGCCGAGGTCCGTGCCCTTCCGGCTCTCGAGGTTCGTGTAGAAGACGAAGCCGCGCTCGTCGTGGCCCTTCAGCAGCACGACGCGCACCGAGGGTTGGCCGTGCCGGTCGACGGTGCCGAGCGTCATGGCGCTCGGCTCCCTGACGGCGCCGGCGCGCTGCACCTCGTCGTACCACTGGCTGAACAGAGCGAAGGGATGAGCGCGGGCCACGATGGTCATGGCCCTGCGTTACTCCTCGGCGCGCGTGCTTGGAAGGGCGCTACTCGAGCGTACAGATGGCGTCGGGATGCTTGATGCGCAAGAGCACGCTCTCGACGACGCGGAAGGGGTGGTTCATGTTCTCGGCGCCGAGGTAGGCCACGGTCATGTCCATGGACACCGCGAGGTCGAAGTTCTCGCGCCCCGTCGACACCAGCACCGCCTGGTTCTCCTTCAGCCGGTTGCTGCGGTAGACGCCGTCGGTGCAGAGCTTGCGGATGGTCTCGATCTCGAGCACGCCGGTCTTCTCGAAGATGCGGTGCATCTGCGCGTAGAGCTTCGGGCTCACGACGAGCGCGTAGGGGCCGTAGTGGTCCACCCCGTTCAGCGTCTCGGTGGCGGCGACGACGTCGGCGAAGGCGCTGCCGGGCGTCGACCAGTCCCCGCGCTTGCGCGTGTTCCGGCCCTCGGCGGTGAACAGCCCCTCGTGGTTCAGCTCCTTGTTGCCGAAGAAGATGAGGTCGTCCTCGCGCTGGGCGCAGAAGGCGGCGGCGCCGGCGGCCGCGGACACGTCGAGGGGCATGTTGTGCGAGCGCGCCGCCTCGATGTCGCGCCAGTGCAGCAGGAAGTCTTTGTAGATGAGCGGGATGGTCAGGAAGGTGCGCTTGTCCGAGAACACCGCCGAGGCGGTCGAGTCCCCGACGAGGTCGACGGCGCCGGGCTCGACGCCCTTGAACTGATCCTGGGGCATCGACTGCACGCCGGCGCCGAGCGGCCCGTACAGGTCGATGAAGCGCCGTCCGACGAGGCTGCGGCGCGCGACCTCGATCACCGTCTGGTTGAGTCGCTCCCACTCGTCGGCGCGTAGCGGGTTCTCAGCGTGGCCCAGAAAGTCGGTCATGTGCCTGTTCTCCTCGTCGTCAAGCAGCGTTCGAATCAGCTCTCAGCCAAAAGACTTGTCGGCCCGGGCGGTCGCGCGGGTCGGCCTCAGCTCCCGTCGGGCCTGCCCTTCAAGCTACCGACGGTGAAGCTCCTGGAAGGGGCGTGCAAAGACGGTACGGGCTCGCCCTTGGCCGTCTCTCCGCTCAAGAAGTGCTCGGGGCGCGTGTCGGCCTCGTCGAGCTCCCGCTTCTGCTCGGGATCGCGCTCGTTGATGAGCGCCATGGCCTCGGCGACGTGCTCTTTCTCCTCCATGGCGAGGTGCAGGAAGAAGGCGCGGATGTGCGCGTCCTCGGCCTCGCCGGCCATGACCTCGTACTCGTTGATGGTCTCGAGCTCGCGTGCGAGCACCGAGCGCAAAAGCCGGACATCCTTCGAAGGGAGCGGACCCGAAGCCATGCGCGAAGGTGGACCCGCCGGCGCATGGGTGTCAAGCACTAGTCGTGCGCTAAGGCGCGGATATGAATGTCATTCTCACGACGACAAGGACGCGGCGCGCGGCGGCAAGCGCTGCAGCGATTCCATGTAGGCGGGCTGCCTACCGTGTGCGCGGGTGCGCTCGCGCGAGCGAACAGATGTACATTCGCGCGCTGCGAGGCGCGTGAGAGCGCTAACGTCCACGCTGTGCGGGAGGAAGCACCATGAGCGAGACACGACCTTCGAGCGCCGAGCTCACCGCCCTCGAGGACGCCTTCGGGCGCGGTGACGTCGCTCTTGCGGCGAAGCTGGCCGGCGAGCTGACGACGCGCTACCCGGCCGACGTGCGCGGCCCCGTCGCCAAGGCGCGCCTCAAGGCGGCCGACGGCGACGTGACGAGCGCCATCGAGGAGCTCAGCGCCATCAGCCAGAAGCACAAAGACAGCGGGCACGCGCGCGCGTATCTCGGCGCGCTGCTGTCGGCGACGGGCGCGCACGACAAGGCGATCGCGGAGCTCGAGCGCGCGCTCAAGACGAGCGACGGCGACGTGCCGGCGGCGCACCACAGCCTCGGCGTCTCGCTGCTCGTGAACGGCCGCTACAAGGAGGCGATGGACCACCTCGGCAAGGCCGCCGACGCCATGCCCTCGTCGGCGCCGACGTTCTTCTACTTCGGACAGGGCTGCGAGATCGCGAAGGACTACAAAAACGCCGAGCGCGCCTACGTCCAGTGCGTGCAGATCGAGCCGCGCTACCCGAGCGCCTTCGCGTCGCTCGTGCGCGTGCACGCGCTGCAAGGCCACCTCGAGCTCGCCGAGAGCACGGTCAAGGAGGGCCTCAAGCACAACCCGGACGACCCCGAGCTGTTGCGCTTTGGCGTGCAGGTGGCCTTCGATCAGGGCGATCACGCGAAGGCGAAGAAGGCGCTGCTCGCCATCCCCGAGCGCGATCGTGACGTCGACGACCTGCACAACCTCGTCATGCTCGCGCTCGAGGCCGAGGACGCGGGCGAGGCCGAGAAGCATGGGCGCGCCGCCGTGAAGCGCGACCCGAACGACTGGCGCTCGCACTGGCTGCTCGGGCTCGCGCTCGAGGGCAAACAGCCGCTGCCGCGCAAGGCCGTCATCGACGCCTACGAGGCCGCCATCGCGCGCGGCGACCCGCAGGGCGAGGCCGGCACGCGCCTTGGGCTCGTGCTCCTGCAAGGCGACGGGGCGGATCCGGATCTGGCGGCGGAGGTGCTCGAGGACGCTCGCAAGCGAAACCCCGAGCACGCCGGCCTGCTGCTTCACCTGGCGCTCGCGCGCGCCAACCAGGGAGAGGCCGAGCAGGCCAAGGAGCTCGCCGCCGCCGTCGTCAAGCACGCGAACGCGACGGAGGCGGAGAAGGAGCAAGCCGACAAGCTGCTCGCCGCCATCGCGTCCACCGCGTGAGCGCACGCGCCGCCAGCGACGGAGGACCTACACGGCGACGACGGACGGCTCCTACATGTACGACGATGTGGCTTTGCACGTGATCAAGGAATGTCGAGCAACGCACCCCACGGGTCGGGCCGATAACGAAACACCCGCACTGTCGAAGGTGCGCTCCGGGAGGCAAGCGTGACGGTCTCAAACACCACCTCGAAGCCGACGACGAGCAACGTCTCGAGCACATCGTCGTCGACGAGCAGCGCGCGGACGCACACCGTCAAGAAGGGCGAGAACCTCTGGTCCATCGCCCAGCAGCAGAGCGGCGGCAAGACCAACGCCGAGGTCCAGCGCTACCACCAGGACCTCATCAACGCGAACCCGCAGCTCAAGGATCCGAACCTGATCCGCCCGGGCCAGGAGCTGAACCTGCCCGACACCGGCGCGGCCAACGGCGCGCGGCCCTCGCGGCTCAAGCCCGCCGTGCAGAACGCCACCGGCGCCCCCGCCAGCTCGAGCTTCGCGCCCTCCTCGAGCGAGCCGCCGCCGCAGACCGCGCGTCCGAACGGCGCGGCGCCGAGCGCCCACCCGCCCATCAGCTCCGAGCTGGCCGACGAGGTCACCGCGCGGCGCCTCGGGGCCAACACCAACCCCGCCGGACGCGCCCGCACGCGCGCGCCCACCGAGGAGGAGGTGCAGGAGACCGAGGCGCAGGAGGCCGCCCAGCAGCCGTCCAACTCCATGAGCGGCCGCCCGCCCGGCGGTCGCGCGGTGATGCCCGACGCCAACATCTACGGCAACAACCGCCGCGGCGTGCACGAGAGCGGCCGCGACGTGCGCAGCGGCATCGAGCGCTCGCACAGCCAGAGCTCGACGACGGAGAACCGCTTCACGCAGCAGTCGCGGACCACCAACAGCGAGACGAGCGAGACGGCGCCGCGGACGGACGGGAGCCCGCAGAGCACGCGCCAGCTGCAAGAAGAGACCGAGCTGCGAAACCGGGCCACCGGCGAGTCCGCCAGCGAGCGCACGACCGTGGCGCAGGACCAGGACGGCAACTTCGCCTCGCGCACCACCAGCGAGAGCACCGAGGCCGACGACCGGCGCGCGCTCGATCGGCTCGCCGAAGAGAACGGCGGCAGCAGCGCGGTGGCCTACACCGGCGTCATCGCCGCGGACGACGCCGTCATCGGCGACAACAAGTTCCACGGCGTGAACGATGACCTCGTCGTCGACCACCGGCACGAGGGCAACGGCACGGGCGCGGGCTACGAGGCGCACGCGCTGGCGGCGCGCGGTCAGGCCGGCTACGCGGCCACGGTCGACCTCGAGCGGGGTGAGGTGAACCTGATGGGGACGGCCTCGGCGCAGGCGGACCTCGTCGGCGTCTCCGGCCGCGCGCAGGTCGGCGATCGCACCACCGTCGCCGGGCAGGGCTTCGCCGAGGGTGAGGCGCACATCGGCGCGCGCGCGGAGGGCACCGCGGGCGTCGTCATCAGCCCGAACAACGTCGCGCTGCGCGCGCAGGGCGAGGCCTTCGTCGGCGCCGAGGTGAAGGGCACCGTGGGCTACGAGAACCGCTACGGCGGCGTCTCGGTGACCGGGCGCGCGCAGGCGGGCGCGGGCGTCGCGGGTGGCGTCGACATCGGCTACAACAACGGCACCGTCGGCGTGTACGCGGACTTCGGCGCCGCCGTCGGGCTCGGTGGCCGCCTCACCGTCGACGTGAACGTGAACGTCGGCGCCATCGCCAGCGACGTGGCGTCGGCCGCGAGCGACTTCGCCGGTGACGTCGCGGATGGCGCGAGGAGCGCCTTCAGCGCCATCAACCCGTTCGATTGATGGCTGTCGACGGATAAAAACCGACGGCGCTACGAGGCCGGCGTTCAGCGACGCCGGCCTCGGCCGTCATAGCGCGGCTTTGCGCGCGCGGGCGGCCAGCGCGTCGTCGACGAGCTTGAGCACCTGATCGAAGCGGAAGGGCTTCGAGAGCACGAGGTCGACGCCGTAGTGGCGGGCCTTGTCGGGATCGAGCGTGGCGCCCCAGCCGGTGACGAGCCCCACGGGCACGTCGGGGAAGCGCTGCTTTACCTCGGCGGCGACCTCGTAGCCGTTCATGCCGGGGAGGCCGAGGTCGGTGAACACGAGGTCGAAGGGCGCCTCGGCGAGCCGCTCGAGGCCCTCGGGGCCGTCCACGGCGGTGATGACCTCGTGATCGCCGGTCTCGAGGATGTCCGTCAGGATGTCGCGGATGTTCTCCTCGTCGTCGATGACGAGCACGCGCGCGCGGCCGTCGCTGAGCTCTCCGAAGGGCGCGGGCGCCGCCTCGGCGGCCTTCTTCTCGGCGCGCGTGCGCGGCAGCGAGATGATGAAGGTGGTGCCGTGCTCCGCGCCGGAGTGCACCGACTTGACCTCGAGGTCACCGTGGTGGCGCTGGATGATGCTGTAGCTGACGCTGAGCCCGAGGCCGGTGCCCTGCTCGCCCTTGGTGGTGAAGAAGGGGTCGAAGATGCGCGCCTTGACCTCGTCGGGGATGCCGGTGCCCGTGTCGCGCACGC
>CAYLZW010000211.1:6403-10459 GCA_964388085.1 uncultured Myxococcales bacterium | reverse complement strand
GCGCTCGGCCTGCCGCTCGAGAAGAAGCCCTGGCTCGCGAGCCGTCCGAGCGTCGGCTTCCGCATCGCCGGCTGGTTCTGGAAGTCGCACGGGCTGAACGAGCTCGCCGACAAGAGCGCGTTCACGACCATCACCGAGCGCATCAACGGCGGCCACAACGGCCTCGCCGATCGCTACGCCTACTGGGCGCGCGCGAAGCGGGTGATTTGAGCTCGCGATCGCTCCACGACCGCCTGCATTCAGTGCGGTCGTGATCCGACGCTCCTCGGTTGACGTCCGTGCCGCTCCATTCGATCTCCAATGGCGATCGGGGAGCGATCTCAATCTCACGAGGAGAAGACGTCATGGCCGAGAAGCGCAGCGCGAACGTTCGTTGGACCGGTGACCTCGCCAGCGGGAGCGGCCTCGTCAGCGCCGCCACCAGCAACGCCTTTCGAGATCAGCCCGTGACCTGGGCGTCGCGCTCGGGAGCGCACGCGGGCAAGACGAGCCCGGAAGAATTGATCGCGGCGGCGCACGCGAGCTGCTTCGCCATGGCGCTCTCGGGGCGCCTGGCGAAGAACCGCACCCCCGGAGAATCGCTCGACGTGCAGGCCACCGTCACCTTCGACAAGGTGGGGGAGGCCTTCAAGATCACCGAGAGCCACCTGAAGGTGGACGCCGTCGTGCCCGGGCTCGACGACGCCGCCTTCTCGACCATCGCCGAGGACGCAAAGATGAACTGTCCGGTGTCGATGGCGCTGCAGGGCAACGTCGAGATCGATCTCGTCGCCAGCCTCGTGAAGCGCTGACGAGCAAGGCGGCGGGCCGGGGCCTCGCGGCGCCGGCTTCGCGCCGATCTTTCATAGTCCCTCCGGCGCGTCTGCCTTCCTAGACCTACATGAGGGGATGGGGGGGGCCGATGACCGACGTCGTGTGGAGGGTGCTCGACGAAGTGAGCGCGCTCGTCGTCGTGCTCGACTATGAGGGGGCGATCCTCTGGTGGAACCGCGCCTACGGCGATCTCACCGGGTTCGATAAGCTCTCGAACGAGCGCTCGCACTTCACGGAGCTCGTCGCGCGGGAGGATCGTCCCAAGGTGGTGCGCGCGTTCGAGCAGCTGCGCGCGGACGCGACCGCGACCTTCGACTATCCGCTGGAGACGGCGACCGGTGAGCAGCGCTGGGTGACGTGGTCGAACCGCGTCATCGACGAGGGTGACGCCCGCATCATCATCAGCACCGGCATCGACCGGACGATGGAGCAGGCGGCCTCTCGTGCGCTGCGCGACTCGGAGCAACGGCTGCGCGAGCTGATGTCCGCTTCGGGCGACGCCATCGTCTGGTTCGATGAGCGCCGCCGCATCATCTTCTACAACCACGCCGCCGAGGCGATGTGGGGCCTGTGCGCGCGGGAGGTGATCGGCAAGCGCCTCGAGATCCTCATCCCAGAACCGCGGCGGGCGGAGGCCGAGCGCGCGCTGCGCTTCTTCGCGCGCAGCGAGAAGCGCTCGCTGCACATCGGCGCCGACCAGGACGTCCATGGACGTCGCCGCGACGGCAGCGAGTTCTACGGCGACACCTCGCTCGTGAAGGCGCCGGCCGACGGCGGCTGGGTCTTCATGCTCGCCGTGAGAGACATCACCGCGCGCAAATACACCGAGCACGAGCAGCGCTTCTTCGCGGACACCGGACGCGTCTTGAGCACCCTGCGCGAGCGCGACGAGATCTTGAGCGCGGTCGCGAGCCTCGCGGTCAAAACGGTGGCCGATTGTTGTGTCATCGACGTCGTCGGCGCAGAGGGCATCGCGCGCTCTTGCGTCGCGCACCGGGCGCCCGAGCAGGCCTGGCTCGCGGCCGCGCTGCGCGCCGTGCACATCGCGCACGACGGACCTCACCCGATCTGCGAGGCCATCGCCAGCCGGCGGCCCCTGGTGCGCGGGGCGGTCGACGACGACTTCCTCGTGCGCGTGGCGCAGAACGCGCCTCACCTCGAGCTGCTGCGGGCGCTCGCGCCGCGCTCGCTGCTGGTGATTCCGTTCTTCGCGCGGGAACAACTGCTCGGCGCCGTGCTGCTCTTCTCCGAGACGAAGGATCGCTACGGGGAAGCGTCGCTGCCCTTCGCCGAGGAGATCGCCCGTCGCATCGGCCTCGCGCTCGAGAACGCGCACCTGTACCGGGCGCTCGAGAAGGCGATCCGCGCGCGCGACGACGTGCTCGGGATCGTGGCGCACGATCTGAAGAGCCCGCTGAGCGCCGTTCAGATGGCCGCGCGCGGGCTCGAGGCGTTCTCGTCGGACGACGCGCGCGCACAGCGACTCATCGAGGTCATCGAGAGCTCGAGCCGGCGGATGACCTCGCTCATCGGCGACCTGCTCGACATCGCCAGCATGGAGGCAGGTCAGCTGCGCCTCAAGCGCCGCACGATGGACGCGCGCGCGGTCTTGCAGGAGGCGCTGGTCGGCGTGGCTGCCCTCGCCGATGAGGCGGGCGTGGAGCTGCGCGTCCGTCAGCCGAGCGAGCCCGTCACCCTGCGCGCGGACCGGCTGCGTTGCGGCCAGATCCTCTCGAACCTGCTCAGCAACGCCGTGAAGTTCACGCCGCGCGGCGGGCGCGTGGACGTCGTCCTCGAGCGGCATCGGCAGCACGCCATCTTCGTCGTGCGCGACACGGGGCCGGGGCTCGCGCCGGAGGCGAAGAAACGCCTCTTCGAGCCCTTCTGGCAGCGACGGCGCTCGACGGGGGAAGGGGCCGGGCTCGGGCTCGCCATCGCGCGCGGGCTCGTGCTCGCGCATGGCGGCGACATCGGCGTCGAGGCCGAGATCGGCAAGGGCAGCAGCTTCTGGTTCCGCTTACCGCTCGGCGCCGCGTACCGCGCCGACGAGATGCAAGGGATCACGCCGCTCAGGCCGCGCCGACCCTGACGCGAGGATCGGGCGGACGCGGGCCGCCGGGCCTCAGGGCGCGCGCGACGCCAACGACGTGCCCGTGGAGGACCCTCGAGCGCGGCGGGGGTGCCGATCGGCCGACGCCAAAGACGCTGGGCCGCGGGTAGGATATCCGTCTTCCGCACCGAGCCTTGCTCCTCGCCGCGCGCGCCGCACGCGAGGACCGGAGAGCCCATGAAGAGCGTCCGCTTGAAGCCCGCCACCCTCATCCAGACCGCGCTCGACGACGCGCGGCGCGCGCTCCGGGCCGAGAGCGGCGACCGCGAGCTCAGCGCCGCCGACGTGGCGAAGCTGCCGGCCGCGCTGCAGGACGTCGTCGATGACTTCCGCGCCGCCGGCAACGCGCGCGCGTCCACGGACGACATCCTGGGCGCGCTGCGGCGCTCGCTCGAGGCGGGTCTCGCGGAGTCGCTCCGCGGCGGCGAGCTCGTCGCCGGGGAGCTCAGCGAGGATCTCGGCGCGCTGTTGTCGTTCTCGAGCGTGGGCGTGCAGGTGCAGAGGGCCATCGCCGAGCGCTCGCGGGCCGCGCCGGAGGACTTCTCGTCGGCGGCGCAGGCCGCGCAGAGGGCGCTCGGCCAGGCGGACCTCTCGGTGTCGACGCAGATCCGCGCCGTGAAGGAGCTCGCGCGCGCGGCGCAGCTCGCCAAGACCGGCGCGCCCGACCAGGCGCTGCTGCTCGATGGCATCGCGAAGGAGCGTGCCCGCATCGTGCGTGACGTCGTCGATCAGACGGTGCAGAGCGCGCAACGAGCGCTCGCGCAACGACCGGCCGACGGCGCAGCGCAGCGACAGCTCAAGAGCGCGCTGCAGGCGGCCATGGACGTGCACGCGGCGGTGAACCCGAAGAGCGCGCGTGTGAAGGCGCTCCGCCAAGAGCTCGCGCGGCTCGACGCCACGCCCGCGCGCAGCGAGGCCGCGCAGCCGTTCTTCGCGCGCTTCCTCGAGAGCCAGGAGCGCGCGCGCAAGCAGCAGCAGGTGAAGGCGCCGGCGGGCGAGCCGGGCATGATGGTCACCATGAAGTACCCGTCCGACAACGAGGACGGCGGCAGCGAGATCGGCGGCGGCGACGACGGCGTGATGGTCACCATGAAGTACCCGTCCGACAACGAGGACGGCGGCAGCGAGATCGG
>CAYLZW010000211.1:0-6303 GCA_964388085.1 uncultured Myxococcales bacterium | reverse complement strand
CGACGACGGCGTGATGGTCACCATGAAGTACCCGTCCGACAACGAGGACGGCGGCGCCGGCGAGCCGAGCGCACCCGTCGCGCCCATCGGCGAGACCCCCGACGCGCCGAGCGACAGCGCGGCGAAGCGGGTGAGCGAGCGCGTTCTGGCGAGCTCGTCGAGCGTCACCTCCATCGAGGCCCGCATCCGGGAGCTCGAGGACATCGGCATGCGCGCGCGCTTCAGCGCCGAGGGGCTGCGCGAGCACAACGCCGAGATCGCCGGTTTGAAGGCCATGCTCACGGGGGCCGCAGGCGTCGACGCGCGCGTGCGGGAGATCGAGCAGCTCATGGTGGTGGCGCTCATGACGCCCGACGCGTCGGCGGCGCTGCAGCTCGAGCTCGACGTGCTCCGGCTGCTGCAGGCGGCCCTCGCCGGCGGCTTCCCCGTCGACGGCTGAGCGCGGCCCGCGCGCTACCCTTGCCGCCCGACGCGGATCTCGGCGCTCGGCTCGCGCACAGCCCAGCTCGGCTCTCGTCGTCCGCGCACCACGTCAGAGCCCGGCTCCGCGCGCTCGAGCGTGTCGCGATCGGTCATGAGCGCGTCGACGCTGTAGCGACCCGGCCCCGTAAAGAAGAGCGCCACCATGACGGTGAACGCCTTCAACGGATGCAGCCAGACGGCGAGCGGGTCGCCGCTGATCGTGTGCATGACGAAGGCGCCGAGCAGCACCAGCGAGATGGCGATGGCCGCCAGGCGCGTGAACAACCCGAGCATCAGCAGCACGCCGCCGAGCGCCTCGCAGGTCGCGGCGACGCCGCCCCAGAACACATGACCGCCGTCGATGCCGAAGGTCGCCACCACCGAGCCCACCTCGGCGAGCCCCTCGCTGCCGGCCGCGAACTTGCTGAGGCCGTGCGTGACGAAGATGGCGCCCATGCCGAGCCGGAGGATGAGCAGGCCGACGTGGCGATAACGGTTGAGCTCCATGAGTGGCAATTTCATGGCTGCATCAAAAGCATCTTGCGTGCCTTGTGCCGCGCTCAGAAGACGTCGCTCGGCGCCGTCGAATTGTCGCTCATCGTCACGCTGCGCGGCAGAGCGCCGCGCGCTCTTCGCCGTGTCGTCGACGGACGGCCCCTGTCGTTCGTGTGCGCAGATCGCGCGGTCGGTACGTGGTTAGGGGAGGTCCTCTTCCGAGTAGGAGCAGAGAATGTGGGCTCGCATCCTGAACATCGCGCTCGGCGTCTGGCTGATGATCGCCCCCTGGGCGCTCCGCTACGACGACGCGGCGGCTCGTACGAACGACATCTGGGTCGGCATCCTCGTCGCGCTCGCTGCCCTGGTCGCGCTCGCGTGGGACCCAGCGCGCTTCGCCAACACGGCGCTCGGCGCCTGGCTCATCGTGTCGCCCTTCGCGCTCGGCTACGCCGGCTGGCAGGCCGCGGCCCTGAACGCGATCATCGTGGGTGTCGTCGTGTTGGCGCTGTCGCTGATCCCGTCGCCGAGCCGCGCGGGGCGTCGGGTCGAGGGCCCTCAGCCGGCCTGACGCGGGACGGTCGACAGGGCAGGGGCCGCGCGTCCACGCTGACGAATGGGCCTCGACGACGCGGAGATTGCGAGTAGGCTCCGCCTCCGTTCGAGGAGGCCCCGTGTCCGAGCAAGGCCCTGTGTCCGAGGAAGAGCGCGTGCAAGATCTGGCCGAGCGCACCTATGCGCTGCTGGCGACCGGTGACGTCGACGGGGCGCGCGCGCTGTTCGGCGAGCTCGAGGCGCTCGCGCCGCAGAGCCGTGACGCGCTGCTCGTGAAGGCCGCCTTGCTCTCCGCGGACGATCCCGACGAGGCCATGGCCGTGGTCGACGAGGTGTACGCCCGCTGGCCCGACGATCCCTCCGTGCTCATGGCGCGCGCGAGCTACCTGCTCGAGCTCTATGACGATCCCGACGAGGCGCTCCCGCTCGTCGAGGAGGCCGTGGCCACGCTCGAGGAGCTGGTGGCGGGCGCCGAGGACGGGCAGGCCTTCCTCGCCGAGGCGCGCGTCATGCTCGCCGACTGTCGGCTCAGCGTCGGCGACGCCGCCGGCGCGAAGTCCGCCGCCGAGGCCGCGCTGCAGGGGGACGCGAGCTATCCGGTGGCGCGCCTCGCGCTCGCGGCCGCGCACTTCGCCCTCTGTGAGCTCGACGACGCCACGCGCGAGGTCCAGCGCGTCATCGAGCTCGAGCGCGGGCTCGCCGACGCGCATCACCTGCTCGCGCGGACGGCGCAGGCGAAGGGAGAGGCTGACGTCGCCGAGCCGGCCTTCGAGGAGGCACACGCCCTCGCTCCCGAGCGCTTTCCGCTGCCCTACCGCGTGGGCGCCGCGCGCTTTTTGGAGCTCGTCCAGGAGGCGCGCAAGGAGCTGCCGCCCCTCGTCGAGGAGGCCATCGCCGGCGTCGATCTGCGCATCGAGGCGCGGCCGGACCTCGGGGTGCTGCGCGAGCAAGACGAGCCGGTGCCGCCGGACGTGCCCTGTCTCGTCGAGGTCAGCCTCCTCGACGAGGGCAAGCCGGAGGAAGAGCTCTCTTACGCGCTCGACGGCGTGGTCCTCTACCAGGAGAACCTCGAGCTGCTCGCCGGCGACGAGGAGGAGCTGCTCGAGGTCATCGGCGACGCGCTCGTGGCCGAGATCGTCGGCGCGCTCGGCCTCGACGAGCCCCCGCCCGATGGGGAAGAGCCCGTCGCCGAGGCCTGAGCGCCCCTCAGCCTGCCTCGGTGGAGCGCCCGGGCCTGCTCGCGAGGCGCTGGTAGAGGTCGAGCGTGCTCGCCGCGACGCGCTCCCAGCCGTAGCGTGTGTGCGCGCGCTGGGCGCCGCCGGCGCCGAGGGCCAGACGCCAATAGGGCTTGTCGAGCAGGTGGTTCAGCGCCTCCGCGAGCGCTCGCTCGTCGCCTGGGGGCACGTGCACGCCGGTGACCCCGTCGATGACCGTGTCGACGACGCCGCCCACCGGCGTGACGATGACCGCGGCGCCGCAGGCCATGGCCTCGAGCGGGACGGTTCCGAAAGGCTCGTAGTGAGCGGCGTTCACGACGACGTCGGCCGAGCGCAGCAGCGCAGCGACAGCGCGGCGGGAGATCCGTCCGCGCAGCACGACGCGCTCGCGCACGCCGACCTCCTTGGCGAGGTCACACAATCGCTGCGCCTCGGGGTCCTCGAGCAGGCGCTCGGCGGGGGGGCCGCCGGCGATCACGAGCTCGGCGCGCGGCACCTGCGCCAGCGCGCGCACGACGCCGTCGATGCCCTTGCGCGGCAGCAGCCTGCCGACGACGACGACGCGCCCCCAGCCGGGACGGCGCGAGTCCACCGGCCCCTTCGGGTGGAAGACGTCGAGATCCGTGCCGGACGGCACCACGGTGACCCGGTCCGCGCGCAGGCCGAGGCGGCGCAGCTCGAACACCTCGTCGCTCGACGTGGAGATGATGTGGTGCGCGCTCTTGAGCAGGGTCTCCTCCGCGCGCAGCCGGTGGTCCGCCGCCTCGTGGGGCGGGTGACGGCGACGAGCGACGCCGAGCGCGTGTGGCGTGTGCAAGAAGGCGGCGCCCGCGGCGCTCGCGAGCGCGCGCTCGGCCGCGGCGCCCGAGAGCCAGTAGTGGGAGTGCACGACGTCGGGAGGAGACCTCCTGAAGGCGGCGGCCAGCCCCTCCGCGAGCTCAGCGAGGTGCGGCCAGAGCTCGTGCCTCGGGAGCGGGATGGGCGGTCCGGCGTCGAGGTGCGCCACGTAGGCGTTGCTGCCGAAGGCCGCCTTCTTCGGGAGCGCGGGGCTGTCGCGCCGCGTGTAGACGTCGACCTCGTGGCCCGCCTCGCCGAGCGCGCGCGCCAGCTCGGCGACGTGAACGTTGATGCCGCCGTTGCCGCCCTCGCCGAGGGGAGCGAGGGGGCTTGCGTGCGCCGAGACCATGGCGATCTTCATTGGGAAACCTCCGCGAGGACGAGGGTGCTTCTAAGCAGGACTCGATCCGCCGCGGCGCCGAGGTCCGCCGCCACGTCGTCGGCGGCCCACACCTCCTCGCACGGCGTATCCTGCGTGGGCACGAGGACGCTCCGTGCACCTGCTGCTCGCGCGGTAGCGACGTCTTTGCCCTCGTCCCCGATGACGATGCAGTCGGCCGCCGAGAGCCCGACGTGGCCGGCCGCCTCGTGCACCATGGTCGCCGCCGGACGCCGGCACAGGCACCCCTCGTCGGCGCGGTGCGCACACTCGAACCAACCATCGAAGGGCCCGAGCAGCGCGCAGACGCGCTCATTGAGCTCGTCGAGCACGCTCTCGTCGAGCAGCCCGCGCTCGGGGGCGCCCTGATCGGCGATGACGATGATGGGCACGCCGGCGGCGCGCAGGCGATCGAGCGCCTCGCGTGCGCCCGGTCGCGGGCGCACGCTGAGCGGATCGCCGTCGTAGCGCTCGTCCTCGATGAGCACGCCGTCGCGCTCGACCACGACGGCGCGGATGGGGCGCTCGGGCAGCGCTCGCGGCGCGCGGTGTGGCTCCGTGCTGCCGAGCACGGTGCCGGTCACGCCGCGCAGCCAATGCCAGCTCGACGCGAGCGGCACCACGGTGCTCGTCGCCGCCGCGGTCATGATCTCGTCGAAGGTGCGCGGCCCCGGCGCGATGCGGCGCCAGGCAAAGCTGGCCGTCGCGGCCAACCACACCGCCGCGCAGCCGAGCGCCCACGGCCAGCTCGCGCTCGCGAGCCCCACCGCTGCGCCCGCTCCCACCAGGGTCGTGGCGAGGTGACGGCTCCGGTCGTCAGGCAGCGCGCCGGAGCGCTCGCGCCAGCGCGGCCCGTGGATGGCGCGCAGGAGCACGTCGTCGGCCACGCGGCGCTCGCGCGAGACGCTCTCCCACGAGTCCTCCTCGGGCGCTGGGTGCTCCACGAGGCGGCTGCCGCGCACGATCTGAAATCCCGAGTCGACGACGCGCAGGCCGAGGTCGACGTCCTCGCGCGAGGGGCGCGTGAAGCGCTCGTCGAAGCCACCGACGAGCTCGAGCGCGGCGCGGCGGTAGGCCATGTCCACCGTGGACCACTGCATGCGCTCCCGCTCGGCGGCGCGCCGCTCGTGCTCGGTGGGGGCGCGGTAGCGAGGCATCGGTACGCGCACGCGGCCCTGCACACCGGCCACGTCGGCAGGCGCGCCCATGAGATCCTGCAGCAGGCGACGAGCCCACTCGCGCTCGAGGCGGATGTCGTCGTCGACGAACACCACCCAGGGAGCGCCGCCCGAGCGCCAGCCGAGGTTGCGCGCGGCGGCCGGCCCGAGCGCTCGACCCGGCAGGACGCGCAAGAGCGCCTCGAGCTCGAAGGGCACCGGCCCTCGAAACAGGCTCTCGTCACGGACGGCGCGGTCGTCGACGAGGATGATGCGCTCGGGACGAGGGCCCTCCTCGCGCGCGATGTCGCGCAGCAGCGACATGAGCGACGGGCGTCCGAGCGTGGGGATGACGAGGTCGAAGCGACAAGGCGCCGCGGGCTCCTCGCGCAGATCGAAGGCGACGCCAAGGTGTGCCATCAGCGCACCCTCCGGTACGCGGTAGGCGCTCTGGCAGGGAGCCGGGCCCACCAGGGCGCCTCACTGTGGCGCGCGTGCTCGCGGTCATCCCATCGTCGAAGTCGCATGGCGTCGGCCTCCGTCCACGCTGCGCTACCGCGGGACCCAAGGGAGCCCTCGCGGAACGCAAGCGCCGCGCCAGCGACGACACCCTTCGGGCCAGCGCTCGTCGAGCGACCTCGGCCGACATCGCGCACACGAGCGCACCCTCACCTGCCAGCCGCGAGCGCCCGGCGCCGACCTCTCAGCGCCTCCGCGTGGGAATGTCTCGATCCTGCTGTGCGCCGAGCGTGACGGTCGCCTGACGCTTCTCGCCCGCGTGCAGCACGACCATCTCCACCTGCACTCCGGCGCCCTTCAGACCGACGATGTTCTTGAGGGCCTGCGCGCTCGCGATCGAACGTCCGTCCACGCCCACGATGACGTCACCGCGCTCGAGGCCGGCCTGCTCGGCCGGGCTGCCGGGCATCACGCGCGCGACGAGGGCACCCCGCGTGCGGCCGAGCTGTAGGGCTGCGGCCTGCTCGCTCGAGAGGTCCTGGATCTGTACGCCGAGGAAGCCGCGGTCCACCACACCGTCGTCGAGGAGATCCATCATGACCAGCTTCACCATGTCCGAGGGGATGGCGAAGCCGATGCCCTGGTAGCCGCCGGTGCGCGAGAGGATCGCGGTGTTGATGCCGACGAGCTCGCCCTTCAGGTTCACGAGCGCGCCGCCCGAGTTGCCGGGGTTGATGGCCGC
>CAYLZW010000210.1:0-10511 GCA_964388085.1 uncultured Myxococcales bacterium | reverse complement strand
GGACAGGCCGTCGGGTCGGGCGGCTGGTCGATGGGATCGACGACCGGATCGGGGACCACGTTTTCGTCGGGCGGGGCCACGGGCACGTTGGCGATCGGATCGCCTCCTGGCGGCGGCTGCGCGTCCGGATCGCGTGGGACCGGCGAGCCGCAGGCCGCGGCCACTGACAGCAGCGCTGTGACGCCGAGCAGGCAGAATAGGGACCGTCTCATCGTTACCTCGTTCGCGTACGGCTTCGTCATCGACCTCGCCTCGGGGCAAAACCACCGTTCGAGGTCACACAGCCCAAGAGGCGCCTGTGGGGGATCACGAGCCTAGTGCCTCGGCAGGGTGCGCGTAAAGCGAGGGACCCGTGTGAAACCCACCAGGTACGTCCCATCCGCACGTTGCCGTACGGGTCTCCGGGGTTGCTCGGTCGATCGTCCGACCCGCGCGCGGCCTTGCGCTCTCGTCGAGAGCGGTCACACGGGCGTGGACTTGTCCCCGCCCTTGCCGCCGAGGGAGACGTTCAGGTCGATGACCGCGTCGCGCACCCGCTGGATGAGCGCGTCCCGATCGGCCGGGCAGAGGCCAGCGGTCGGGATCGGCTCTCCCAGGGCGACCTTGACGACGCCAGGCCGCACCTGAAAGCCGTCCGAGGGCAGCACGCCGAGGGCACCTTCGATCGCCACGGGGACGATGGGGACGCCCGACTCGATGGCGAGCATGAACAGGCCCTTCTTGAAGGGCAGCACGCAGCCGTCGCGCGTGCGGGTCCCCTCGGGGAAGGTCATCACATAGGCGCCGCCTTGGAACAGCGTCGTCGCTCGCCGCAGGGACTCGATGGCCTTCGCGCGCTTGTTCCGGTCGACGAAGACCATCCCCATGGCCCACATGTACCAGCCGAGGAAAGGCACGAAGAGCAGCACCCGCTTGGCGACGAAGCGGAGCCCGGCCGGCAGCGCGGCGAACACGACGGCGATGTCGATCATCGACTGGTGGTTCGCCATGAACAGGCCCGAGGACACGCCGGCGATGTTGTCGAGCCCACGTACCTCGAGCCGGACCCCGGCCGCGCGCAAGAGCGGCGGCGCCCACAGGTGACGCGCCATCCAGAGCGAGGGCCCGGGCCGCCAGGTGAGCGCCAGGGAGGCGAGGGCGAGCGAGATGCAGAGCGCCGTCCACGTCGTGAGGAAGGCCGCCTGCAGCAGGTTCACGACGCGCCAGCGCGCGGTGTCAGCGACGCTGAGCGCGTGCACGCGGAGCCCGGTGCGGCTGTCGCTCATGCCGGCATGAAAGCCCACGCCGGCTGTGTCGCGCAACCCGGGTAGCGGGCGTTTCCGTACGTCATCGGGTCGAGGAGGACCGGCGCGCGCACGTCAGGGCAAGAGCGCGCGCAGGAAGTCGTCCGGGGTCGTGAACAGCGGTGTGCTCTCGCACGCCGTGATGGAGCCGCTCTCCGCCACCTCGTCCTTCTCGAGCTGCCAGGTGCCGTCGGGCAAAAGGCGGATCGCGCTCAACGACGCAGCCTCGGGCCGGCTCGGATCGATCTCGACCTCGAGGCCGTAGGCAGCGTCGCCGTCCGAGAGCCCCGGGTGCCGCACCGCGAGGAAGCCCGGGTGCACGAACGAGAGCCGCCGCCCCTCCTCGAGCCCGAGCGCCGGCAGCGGCGCTATGAGGTCGAGCGTCACGAAGGCGGTGAAGGGCTCTTGCGCGTAGCCGAGGTCGGGCTCGCTCAGCGGATCGGTGTAGGCCTCGCTCACGGTGACGTCGAAGGCGGAGGCGGCGCAGGTGGTCCGCTCGACGAGGCGGGCGCGGGAGAGGACGTCGCGCGGGAAGGGCAGCGCGAGGACCTCCGCCGGGATGTGCGCGCTGCCCGGCTCGAGCGTACGCGCCTGCTTGATGACGAGCCGCTCGCCAAAGGGCGTGCCCTCGGAGAGCGCCGGCCAGCCGGCGGCCATCTCGCGCAGCTCGAAGTCGAGCACGAGCGTGCGGCGCCGCTGCGACGTGAGCAGCCCCTGGTTCTCGACGACGATCCAGGCCTCGCTCACCGCGCGCGCGGAGGCGAACACCTCGCGCAGCTTGTCGTCGCTGAGCACGACCTCGCCAGCGCTCACCTCCGTCGAGGGCGCCAGCCGCTCGATGACCGGCTCGCTCTCCCCCCGGCCGAGGCGCACGACATCGACCTCGGGCAAGGAGTCGGTGCCGGGCGGCGGGTTCGTCACGCTCAAGGCGCCGCGCTGGACGTTCACCTCGAGCACCCCCTCGTCCGCGTGGCTCGCAGGGAGGAGCGTGTAGGTAAAGACCGCGTTCGAGAGCTCGCTGTCGTCGTCGAAGCGCGCGTGTACCAGCACGGCCATGTGGCCGCTCAGGTGCGCGATGCGCGAGAGCCGCCGCTCCTCGAAGGCCTCGGCGCCCCAATAAGAAGCCCACGCCCGCTTGATGGCGCGCTCGACGGTCTTGCCGTGCTCGCCGGCCTGCTCGGGGAACAGGAAGCCGGTGTGCGACTCGTACAGACCGGCGCCGTTGAAGCCCTCGATGTCCTCGACGTTGCTCGACGAGCGGAAGCGCAAGCCCTGGCGCACGTGGAAGTGGCCGAACTGCGCGAACAGCGCGTCCAGGATGGCGTCGAGGCTCGCCTGGCTCATGGGCTTCGCGGTGATGAGCGCCTTGACGCCGCCGTCCCGCACCACCTCCGCGAGCACGCTGCTGGTGGAGCTCGCGAGCAGCTCGTCGACAAACGCGCGGTCCTCGGCCGTCGTGTAGCGCGCGCGGAAGGCGTCTTCCCCCTCGAGCACGAGGAAGCGGGTGCGGGCCGAGCGGGTGAACTCGACGTCAGCGAGCACCTCCTCGAGGCGCGCCCGGAGCGGCGCGAGGTGCTCGGCATAGGCGCGTACGGTGATGGCCAGGGGCGCGTCCGGCATGACGACGGTGCCGGGCGCCATGAGCCCGAGGAAGCCCGCGGCCTTGCCGCCGATGATGGGCCGCTGCTCGTCCACGTCGTCGAACGAGAGCGTGGCCAGGTCGATCGTGTAGGGCAGGCTCGCGATTTCGACGGGCGGCACCGCGAGCGCCGGCCGCAGCGAGAGGGAGCGCCAGGTGGCGAACTGCTGCTCCGAGATGGGCTGCACGACGACGCGCGGCGCCGGCTGCTGCTCCGCGAGCAGGATCACCGGCGCTCGCACGCGCGCGAGCTGGTCGAGGTTCGGGTCGTCGCTGAGGCCGCCGAGGTAGGCGTTCGGGATGCCGCGGTTCTTCGCGAGCACGTTGATGTGCGCCAGCGGCGTCTGCGGCACCGCCGTGAGCAGGCCCGTCGCCGCCGGCAAGAAGTCGGGTACGAAGCCGAGCGCGAGGACGTCGGTGGAGAGCGCGTCCTCGAGGCCGGGCTCGCCGGGACGGAGGAGCTGCAGGCGGCCGGCGACCAGCCCTTCGCTGTAGACCTCGACCTCACCCGGCACCACGATCTCGTCATAGCGGAGGATGCGCTCGTGGTACGGCAGCGCGCCTTGCTCCATCTGCAGGGCGAGCGCCTCCTGCGCCGGAGAGCGCACGAGCCAGCGCACCTCGCCCGCGATGCCCTCGGGCAGCGTGTCGTCGAGGAGCGAGAAGAAGACGCTCAGCTCCGCGTGGCTCGGATCGTCCTGGAACTCGAGCTCGAAGGCCCAGATCTCCTCGCGCGCCTCAGGCTCGCTGCGCGCCGGCAGGTGCACGAGCGTGCCGAGGCCGAGCCCGCGCGGCGTCGTGTCGAGCGCCAGCGAATAGAACCGGGGCGAGTAGAGCCGGTCGCCGACGAAGCGCAGATCGAGCGGCAGCTCCTGCTCTGCCACGACGCGCGCGCGCGCCCAGGTGACGATGTCGGCGACGGTGGCGAACGATCCGGCGTACGGCTCGAGATCGACGCCGCGCACCCGCTGTCCGTTCAGCAAGCGGAACCACATCCACTCGTCGTGCAGCGTGTAGAAGCCTCCGTCGAGGTAGAGCATGGCGCGCGCGCTCGCAGCGGAGAACTCCGTGACGACGAACTTGAGCGCCGAGGAGCCGGCGGCCGCGCTCGACCAGGCGAGCACCTCGGCGCGGCTCGTCAGGCGTCCTCGCGTGTGGTCGTCGAAGCCGCCGGAGCCGCCGTCCACGAGATCGCCGGGCACACAGGCGAGCGCCAGCGCGAGGGGCAGGCAGGCGAGCCGGCCGCCGAGCGACAGCGCCTGACGGATCATCCCGCGTCTCCGCCGCCGTCGAGCGCGCCCGCGCCGGGCCCGCTGTCACGGCCGCCCTGCCCCGCGTCGACGCTGAGCGCGACGTTGCCCGAGCCCTCGGTCGGCGCGCCGCGCGAAAAGCCGCCCGATCCGTCGGGCAGGCGCGCCCAGCTGACGTCGTCAGGGAGCGCGGGCACGCTCACCTGCTCGAGCACGACGGCGCTGCTGGTCGAGAGCACGAGCGTGCCGGGATCGTTGAACGCGAACGACGCGTGCTCGGGGCCCGCGCCGGTGTCGCCGTCTGTGAGGAAGACCGCGAAGCCGCCGGGAGCGAGCGCCGGCGCGCCGTCGGGGATGGCCCAGCGCAGCGGCGCGACCGGGTTCGGGGACAGATACAGGCCCGCGAGCGCCACGGCCTCGTCGTGCGGGTTGTACAGCTCCACGAACGAGGACGGCGCCCCCTGCACCTCGTTGATGACCGGCGCGAGCGGCGGAGGGCCCGCGTCGACGACGCCCCCGTCGGGGAGGTCGCGTGGCGGCGTGTTGGCCTCGCCCGGGGTGGGCGAGACGAGCGCGACGACGTCACCCTCGCCGTCGGGGGAGCGTCCGATGCTGACGTCCGTCGCTTGCACGCCGAAGCTTATCTCGTCGACGAGGCCGCCTTCGGCGTCGGTGAGCACCACGCTCTCGCCATCCCCCGACAGGCGGAAGGGCGCGTGCAGCGGTCCCTGCTCGGGATCGTCGTCCGTCCAAACGAGCAGGAAGGCGCCGGGCGCGAGCAGCGTGCCGGGCGGCAGCTTCATCTTGCCTGGCGCCGCGGGATCATCGCTGAGGCCGAAGCCCGCTAGATCCACCGGTCCCTGCGAGGGGTTGTAGAGCTCGAGCCAGTCATCGCGCTGACCGCTCTCGTCGGCGAGCCCGCTGCCGTTCAAGGCGAGCAGCTCGTTGACGAGGACGATGCCCGAGGGGGGCCCGCTGTCCCCGAGCGCCGGCGGCTCGCAGCTGGCACAGCCGCTGACCAAGGCGGCGAGGCCGCCGAGGCAGCAGCGCGCGAACGCGGCGGCCGATCGACGCGCTAAGGTGGAGAAGGAGCGGGTCTGCACCCCCCTGTTGTAGAACGGGCGCGGACTGAACGCTCGTAGATCGCGAGCAAACCCTCATGACGTACACCCGCGGCATCTTCGAAGAGCGCTTACCCGACCGCTTCCCCAAGCTGGTCACGCTCTATGAGAAGGCGAAGCGCGACTTCTGGAACGAGTCGACCGCCATCGACTGGGAGCGGGACGTCGAGCTCGATCACGCACAGCGGCAGGCGCTCGCCCAGGTGTTGTCGATCACCTACTACGGAGAGCGCGCGGCGCTGGCCCTCGCCGGCCAGCTCGTGGCCAGCGTCCCCGACGAGGAGGCGCGCAACGCCCTCGCCTGTCAGGTGGTCGAGGAGGCCAAGCACGTGGCCGCGTTCCAGCGGCTGTTGCGGAAGATGGACCGCATCTATCCGCCGTCGTTCTTCGCGCGCCAGCTCCTGAGCGACCTGCTCGAGACCAAGGAGCCCGCCTTCAAGATGGTGGGCATGCACCTGTTCATCGAGAACATCGCCAACCACTCGTTCCACACGCTGCGCGAGCACGTCGAGGACCCGCTCACGCGCCAGGTGCTCGAGTACATCCAGCGCGACGAGGTGAAGCACGTCGCCATCGGCGTGCTGTACGCGCCCGCGCTGCTCGAGCGGCTCACGCACGTCGAGGCGCTGCGCCTGCAGGCCAAGCAGGTGAAGTGGCTCACCCTCGGCATCGGCATGGTCAAGGACGGCTACGGCCCCGCCCGCGCCCTCGGCATCGACCTCGCGAGCGCCGGCCAGCGAGCCCTCAAGGATCACTACCGCATCCGCGAGCAGCTCACCTCGAAGCGCGCCCTCATCGACGTCCCCGGCATCGACCGCGTCATCGACGCCATCGGCCGCTGGGCCACGCCGGGCTCTTAGCGGCGACGAGCACGCGCCACGAGCACACGCTCGCCGGGCGAGAGCACAAAAAAACAGGATCTCGTCTCGCGCGGGGGGAAGCGCTTGACGAGATCCTTGAGTCGCCCGAGACCGACCTGGGGGGAGGGTTCGCCCCGAGCGACGGATCCAACATAAGCACGTGCCGTGCCTGGTGCACCGACGGCGCTAAATGCCTGATCTTTCGTGCAACGCCTCGATCCGCGGCTTCGACCTGTGCGGTTTTTTTACCTCTTTCCATCAACGAACGCCCGTAAGCTAGCTCGCAGACTAGACTTTTAAGGAAATGCGGTTTTGACCCCAAACGAGGCTGATTTACCGCGTTTGGCCTGTAAGTCGCCTGTCCACCCTGCAGGAATCCACAGGCTGGGCATGCCAGCGTGCGAGACCTGCGTACCCCGCAAGCGCGGCAGGCAAGGTCCTCCGCCTCCGCAGGGCTCGCGCTTGCTCCCCGCGGCTCCCTGAGCGACAAGCCCGCCCATGCGAATCGACGGACGTGCCCCTACCGACCTCCGGCCCATCTCTCTCGAGACCGGCTTCCTCGAGCACCACAAGGGGAGCGTGCTCGTCTCCTTCGGCAAGACGCGCGTGCTCGTCACCGCGACCCATGAGGACCGCGTCCCGCCGCACCGGCTCTCCTCCGGGGGCGGCTGGCTGACGGCCGAGTACTCCATGCTGCCGGCCTCGACGCACGAGCGCCGGCGGCGCGACATCACCACCGGGCGAGCGGACGGCCGCAGCGTCGAGATCCAGCGCCTCATCGGCCGGGCGCTGCGCAACGTGGTGAACCTCGACGCCTTCGGGCAGTTCACGGTGCACGTCGACTGCGACGTGCTGCAGGCGGACGGCGGCACGCGGACGGCGTCCATCACGGGCGCCTGGGTGGCGCTTCGTCTCTGCCTCGCCGACCTCAAGAAGCGCGGCGTGCTGAAGGCCTCGCTCGACAAGGCGCTCACCGGTCAGGTGGCGGCGGTCTCGCTCGGTGTGCTCAAGGGCGAGGTGTTCACCGACCTCTGCTACGAAGAGGACTCGCGCGCGGACACCGACCTGAACCTGGTCGCGCGCGACGACGGCAGCCTCATCGAGGTGCAGGGCACGGCCGAGGGCGTCGCCATGACGCGCGCCGAGCTCGACCTGCTCGTCGACCAGGGCCTCGCGGGCGTGCAGCGCCTGTGCGCCCTGCAGCGCGAGGCGGTGGAGCGCGCCGGTGCCTGAACCGGCGGCCGCGGGCGCCGCGCGCGTGCTCGTGCTGGCGACGCAGAACGAGAAGAAGCGAAGAGAGCTCGAGGAGATCGCCGGCGAGCGCTACCGCGTGCGTAACCTCCGGGACCTCGGCCTCGACGCGCTCGAGATCGAAGAGGACGCGGACACGTTCGCGGGCAACGCGCGCAAGAAGGCCGAGGCGGTGCTGGCCGCGCTGCGCGAGCGGACCCTGCTCGACGACGTCGTCGCGGTGCTGGCGGACGACAGCGGCCTCGTCGTCGACGCGCTCGGGGGCGCGCCCGGCGTGCGCAGCGCGCGCTACGCGAAGGACCACGGGCGCGCGGGCGGGGACGAGGACAACAACGACCTGCTGCTCGAGGCGCTGGCCGAGGTCCCCGACGAAAGACGCACGGCGCGCTTCGCCTGCGCCATCTGTGTGTTGCTGCCCGAGCGCGCCGGCGAGCGGCGCGCGCTCTCGGCCTTCGGCACCGTCGAGGGACGCATCGCGCACGCGCGCCGCGGCGAGGGCGGCTTTGGGTACGATCCGCTCTTTCTCCCCGACGAGCGGCCGGGGCAGCACATGGCGGAGCTGTCCGCCGCCGACAAGCACGCCATCAGTCATCGCGGCCGCGCGGTGCGGGACGCGCTCGCGCGGCTCGACGCCATGACGCGCCGCTCACGGTGAACGCGGCACGAGCTTCGCGTAGGCGTCGTAGCGCGTCTGGATCTGCGAGACGTACGCCACCGGCTCCTCGCCGCGGCAGTAGCCGTGTCGAGCGCGCCGCGCGTAGCGGTCTTCCTGCAGGAGCAACATCGCCTTGGCGACGTTGCCGAACCACTTGTCGGCGTCCCAACCCTGCTCGCGCGCGAGCCGACGTGCGTCGAGGACGTGGCCGCGACCGACGTTGTACGAGGCGAGCGCGAAGCGAACGCGCTCCTTCAGCGGCAGCGTGGGCTCGAACTGCTGGATGAGCCCCGCCATGTACTTCACGCCCGCGTGCGTCCCCTGCTCGGGATCTTTCAGGTCGCGAAAGCCGAGCTCCGCGCCCGTCGCCGGCATGACCTGAAACAGGCCCTGCGCCCCGACCCAGCTCTCGGCGTTCGGGTCGAAGCGGCTCTCCTGGTAGGCCTGCGCCGCGAGCAGGCGCCAGTCGAGATCGTACTCCGCCGCGTAGCGCTGCAGGAGCGCGTCGTAGGGCGAGAGCTGCCCGCTCGTCGACATGCGGCCCTGGTTCACCTCGACGATGCGCCGCTTGTCGTCGAAGTAACGCCTCTTGAGGATGTTGTACTCGACGCCGCGGTAGTTCTTCTTCACCCAGCCGTCGAGGAAGGCCTTGAGCTGCGGCGCGCTCTTGCGCACCGCGAAGGCGATGGGTCGCGCGCCTCCGGCCGGCTTGCCGATGGGGTCGAGCGCACCTTCGGCTGCCGTCGCCAGCGGGAACAGCCCGACCAGATCGTCGCGATAGGTCTGCTCGACCGCGAGGATGTGACTGTCGGCGACCGTGAGCGGCACCTCGCCGCTCACCACCCGCGCGAGGATGTCTTCGGTCTCCTGGTCCTCGGGGACGACGGTGATGGTGAAGGGCCCGTGACGCGCTTGCAGCTCCTTCAGGCGCTCGAAGTAGCTCGAGCCCGCGCGCACGTGGATGTCCCGGCCGGCCAGGTCGGCGAGCGTCCGCGGCGGGTCCTTCATCCCGCGCTTGCCGACGAGCATCGGATCCACGAACAGGTACGGCGCCGAGAAGTCGACGTCCGCGCGGCGCGCTTCGTTCGCGGTGTAGGAGGCGGCGATGAGGTCGCCTCTGCCGTCGTTCAGCCAGTCGATGAGCTGATCGTTCGCCGGCGGCACCACCACCTCGAGGCGCACGCCGAGATCTTTCGCGATGCGGGTGGCCAGCTCGTACTCGAAGCCGAGCTGCCGGCCCTTGTGCAGGAAGTAGGTGACCCCGTTGTTGCGCGTCAGCACGCGCAGCACGCGGCGCGCTCGGATGCCGTCGAGGTCGCCGGCGAACTGCCGCCGCGTGTGCCCGGTGAGCGCGTGCTCGATGAGGAAGGCGTCCGCCGCGGCCTTCAGGGCCTTCGCGTCCCGGCGCACGGCCCACGCGATCTGCCGGCCCTCGCGGATGGAGAAGAGCGCCTGCACGTCGTCGTTGTAGGCCTCGATGGCCTGCAGCGTGTCGCTGTCGATGACCGTGAGCGCGTACTCGCCCTCGCCCACGGCGTGCACGACCTGCTCGTCGTCGAGGTGCGCGGGCACGGCGACGACCTCGAGCCCGGGCGCCTCCTTGGCGGCCAACGCGCGCAAGCTCTCGGCGTACGACGACGCTTCGCGCACGTGAACGCGCTTGCCGGCGAGCTCGGCGATGCTCTTCGGCAGCCCGCTGGCGCCCTTCTTGGCGACGAGCACCTCGCGCACCACCTTGAGCGGCCGCGTGAAGCTCACCCGCGCGGCCCGCTCGTCGGTGACCGTCGTGCGCGCCGCGATGAGGTCGCCCTTGCCCTCGTCGAGCAGGCGAAAGAGCTCGTCATACTCCGCGGCGCGGATGAACTCCGCGCGCAAGGCGGCGCCTTCGCCCCCGAGGCTCTCGGCGAAGCGCTCGACGAGGGTGCGCTCGTACGACTCCGGGGTCCCTTGGCGCGGCAAAAAGCTCTCCCCGCCGCCGAACACCAGCACGCGCAGCGCGCCGCGCTTTTGCAGCGCCGCGAGATCGCCCTTCTCGACGTAGCTCGACGCGGCGGGCGCGCGCTCTTGCGCACGCTGCCCGGCCGTGCTCGCCGTGGCGGACGACGACGACGTCTCGTCTTTGGGACAGCCGCTCGCCAGCGCGCACAGCGCGAGCGCGCCCACGAGAGCTCTCGGAGTGGGAGAGCCCATCAACGCGTGCGGCTGACGGTCTTGACGTCGAGCTCCTCGCGCACGAGCAGACCCTTGCCGCGCTGCTCGATGTAACCGCGACGCTGGAACTCACTGAGCGCGCGGCTGACGGTCTCCCGGCTCGTGCCGATGCGAGAGGCGATGTGCTGCTGGGTCGGCATCTTCTTGATGATGATGCCCTCCTCGCTGTCGTCGCCCTCCTCGTCCGCCTTCTCGATGAGGAAGCGCGCCACGCGGCCGTACACGTCGAGCAGCGCGAGGT
>CAYLZW010000209.1:0-10554 GCA_964388085.1 uncultured Myxococcales bacterium | reverse complement strand
AGCGCGTTGCAGGGCAGGTGCAGGACCATGCCGTCCCAACGTCCCGGGACGGGCAGCGGACGTCGGCTGCGCACGGCGACCGGCACGATGGGCAGGCCGGTCTCGCGCGCGAGCCGCACGCAGCCGGGCTTGGCGCGAAAGGGCGGCCCGGCCGGTCCGTCGACGGAGAGATAGACATCGGCGCCGTCCAGCGCCTCCCGAGCGAGCGAGCGGAGGGCCTCTCGGCCGCCGGCGCCGCTCGTGCCGACGACGAGCTGCATGCCGAGCCGCGCGCACAGGCGGCGGATCGGCCGCATGTAGGGCGCGCCCGAGATCATCATGCGCGCGTGACGGGCGCCGTAGTGGCAGACGAGCAGCGGCAGGTCCGCGTGCCAACTGACGTAGATGGCGTTGCCCGACACGCGGGCGCCGGGGCCGCTGCGGTACAGCCGTGACGTCGACAACACCAGCCGCGTCACGGCGTAGAGCGGACCTGCCAGCGGGAGCTCGAGCAGCGACCACGCGGCGTCGTTCCCCGGGAGGCTCATGCGCCGATGCTACCAGGTGACGGGGCGGCGCCAGGTTGACCAGTGGCGGCGCCCAGGTTCGCGCGCGCGCGCGATCTGGCATGTTCGGGCTCTGGAGGACGTTTGGCGCGCATCCTGCTGATCGACGACGATGAGGCGCTGCTCGACGTGCTCGCGCTCGCGTTCGAGGACGCAGGTCACGTCGTCCTGCGCGCCAGCGACGGCGACCAAGGCCTGCGGCTCGCTCGTGCCGAGGAGCCGAGCGCCATCGTCAGCGACGTGAACCTACCGCTCGTCGACGGCTTCACGCTCTGCCGGCGCCTGCGCGAGGACGGCCTCGAGCTGCCGATCATCCTGCTCACGTCGAGGGACAGCGAGATCGACGAGGCGCTCGGCCTCGACCTCGGCGCCGACGACTACGTGACGAAGCCCTTCAGCACCCGCGTGCTGCTCGCGCGCGTGGCGGCGCTGCTGCGCAGGGACGCGCTGCGCCGAGGGGCGACGCTGCCCATGAGCGGCGATCCTGGAGCGGCGGGGACGTCGACCGAGGCGCGCGGCAAGCTCAGCCTCGACACCGAGCGCCTCGAGGTCCGCTATGCGGGGGTCGAGGTGCGGGTGACCGTGACCGAGTTCCGCCTGCTCGAGGTGCTCGTGGCGCGGCCCGGCGTCGTGTACTCGCGCGATCAGCTGCTCGACCGCGTGCGCGGAGACGACTCGGTCGTCGCACAGCGCATCGTGGACACCTACGTACGCCGCTTGCGCCGCAAGCTCGAGGCAGTGGACGCCTCCTTCGACGGCATCGAGACCGTGGTCGGGGCGGGCTATCGCTGGAAGTCCGACGGTGGCTGAGCCGCGCGCGCTGCCGAGGGAGCCCTGGCGCTCGCTGCGCGTGCGGGCGTTCGCGGTGGTGCTCGTCGTCGTGCTCTCGCCCGTCGCGCTGGTGGCGGCCTCGAGCGTGTTCGAGCGGAACGTCGGCGCGCGCATGCAAAGACGCCTGGGCGAGGCGGCGGCGGGCGCGGAGCAGGTGCTGCTGGCTTCGGCGCGGGCGGGCGAGGGGGCGGCTCGGCTCCAGCGGCGGCTCGACGACGTCGCGCGCACGTGGGGGAGCCGGCTCCGCCTGGTGGCGCCGGACGGCGAGGTCATCGTCGACGTCGATCACGAGTCGAGCGGCATCTCGCGTCTCGGCGCGCTGTTCTTCGGCGCCGATGGTGTGCGCTCGCTGCGCGAGGTCGACGACGAGTGGGGGCCGTTGCTCGAGCGCGCGGAGGTGCGGCGCGCGGGCTCGTCGGCGCAGGTCGGTTGCCGCACCAGCGACGCCGGCAAGCTGCTCGTGTGTCACGCGAGCCGCGTCGCCCGGGGGCCGGCGGGGGAACGTTGGGTCGTGTACGCGCAGGAGAGCTCCCGTAGAGAGATCCGCGCGCTCTACGACCTCCGCTATCAACTGCTCAAGCTGACCCTGCTCATCCTGCCGGCGGCGCTCTTGCTCGCGTGGTGGCTCGGCTGGCGCATGGTGCGCCCGATCGAGCGGCTGCGCTTCCAGGTGCTCGACAAGGTGGCGCGCGCGGCGCCCGAGGCCGATCTCGACCTGCCGCGCGGCGACGAGCTCGGCGAGCTCGCCCTCGCGTTCAACGCGCTGCTCGCGAAGGTCGACGAGAAGGGGCGCGCCACCGAGGGGTTCCTCGCGGACGTCGCGCACGAGATGAAGAACCCGCTCGCCGCCGTGCGCGCCGCGGCCGAGTCGCTCGAGGGCGGCGTCGTCGACGACGAGCGCGCGACGCGCCTCGCGAAGGTGCTGAGCGACAGCAGCCGGCGCCTCGATCGCCTCGTCACCCAGCTGCTCGATCTCGCGCGCGTGGAAGCGGGGCTGCACGGCGAGGCGCGGGAGCTCGTCGACGTCAGCGCCCTCGTGCGCGGTCTCGTCGAGAGCGCGGCGGCCGATGAGCGCTACCAGAACGTCCGCTTCGAGCTCGACGTCGCCGAGCGAACGTATGCTCGCGCGGTGTCGGACCGGCTCGAGACCGCCCTGCGCAACCTGATCGACAACGCGGCGTCGTTCGCGAGCGCGGAGCGAGACGCCGGCGGCGAGGTCCATGTGCGCGTCGCGCGCGCGGCCGCGGACGTCGTCATGGTCGTGCACGACAGCGGGCCGGGCATCGCGCCGGAGCACCTTCCGCGCGTGTTCGATCGCTTCTTTACGACGAGAGGCGGTCATCGCGGCAGCGGCCTTGGGCTGGCGCTGGTCCGCGCGATCGCGCACGCGCACGAGGGGGCGGTGGACGTCGAGTCGGCGCCGGGGCAGGGAGCGCGCTTTACCCTGCGGCTGCCCGCCGCTTGAGGCGCTCCGGCCGCTGAAGCGCCCGGTTCACATTCGTTTCACATCGCGCTCGCGAACGTTTCAAACGCGCGCCTCTTCGCTGCCACGCGGCGCGCGCATGCTGCCGTCATCGAACAAGGAGGCTCCCGATGACCGCCATGACCGCTTCGTTCTGGACCGTGCTCAACGTCGCCTGTGGACAGAGGCTGAGCGACGACGACGATAGGCGCGCTCGACGCCTGGAGCTCATCCTCTCGGCCGCCGTGGCGGCGCTGGTCTTCGCCGCGCTCTGGGGCCTGGCCGCCGGCAGCCGCTCCTTTCCGCTCGCGCTCGCCAACATCTACAAGGTGCCGATGGTCGTGCTGCTCTCGTCGCTGTCCGCCATCCCCGCGGGGATGCTCACGTGGAAGCTGATGGGCGTGAAGTACCGCGGCACCGACCTCCTGATGGCGTTCGCCACCGGCGTGTTCAGCGGCACGCTCGTGCTCGGCGTGCTCTCTCCGCTCGTCGCTGTCTACTATCACACGAGCGCGTGGGCGGGTCCGATGCTCGGCATGGGCTCGGTGTTCGCCGCGCTCGCCGTCGCCACCGTCGTGTTCGCGCGCAACGTGCTGCGGGCCGTCCCGGACGGCACGTCGAGAGCGGCCATGCTGCTGCCGGTGGCGGTGTTCCTCGGCATCCAGCTCGCGACCATGGTGCAGCTCATCGCGCTGGCCTCGCCCATCCTCCCGGAGGTCACCGTCTTCGACGGTGGCGTCGACCACATGCTCGGCCGCTGAGGGAGGATCCCATGAACACCCTCCTCTTGACCGCCCTCACCCTCCTCGGCGCGCAGGTCGACGTCGCCGCCCCGATCCCGACCGTCGTCGTGCATGGCGCCTCGCACCACGGCGACGTAGCCGCGCAAGAGATCATCTGGTCCTCGTCGCTGCTCGCGCGCATCGAGGGAGACCCCGCGCTGGTGCGCGTGAAGCTCGCCCGCCCGCTGCCGAAGGACGTCGTCGTCACGTTGCCCGGCGCCGGCGACGTCGTGGAGCGTGACGAGCGCGGACGGCCTTCGGCTCTCATCGTGCCCGCGAGCGCCTTCCGCTACGGCGGCACCTCTCCCTTTGGAGCGCTCGGCCGACTGGAGCTGCGCGCACGCCAGCCTCTCTCGACCGATGGTGACGTCACGCTGGAGCCACCGCTCGCCGAGGGAGACGCCGTCCAGCGGGTCGTCCTGTCCGGAGCCACCTCGCTCCGCTTCACCGCCGATGACGCGCTCGGCATCGAGCGGCGCATCGGACGCTCGGTCGGCGTCGACGTGTCGCGCGACGAGCGGCGCCGCTTGGATCGTTGGTTCCACGAGGGGCCGCCTATGAGCGGAGAGCGGCTGTACCTGCGCGTCGGACCTGCCCTCGTCGAGACCGGCCTGCGTGGAGAGCTCGAGCGCGCACCGGCGCAGCGAGCGGGCGTCGGCATGGCGGCGGCGCTCGCCTTCGGGCTCCTGCTCGGGGTCGGCGGGCTCGTCTACCGGCGCGCGGCGAGGCAGGCCGAGCTCGACCGCGTGGAGGCGATCCTCGAGGAGGATTACCGAGGGCTCGCGTGAGCCACGGGCGCGCGAGGCCCACTCACCACGCTGGTGCCCTCGGCAGGGCCCCGCTACACCGCGTGTATGAGCCTCGCGCGCCCCTTTGAGGTGATCGCCCCCGAAGAGACGGCCCACGAGCCGGCGCTCCCCTTGACGCTGCTCGTTCGGCGCTGGCCGGCGCTCGCCATCGTCGTGCTGGCCGTCAACGATCACGTGCTGAAGGGCAGCGGCCTCCTCCCGGACTGGCTGACGGGCAAGCTCAGCGACTTCGCCGGGCTGCTGTTCTTCCCGTTGCTGCTCGTGACGCTCTGGAACCTCGCCTGCGACGGCGTCAACGGCGTCGCGCGCAAGCAGCTCGTCTCTGCGTCACCGACGACGGCGCAGCTGATGCTGGCCGCCACAGCGGCGGGGGCGTTCTTCACGGCCGTGCAGGTGCACGAGCCGGTCGCGGACTTCTACGCGCGCGCGACCGCGTGGCTCGCTTTCTGGAGCGACGCTCCGCGCGCCACCGTGACCATGGACCCGAGCGACATCCTCGCGGTGCCGATGGTCTTTTTCTCGTTTCTCCTCGGGCAGCGCGCCATCGCGAAGCTGCCTCCGGGCCGGCTGCCGTGGATCCGGGCGCGCCTCGAAGGCGTGCGCGGGGAGGAGCGCCTTCAGACGGCGGCGCACGCGCTGCGCGACGTCCGTGCCGCCCAGCGCGAGGAGCGGCGCGTCCTCGTCGACGAGGTCGCCCGTGCGCTCGCGGAGGAGGCGCCCGACGACGAGATCGACGCGCTGCTCAAGCGCATTCGCGGGCAGGAGCCCTTCGTCGGCAGGCCCGCCGGCCCCTGACCGGGGCCCTAAGGCTTCTCCGCGCGCTGGGGCGCTGCGCCGTCCGCCGGCGTGCTGAACGTCGAGGCCGCGCGCACCCGCGCCCAGAGGTCGTGCACGTCGACGTCACACACGCTCGCGAGCGCTCGGTCCACGGCGCCTCGCTGGCCGTCCTCGCGGGCGCGCCGGAGGATCGACGCGATCACGCCGACGCCATGCCGCGCCACGAGCAGCGCCATCGTGTGGTGCGCGGCGGCGTAGGCGACGTAGTGGTTGTGGTCGAGCCACTCGTCGGCGCCCGCCACGGGATCCCTCGTGCCGGCCTTCTGCACGACGAGGGCGAGCGGCATGCGGCGCACCTCCTGTTGCGCGATCACGGAGGCGGCGCCCTCGCGGAACCAGAACGGCGGACGCACGCGCACGGCCGCTCGCTCGTCGCCGAGGCCCTGGAACGTGGCCGCGTGCGCGAGCTCGTGCGTCAGGCGCTCGAGCCGCGCCGGCCTCGAACCGTCGCGCCACAGCGGCGGCGCGAGCAGGTGGATGACGTCGTAACCGGCCCACGCGCGCAGCCAGCGAGCGGTGCGGCCGGTGTCGTGCTCGAAGGAGCGGCGGCTCGCGTGCACGCGCACCTCGACGCGGGTGACCAGCGAGAGCTCGAACGCCGCCAGGCGGGCGAGGGCGTCCGCGAGCACCTCTTCGACCCAGCGCGCGTCGTCGTCCGTCGTCGTGACGACCACGCGGGGGTGCAGCACGCGGTGGCTGCGCTCGGCGGCCGCGGAGCGCGGGTCCTGGGACGAGGCGCACGCGGTCACCCAGGCCACGCTCGACCCGACGAGGAAGCGCCCGGACGCTTGCAGCATGGCGCGGCGGGACAGCAGCATCCTTCTCCCTCGGGCGAGCACCGGCGGGCGTGCGCGCCGGCTCGAGCCTGGCACAAACGACGCGCCCTCCGCAGGAGAGACGGATGCTCGCCGCCGCGTCAGCGCCGCCGCTCAGGCCGGCGCCGGCAGGCGGGAGCGCTTCAGCAGATCGAGCAGGGCCGCGCGCTCGTCGGCGCGCTCGCCAGCGAGCACGGGCTCGCCCTGCGGGGAGAAGCGCAGCATCTCGAGCTCGACGAGGAGCTTGACCGCGTTCTCCACCACGGCCTTGCTGACGGCCTCGGCGCAGCGAAGGTCACCCGCCAGATAGTCGGCGCGCAGCAGGTCGAGCAGCTTCAAGACCAGGGCCTTCTCGTTGTCGGCGACGGCCGTGCCCGTCGCGGCGCTGCGCTCGAGGTGGCGCAGCACCCCCCAGTAGGCCTCGACGAAGCCCGCGATCAGGTTCGCCGAGAACGACATGCCGAGGCCGGCGTGGCCGCCTTCGGGGACGACGAGGGCGTCCTCCTGCTCGAGGAGAAAGCCGCGCTCGACGTTGCGCGCCACCGTCTTCTGGAACACGACGTCGAAGCCCTGGTCCACGGGGAAGATGAACTCGAGCTTGAAGGCCCGGCTGAGCGCCTGCGCGCGCTCGCGCAGGAGCGTTCGCTCGAGGCGCGCGCCGGGCCCGGCGCCGAGGGTGCGCGCGGCCGTGGCCAGGATCGCCTCGGGCACGAAGTGATGCAGGATGCTGTTCTTGTAGAAGTCGAGCTCGAGCCAGGCCCCCTCGTCGACGCGGTAGAAGCTCTCGCCGGCGGCGTCCTCGCGGTGCGCGAAGCCGTCGTGGCAGAGCCGATCGAGGGCGGCGCCGACGCGGGCCTCGAGGTGCTCGGTGAGCCCGGCGGGGAACAGCGCGCGCCCCTCCGCGACGTCGAGCACGTGCGCGATCATCAGGCGCACGGACTCGTCGATCCACGCGCGTCGCACGCCGCGACGACGCCAGCCGAACAGCGCCGTGATGACGAGGGCGTTCGCGGTGACGACGCCCGCGCGGCTGATGCCGTAAGCGATGCGGTAGCCGAGCGTCTCGACGAAGCGGCGCTTCTCCGCGTCGCTGTGTGCGCTCGGATCGAAGCCGCGCTCCTGCATGAACGCCGCGAGCGAGAGCGGCTCGTCGATGTTGACGAAGACGCGCCCGTACTTGGAGCGCAGCACGCCGGCCGTCTTGAGCAGCGCGCCCGCGGTCTCCTTCGCCTTCTCGCCGCCGTGCAGCTCCCGCGTATAGCTGTGCGCCTCGATGATGCGCTCGTAGGAGATGCTCGCGGGCACGAACAGCGCGTCGGGCTGTCGGCTCTCGAGGAACGCGTCGACGAGCATCGAGAGGATGCCCATCTTCGGCGTCAGCGTCTTGCCGGTGCGGCTGCGTCCGCCCTCGATGAAGAACTCTTGCGTGAAGCCGTCCTTGAACAGGCGCTTCACGTACGCGCGGAACACCGAGCCATAGAGCCGATCGCCCTTGAACGAGCGGCGCAAGAAGTAGGCGCCGCCCCGGCGCAGCAGCGGCCCGAGGGGGAAGAACGAGAGGTTGGCGCCCGCGGCGATGAGCGGCGGCATGAGCCCGTGCCAGAGCAGCGCCTGGCTCATGACGAGGTAATCGATGTGGCTCCGGTGCGACGGGACGATGACGAGCGGACCCTCCCGCGCGGCGCGGCGGATGCGCTCGATGCCCTCCTCGTCGATCTCGATGCCGTCGTAGATGCGATGCCAGACGAGCCGCAGCACCGGGTCGAGCAGGCGCACGACGTCGATGTCGAACTTCGCGGCGATCTCGTCGTAGAGCTTCTTCGCGCGCGTCTCGACCTCGACGACGTCCTGGCTGGTGGCGCTCGCGACCTCCTCGAAGTCGCGGCGCAGCCCCGGATCCTTGAGCGTGTCCTCGCGCATGCGCGCGTGCGTCTTGACCGGCGGCCCGTGCACCGCGCGATCGGCGCGCGCGAGGTGGCTCAGCAGCGCCCAGCGCACCTTCTTCGCGAGCACGGCGTCGTTCTGCTCCCGGTTCTCGTCGACGAAGGCCTTGAGATCGATGGCGTCGCTGACCTCCCAGCGCGCGTGGTTGCGCGACAGCGCGAGGCGCGTGAAGGCCCGCAAGGCGCCCGGCTCCTCGCCGGTGCCGAACACCACGTCGGCGGCCGTGGGCTCGAAGCTCGACAAGCGGCGGCGCAGCGCGAGCAGGTGCGGCACGAGGAAGATGGGCACGTCGAGCTCACGCTGGGCCGCGATGAGGGCCTCGACATAACGCGCGCGATAGGTCGTGCTCGTCGTCACGAGCGTCAGCGGCCGGCGCAGGAACAGCTCGGCGGCGTCTCCCGCCAGCGCGCACTGCTGCAGCAGCCACTCCTCGCGACGGGCGGGATCGCCGGGCGCGTTGCGGGTGCCACGCCGCCGGCCGAGCGCGCGCCACCAGGGCTGCCACCAGGTGACGCCGAGGCCGCCGACGAAGCGCGCCTCGGGCAGACCGAGCCGCTGGCAGGCGCGAGAGAGCGCGAGGTAGTCCACGGCGTTGCGAGAGCGGTGCACGTAGACGATGACGCCGCGCTTCGCGAGCTCTCGCACCCGCTCGGCGGCGTCCTCGGGATAGGGGATGGGATCGAGGATGGCGCGCGCCAGCGGGCCCAGCAGGGGGCCGAGGCGCCCGCTCATGCCGCGCCCCACCAGGCGAGCGGGGCGCTCCATCGGGAGCCCGGGTTCCGGCACGGGACCGTTTTCGCGCATCCGCCGACAAATGCAAGGTTCCGGGATGCGGCAGACCCAGAACGAGAACCTTTTCGCCGGGCCGATGTCCCTCATGGTGGAGGAGCCGCCGAGGCGTTACATCGCCCGGCGCGAGCGATCGCCGTCGCGCGCTATAGTGAGGCCGTCTCGTCAGGTGGATGGGCTGGAGGCAAGGAATGCAGCAGGGCAGGCATCGCCCCCGAGGGACCCTCACCGCGCTGGCGCTCACCCTGGGCGTCGGCTTGCTGGCCTGGCCCGCCCTCGCTGACGTCGACGAGAGCCCGTTCCACTGCGACGGCACGGACCCGGCGCTGTTTCTCGAGATGGAAGAGGCCGGCTGGGTCGGCTACGGCGAGACCTGGGATCACGACACCTGCGGGCAGGGCGCCACGGTCTATGCGCCCGGCGCCCGCCAGTGGGCCGCCATGAGGCCCAAATGGTCGCTCGCGGCGCTCCCCAAGATCGACGTGGAGTTCTACTCCACGGTGTTTCCCGTCGTCGCCTTCGGCGGGCTCGCGTCCATCTTCGGCGTCGCGTGGCTCGCCGCCTTCCTGCAGCGTCGTCGGCGCGTGCGCGTGGCGACGCTCTCCTGCCCCTCCTGCGAGACCGAGCTGCAGGTGACGCTCGACGACCCCGCCCTGCGCAGCCTGTTCTGCGCGAGCTGTGGCGCGCCTTGCGTCGTCGTCGATCATGGGGATCGGCGTCCGGCCCCCGCGGCTGCCGGCACCGCTTGAGCACCGCCCGACCCCACCTGGCGCTCTGCGCGATCCTCTTCGCGGCGCCCTCGTCGGCGCAGCCGGACGAAGCCGATTCCCCGCGCGGCGGCCCGACCTCGGCCGAGATCGTCGAGGGCACCGTAGAGCAGGGCGAGATGACGGTGCGTGGCGCCGCGCTCGAGAGCGAACGCCGCCGCAAGGCGAGGATGCGCTGCGGCTGCGCGAGCCCCCGGCTCTTGCGGCGCGGCTCGGAGGTGACCCTCGGCGAGGGACGCGCGCTCACCGCCTGGCTGCGTGACGACGGCGAGGCGTCGCTGCGCTACTTTCAGAAGGCGGAGGTGGGCGGGGCTCCCACTTCGCTGACGCCGCCCGTCGTCGAGCAGACGTTCACGCCGCCGATCACGGGCGCCTGGGTATCGACTCCGGCTCGGCTCTTGCGCGTATATCCGACCGGCCCGAGCGCGCCCTTCTACATCGGCGTCGAGGTGCCGCCGCGCAAGGTGCCCGGTGACGTCGTGCTGGCGCGCATCGAGGGCCGCACGTCCGAGGCGCCGCCGGCCGGCAGCCCGCCCGACCTCGACGAGCTGTGGGTGGGCGCCCTGGTCGATCGGCAGACCGGCACCTGCGGTCGCGTGCTCAGCCGGCGCCTGCTCACCGAGGCGCCCGACGACGCCGAGGGAGTGGCCGCGTTCCTGGTGCAGTACACGCCGAAAGGCGGCGCGACGCGCACGACGATCGTCGACGAGCGCCACGCGCGCATCTTCGGCCTCGGCCGCGTGGACGCCTGCGAGCACGGCATGCCGCTCGACGACGGGCCCGGGGAGATCAGCGTGCGCGCGGTGAGCGCGAGCTTCGGCGTCGGGCCGGCCTGGCGCTTCGCGCTGCCCGCGGATCCGGCCGCGCTGCCTGTGCCGCTCGCGCTGCCCGAGGGGAAGCAGCTCGACAGCGACGAGAACCCGTTCCTCGAGGCGCCGCGCGATCCGCTCGAGGACCTGCTCGACGACGACGC
>CAYLZW010000208.1:0-10572 GCA_964388085.1 uncultured Myxococcales bacterium | reverse complement strand
CGATTCCTGCTTCAAGTGCTCATGGGCGGTGGGAATTAGATGCGAAAGCCCTGGCCCTCGTAGCCGTGCTCAGCGGCGATCTCCCGCACGACGTCGGCGCGCGACTTGTTCGCCCACGAGCGCGTCTTGGCCTCGCGGTTCATCAAGACGCTCGTGGCCTGGCCCTCGATGGTCAGCGCCTGGAAGCCCTTGAGCTTCTTTACGACGACCCGACGCGGAGGCGCCATGTTGCCGGGGTAGCCCCACGACACTTCGAGCGTCGCGCCGCCCACCAGCTCCGCACGCTCGAACAGCGCAAGATCGAAGTTGTCGAGCTGGAGCGAGACCTGGTCGGCCTTCTTCTCGGCGTCCTCGTACGTGAAGGCGATGATGCGGCCTGCGAGCTCGAGTGGCTCACCGCTCGGCGCACGCTCGTTGTCGAGCAGGGTGATGCGCACGCCCGGCCCGCTGCGATCGACGATGGTCATGCGTCGAACCTCCGGCGCTGCTCGCCAAGGATGACGTCGGTCAGCACGCGCAGGCTGGGCACGAGGAGCCGCCGGCCCACGTCCAGCTCGAGCGTCGGATCCACGATGGGGTCGGGCTGGAAGTCGGCGAGCACCCACCAGAAGCCGCACGCGCGCGGCAGCGGCGCGAAGTAGCGACCGGCGAGCCCTTCGAGCGTGTCGCCCTGCGCTACGACGTGGACGCGCGTGTCCGTGTGCTCCTTGAAGCGGTACGGCTCGCGCTCGCTGAGGAAGCGGCGCCCCAGCTCGTCGGGCACGCCGAGCGCGAAGGAGTGCCGAGAGCCGGTGCGAGGAGCCATGCCCGAGGCAAAGCCGCGCGCCCCGGTCCCTCGGGGACTACAGCTCGGCCTCGCGCAGCTCCTCGCTGGTCACACGGGTGTCGAGGATCTCCTCGAACGTCACGCTGGCCGCGTAGACGAGCACGGTGCCATCGACCGCGAGCTGCTTGTAGGTGAACTCGACGCTGGCGACGACGCACTCGACGGTGACGACCTCGGGCCAGATGAAGAGCACGCGCGGTGGCGCGGTCGCGGCGACGTCCTCGGTCCCTTCGGGTGGCACGGTGAGCGCGCGCAGGAAGGCCCTGAACGCGAGGATGTTCACATCGCCCGGCTGCTCGGCGGCGAAGTAGCGGTCCAGGTAGAACTCGACGCCCGAGAGCTGCCGGTTCGCCGTGCTCTGGAACTGGAGGACTTGGTGCGAGAGCCCCGGCACGGCGAGGCGGTTCCAGTTCACCTGCAGCTTCTCGGAGAGCTGCGTCGGGTTGAAGAGGCACTCCATCGACTCGCCGTTCGTGACGTTCACGAGGACGCAGCGCGGTGGTCGGGCGATGGCTCCGTCGAACGACACGTTTGACCTCCTCAGTACGCCGGGACCGGCGAGAACGAGCGGGTGGCCGTGTCGCGGTCCGCTCGATGGACCGCGGTGGCGAGCGTGGTGCCGTCCACCTGGAGGTTGACCGTGATGGGCGGCGACGCGGGCGGCGTGGCAGGCGTCATCGGGAAGGACGCGGGCAAGGCGGGCGTCATCGCCGCGACGGCGGGCATCGTGGAGGTGGCCGCGTCGAGCGCGGTCAGCGTCGAACCAGCGGGCGCCACGGTCACGCCAGCCGTGACCTCGTCGACGCCCTCGAGCAGACCGCGCTCGATGTCCTGGCGCAGGCTGCGGATCGCGTCAGCCCCGCCCAGGTCGGCGCCGAAGACGCCCGCGATGGTGTCGATGACGCCCGCGATAGTCTCGACGAATCCGAGCAGGAGCTGCGCGAGGAAGTTGATGGTGTTGAGCACCACCTTCTTGAAGCCCACCCAGACCTGCGCCCAGTTGCCGGTGACAAGCCCTCCGAGGATGTCGACCACGCCGCCGATGAATCCCACCACGGAGCGGAACGCCGCGATGATGACGGCGAGGCGGTTCACGACGAACGACACCATCACACCGATCGCTCCAGCGATGCCGGCGGCGACGTAGCCGATGACCGTGCCGAGGAACTCGGCCACCGAGCGCAGCGCATCGAGCGAACCGCCCGCCTGGCCGCTGGCGCTCGACGTGAAGCCGAACATCGCGCCGAGCTTGCCGAGCTCCTGGAAGACCAAGGAGACCGCGTTCTTGACGGCGTCGAACACGGGCTGCAACGGCGACATCGCCGAGCGGAAGGTGTTGATCGCGCTGGTGACGACATCGATGACGAACGTGAGCGCGCCGACGAAGACCTCGACGAGCACGCCTGCGATCTGCCCGAGGATGCGGCCGAACGCGGCGAAGTCGTTGGACGGGATGCCCGCCGCCGCGTTCGCCGACTCACCCGCGACGAGGCCCAGCGCCTGGCCGAGCCTGGTGAGCGCGCCGACGAAGGCCTCGAAGACCGGTGCCGCCGCCTCGATGGCGGCGCTGAAGCCTTCGCCGATGCCCTGGAAGAAGCGCTGGATGCGGAAGGCGATCTGGTAGACGCGGATGAGGAACGTCTTGAGCCCCGCGTTCTCAGCGCGGTTCAGCTCCTCGCGCACCGCGCCGGAGAAGCCGCCCTGCTCGAAGAGCTGCACGAGCCCTCGGAAGGCGAGCTTGATGCGGTCCCACACGCGCGCGAAGAAGTCGGCGATGCCGCCGACGTTGCTTCGGAACGCGACGACGAAGCCCGCCACCACCGCCGCGAGCACGCCGAAGATGAGGATCGCCGGGAGGATGGTGGCCATCAGCCCGCCGAGCGTGATGCCCGCCGCCTTGAGCCCGATGAGGAGGAGCGCGAAGCCCGCCTTGGCGGCAATGACCGCGCCGACCAGCGCGACGACGGCGCCGGCCCCCACCACGAAGGCCGCGAAGGCCCGCTTCACAGGTGCCGGGAGCTGCCGGAACACGTTGAGCACCGCATTCACGACCTCGACCACGATCGTCACGAGCGGCTTGAAGACCTGCGCGAACGGCTCGCCCGCGACGATGGCGAGGGTCTCGAGCGAGCCCGCGAGGAGCTGCTTCTGCCCCTCGAAGGTGTTGAGCATCTGCTCGCGGAAGCGCGCTGCCGTGCCGCCGGCGTTCTCGAACTGATCGCGCAGGTACGCTATGGCCGCAGCGCCGCGCAGCGTCTCACCGGAGTTCGTGCGTACGCCGTTCGTGACCTGCGTGAGGATGGCGTTCACGCCGCCGAGCGCCTCGCGGCCGAAGGTCGAGAGCAAGAACGCCGAGCGCTGCGCCTCGCTCATGCGATCGAGCTGCGGGGCGAGGTCGCCGAGGATGTCGAGGAAGCTGCGGAAGCGGTTCTGCGAGTCCGTCACCGACACGCCGACGCCGCGCAGCGCCTGCTGGACGCGCGGATCGGCCATGCGCTCCATCGCGACCGCGACGGCGGTGGAGGCGCGCTCGACGCCGGGCACGACGTTCTTCACGAGGCCGAGCGAGATGAGCGTCTCGGAGAGCGACTGGTGAAGCGCCTGGGCGCCGCGCGAGGCGGTGCCGAGGGCCAGCGGCAGCTCGCTCGCATCGAGCGCGAACACGTTGACCGCCTGCAGCATGCGGTCGACGGAGATGGAGGCCTCGTCGATGGAGAGGCCAAACGCCTTCATGGCCTGCGAGGCGAGCCCGGCTGCCTGCGACGGCGTGAGCTGGCCGAGCGAGCCCGCCGCGAGGTCGAGCACGGGGTTCAGGAGGCGAACCGACTCGGTGACGTTGAAGCCGGCGGCGGCCAGGTCCTGCAGCGCCTGCGTCGCCTGAGTCGGCGAGAACTGCGTGGCGAGACCCGCTTCGATGGCGGCGTCGTGGAGCCGAGTCAGCTCCTCGGCCGTCGCGCCCGCGATAGCGCCTGCGGAGGCGACGGCCTGCTCGAACCGGCCGGCTGCGTTGGCGAGCGAGAACGCGGCCCCCACCGTCGCGGCGCCGGCCGTGAACACGGCGAGCCCCACGCCGAGCTGCTGGAACGCGCTCTGGATGTTCTCGGTGCCGAGCCCGACCCGGCGGTCGAGACTCATGAAGTTGCGCTCGAGATTTCCGATGGCCCCCGAGGCGAGGTCGCGCGCGGTGAAGACGAAGCCGAGGCCGAGGTTGTTGAGCGCCACGGGTCACTTCCTCCCTCGACCATTGCGCGCGGCCTTCTCCAGCTCCTTCGCCTCCCGCGCGCGCTGGCTGCCGATCCGCTCGATGAGCCAGTCGCGATCGGTGGTCGGCAGGTCGAGGGCGTCGTCCACCGTCACTGCGAGGCCCGAGCCTCCGTGCTGCTGCCAGCAGAGCTGGAAGAGGCCCTCGCGCCACGCCTCCATGTTCACCTCGGGGAAGAGCTGCTCCGGGCCTTCCGCCTCGCGGTCCTGTCCTTGCCCGGCAGGAAGAACCCCTTGTCGAAAGGGAGCTCCACCTCCTGCGTCTGGAAGCACTCGGGGCACTCGATCTCGATGGTGGTGTCGACGCCGCAGTCGACGCGGTCGAACTCGTCGACGAGGAAGTCGGCATCGCGCATCGTCAGGTCCTCGAGGAACTGCCGCTTCGCCTTCGCATCCACGCCGTCGATCTCGAGGACGCGGTACGCGAGCACCGCCGACAGCAGCCTGTTGGGCGCCGAGCGCTGGAGCGCGGGCAGCTTTCGCTCGTCGTCGCCGGTCAGCAGCTTGAACGCGACCTTCTTGCCGGCGTCGGGCAGCGTGGTCTCGAAGCGGTTCCCGGCGATGAAGGCCTCGCGGCTCGCTTCAGAGAGCGGACGCACCGGGAGCTTCGTCAGGTCGATCTCCCACTCGATGCGCGCGCGGCAGTTGTCGTTCCGGCACGAGACGCCGAATGCGTACTCGGGCCCGTAGGTCAGCGCGCGCACCATGAGCAGCGCGAAGAAGCGATCGCCCTGGAGCACCTTGCCGAGGTCGAGCTTGGCGCCCTCGGCGAGCGGGTACGGCCCGGGGTCGAGGGTCTCCTCCCAGCAAGCGGCGAGCAGCTCGTCGACCTGGCCGCCGTTCTTGGCGAGCTTGCGGTCGGCGAGGACACGCTCCTCGCGCACCTTCATGCCGCGAACGCGCCCCTGGAGCCCCGAAGGGCACGTGATGACGTCTGCCATGCGCTGCCTCCTCGGGGGCAAAGCCGCCCGGGCAGCACGCGGGGGACAGGTGTCGAGACTCGTCAGACGATGGGCAGGCTCACCCTCCGCCGCTTAGCCTCCTGTCGCATTTCCTCTCCAATCGACTCTCGCTTGCGCCAGGTCTCGTCCAAATCGCCTTGCAGCCGCTCCGTCCCCGCGCGGACAAGGCCGCGGAAGCTCGCCTGCGTCTCGGGGGAGAACATCGGCAAGATATGTTGCTCGAAACGTGGCATGATCTCGCATGCCATCGGATCGCGGCGACCCAGGTCACCGTACTCATAGAACGCATGAGCGCGGCATCCACCACCGCAGGCGAAAACGTACCTACAGCTACTGCACTCCGGCAGGTCACCAATCCGCATGTCCCAGAAAGCGTTGAAGTCAACCGACGAGCGCGCTTCGGACAGAGTTTGGGCCTGAACGTTGCCCAGAGCGGAAAGCAGTCTTGAGCAGGGCGTTACCTCGCCGTTGCCTCGGATGGCGATATTTCGCTTGTTGTACGTGCAAGGGTGCATGTGCAACTCCTGCCTCGTGAAGTCCCAGCGCTCGAGACCTGGACGGTAGATGGTGAACATCCAGAGCTCAAATGACGGCTCCTCCGCGAGGTACCGATTCAGGACAGCTGCGAGCGCTCGAAACAGGGCATCGAGATCGTCGACGGCAAGCGAGTCCCTATTTCTGACGTAGCTTCCCTGAAGGAACGGCAGGTCCATTCGCCATGCCTTGGGGCCACGTACGGCGAGAAAGTCGTAGATCTCATGAAGATGCTCGACGTTGCCCTTCGTCAGAATTGTATTGACAGTCCAGGGGAGGCCGCAAGCATCGAACTCCTCGATGCACTGGAGCGTCTTGGATTCGGCGGCAGCGCCGCGAATGCTCCGATGAGACGCACCATCGTAGCTCACCTTGATCTCATGAATCCACCGCCGCACGCGGAGGAGCGCCGCAAGCTCCCGATCGTCCACCAGCGTGCCATTGGTGATCAGGACAATTTCGAGTTCACTATCTGCGCAAAGGTATAGGAGCGGAACGGTCTTCTCGCTCAGAAAGACCTCGCCACCCGAGAAGATGACGCGCGTGCACCCGAGCGCTTTCGCCTCAAGGATCACGTCTCGGAGACGCTCAAACTCGACTTCATTGCGGTGTGCTGCGCGCGTGTTGTAGTCGCTGTAGTAGCAATAGGTGCACTTCAGGTTGCAGAGAACCGTCACATCGATATGCAGGTATCGGACTTGAGGCTTCTCCGTAAGATCGAATGGACTCGCACTCATCCGCCCCTACTTTCGCATTGGCTCACGACGGTACATTGGAAGTTCGGCGCGCGGTTCGTACAGGCCTTTGGCATTCATGAGGTCGCGGTACATCGCGCAGTGCTCGTTCACCACTACCCGATCCGTTCCCATGCCCTGGAGGCCGCAAGGGACGCAACGCGAGAATAGGTGTGGGCATTCGTTGCATGGCTCCATGTTCTCGTACAGCCGCGAGCTCATGACCCTTGCGAACGTATGGCGCAGGTAGAACTTCTCGATGGCGCTATCGAAGGGGACCTCTGCGAGGTCGGCAATCGGATGGTCACCTTGCAAACGCTCCGATGCTGTGCCGAAGAAGGGCTTCAGCTCCTCGCACGCATACAGCATCCCGTCGTTTCCCAGGAACACCGTGCTGCGACTGATTGGGCACAGGTGCCCGCGCTCGGGCAAACCGTAGCTGAAGGCCCTGTTGTAGTAGTCCTTCGCGAGTGCCGAGAGAAAATTGTACTCAACGTCGAAGCCAGCGGTCTGCCAAGTGTTCGCCTTTTCGGCGTGGTTGCGACCGAGCGCATGAGCGACCTCATGCTGTTCATTGACTGAAAGCTGAAGGCTCTCAGCGGCTGACATTCCCTTGTCGCGGGTATTGTAGCTCAGGATCTTAACCTTGCTGACGCCGATGTCGCAGAGGTAGTCGAGAATGTCGGGCATCTCGCCCGCGTTGACGCGGGTAAGAATGATGTTGATGTAGATCTGGTACTTGCTCGACGTGCGCGCCCGAAATTCGATCGCTTTCCGCAGGTTGCCTTCCTGCGATTCAAGAATCGCTCGACCGCGGATCCTCTTCACGACGTCACTTCGAAGGGAGTCCAGGCTGAACCCCAGGAAACCAAGGTTTGGATTCTCATAGACCTCGGGAAGGGCGACCGGGTCGAGTCGATGCCCGGCAGACACGATCCCGAACTTGAAAGTCGCGCCCTCAAGCGCAGCGCACGCAGGAGCCAGATGGTCGCTCGTGGTCGGCTCGCCTCCTAAAAACGTGAGCCCAGCGACCTTTGACGAACGCTGCAGATTGCGCGCAACCGCCAATACCCGAGCGCCGGTGGCGTCACTATCCCACCGCTGACGGTCTTTCGCGTTATGGCAAAACGAGCAGCCCAGGTCGCAGCGGCGTGTGAAGTACCACTTCACGAACTGCGCTGGGCGTTCAGGAGCCATCTCGGCGGTTACCCCCATGGCCGCTCGCTAGCAGCAAGAATGCATTGCTTGGATGACGCGGCGCCGCTCTCGCTTGATTGACACTCCATCGATCTCGAACGTGACCTCCTGAGCGAGATAGTCGAGGAACTCCTGCTCCGTCACGCCCGCCTGCTGGAGGAGCTTTGCGCGTTCGGCGTCGTCATCGATTGCCCTGCGGATGTCTTCGATGTCGAGTGCCCGAAGGGTCTTTACCACTGCGATTAGTCTTGCGTCCGACATGGCGGCGAGGCTAGCGTTGGGCGCAGGCGCGCGTCAAGTGCGCGATTGGGGGCTACTGTACGAGCTCGAAGAAGTCGGCTTGGCCATGTCGCTCGCTCGTCCCGGGCGGCATGCCCGGGAGGTGTTGTGCAGTAGATACTGCACACTGCACACCGGGCGCAAGAGGGATCATCAGGCAGCGGATGATCTCCCTGTCCCACCGCGCCCATCGGGGCCGCGTTTCCCGTCCCATGAACGCGAGCCCGACGCCGCCCCCGAGCGCGGCCGCACCTGCCACCGAGAGCGCCGAGGAGCGCCACGCCGACCGTGAGCGCCGCCTCGACGAGGCCGCCTCGATCCTCGCCGTGACGCTGCTCGACATGTGGCGGCGCGAGCGCCGCGCACGACGCGAAGCCGCGAGCGGAGGTGCGTCGTGAGGTCGTCGCTCTCCCAGGCTCTCGCCTTGTCTTCCACGGGGGAAGAAGCCGTCATGCCCCAGGCGCGTGGGCATGGCGCTCCCGCGAACCACGGAGACACGATGACGAAGACGACAGTGAGATCCCGCGCCGAGATGCGGAGGCTGGACGACATGCCGAGCCAGCTCGCCGCGCTCGAGACGATGAACGTCCCGGCGCTCGCCGAGAAGTACCGCGAGCTGTACGGCGAACCCACCCGCTCACGGAATCGGGCGTACCTGAAGAAGCGCCTGGCCTGGCGCATCGAAGCGAACTTCCAGGGCGACCTCTCGCAGGGCGCCATCGCGCGCATCCAGCAGCTCGGCGACCAGCTCCCCGAGCGCTGGCAGATGCGCCTCGGGCAGCCCGCGAGTGAACCTGCCGCAGCGGGCGACGCCACAGCGAAGCTCGACGCGGCGCTGAGCACCGCGTCGACGGATCCTCGCGATCCGCGCGTGCCCCCCGTGGGCACCGTCGTGCGCCGCGTCTTCGATGGCAAGACCCACGAGGTGACGGTCTGCGTCGATGGCTTCGAGTACGAGGGGCGCAAGTACAAGACGCTCTCGGCCATCGCGAACCAGATCGCTGGCTCGCGCTGGAACGGCTTCCTCTTCTTCGGGCTCAAGAAGCGCGGCGCCGCCGCGAGCGAGGAGAGCGCGGCATGAGCAGCGACTTCTTCCGCACCCGCATGGGCCAGACGTTCTACGAGGCAACGATGCCGTCACTCGTGCGCGAGCTGGCGCGCCTGAACCAGAACCTCGAGCGGCTCGTCGCCCTCGCCGAGAAGCGAGAGGCGAAGCCCGCCGAGCCGGCGCCCGCCGCGACCACGCCGGAGGAGCGATGAGCCGGCGCCCCACCAGGAGCAGCGTCGAGCCCGAGACGAGGCGCGTCGCCATCTACACGCGCAAGTCGACGACGATGGGGCTCGAGCAGGAGTTCAACTCCCTCGACTCCCAGCGCGAGTCCTGCCTCGCGTACATCCAGCGCCAGCCGGGTTGGAAGCTCGTCGACGAGCGCTACGACGACGGCGGCTTCACGGGCGCGAACATCGACCGGCCCGCATTCACGCGCCTCATGGCCGATGTCGAGGCGGGCAAGGTCGACGTCATCGTCGTCTACAAGGTCGACCGGCTCTCGCGCTCGCTCCTCGACTTCGTGAAGGTGATGGAGCGCCTCGGAGCGGCGGGCGCCTCGTTCGTCTCGGTGACGCAGAACTTCTCGACGGCCGACGCGATGGGCCGGCTGACGATGAACATGCTGATGTCGTTCGCCGAGTTCGAACGCGAGATGATCAGCGAGCGCACGCGCGACAAGATCGCCGGCGCCCGTCGTAAGGGGAAGTGGACGGGCGGGCCGGTACCCTACGGCTACTCGGTGAAGGACAAGAAGCTCCTCGTCAACGAGCTCGAGGCGCGCGTCGTCCGCGAGGCCTTCGACCTGTTCCTGATGCACCGCCAGCAGGCGAAGGTGGCGCACCTGCTGAACGAGCGGATGCTCCTGCCGCGCGGCTCCAAGGTCACCAAGAAGCTCGCGTGGTCGAAGGAGGGCATCGGCCGCATCCTCAAGAGCCCGATCTACGCGGGCTTCATGATGTACGGCGACGAGCTGCACCCCGGCGAGCACCCGCCGCTGATCGACGAGTCCGCGTACCGCGCCGCCCAGGCCATCCTCGCGGGCACGAGCCGCGTGGTGCGGTGGACCGGCACGAACCCCGACTACGTCCTGCGGAGCCTCGTACGCTGCGCGCTCTGCGGGGAGATGATGTGCCCGGGCTCGACGACGAAGCCCTCCACCGGGAAGACGCACAGGTACTACCGCTGTTCGCGGCGCGAGAAGTACGGCAAGGACCAGTGCGCCGGAAGGCCGCTGCCCGCCGCCGCGATCGAGGAGTTCGTCGTCGCCCGCATCTCGAACGCGACCGCCGACGGCTCCCTGGCCGAGCGCGTCGCGAAGCACCTCGAGACGCTCACCGCGGGCAAGGGCGAGGACTTCGGCAAGCTGCGTGCGGAGCTGGCGACGAAGATCGCCGAGTCGTCGGCGACCGCCTCGAGGCTCACCGAGGAGTTGGTGCGGCTCGATGGGCGTGCGCGCGAGCTCGTCGAGCAGAAGCTCGGCGTCGAGGCTGACCGTCTCGCCGCGAGCGAGCAGCAGCTCCGCGACCTCGAGCGCGACGCCGCCGAGCTGGAGATCGCCAGGAGAGACCACGCCTGGTTCGTCGCCGCGCTTCGCGACTTCGCCAAGGTCTGGGTGAACATGTCGCCCGACAACCAGGGGCGCTTCCTGCGCGCGCTCATCGACAAGGTGGTGGTCGACGAGGACAAGGGCACGTGCCGGGTCGAGCTGATCGACTTCGGCGCCGCCGC
>CAYLZW010000207.1:0-10795 GCA_964388085.1 uncultured Myxococcales bacterium | reverse complement strand
GTACACGCCGCCGCCCGGGAAGCAGTGCTCGGGCGAGAGCGTGCAGTAGACGATCATGTCGATCTCGCTCTTGTCCATGCCCGCGTTTGCGAGCGCTTGCTTGGCGGCTTCGGTCGCGAGGTCCGCGCCGCTGACGCCCTCCTCGGCGAAGCGGCGGGCCTCGATGCCGGTGCGCTGCAGGATCCACTCGTGCGACGTCTCGATGCCGAAGCGCGAGGAGAGGTCGTGGTTGGTGACGACGGTCTCGGGCATGTGGAGGCCGGTGCCTCGAATGTAAGCGTTTGGCATCGTGTCCTCGCCTCCGACGACGGGCCCTGGCCAGAAGCGCGTTCCGGCAGGGTTTCAGACGTGCTTTGACGTACTTTGACGTTCTTTCGAAAACAGCAGGCAGGCGCCCTTCGGGTGCAGCTCTAGACGGGCTCTACCGAACAGAGAGTGTTGGCGGAAGAACATAACCGCCTCCTCGCAAAAAGCGGCACTCGATCTACACGGCGACACCTCGCTCACGCCGCGCGTCGCCGGCGTCCGTAGACGCTCCGGTGCGCGTGGGCTACCGGTCGGGCCATGGCACGGTCCAGCGCGCGGGCGCTCACGCTCTCCCTTACCGTCGTGCTGGCGGCCTGCGCTCCGAGCCCGGCCGTCGACGAGGACGCGGGCTCCGTCGACGCCGGCGCCGGCGACGATCGCTGCGCGCCGAGCGGGGCGGACTGCGCGAGCGCCGCCGACTGCTGCGGCGACCTCGTGTGCGGCGCGGGCGGCGTCTGCGCGGAGGCTCCCGGCTGCGAGGGCAACGACACCTTCGCCGGCACGCTGGCGGCCCCGGCGGCCCTCGAGAGCCTCGGTGACGACACGCCGCTCGCCTGCTCGGGCCTCGCCTTCCTCGACGTGTTCACCGTCGACGCCACGGCGGGCGAGCTGCTCCGCGTCACGATGCAGACCACGGCCCTCGCGCCCGACACGCCGCTCGCCCAGGGGCAGCCCGATCTCGACGTCTACCTGCTGAGCGGGCCGCCCACCGGCCTCTCGGACGAGCGCGGCGGCTACGAGGTGCAGGGTCCCATCGTCGACGTCAGCGCCACGGAGCTGTCCACCGAGCGCATCGTCTACGAGGCGCCGGCCGCGGGCACCTACTACCTCGTCGTCACCGTGTGGTCCGGACCGGACGCCACCTATTCGCTCGAGCTCTCGCGCGGACAGGGCTGCGACCAGGACGCCGACTGCCCCGGCGGGGAATTCTGCCGTGTCGCCGCCCGGCCCGGACGGTTCGAGGTCGTGCGCGAGTGCGCCACCTGGACGGCGCCCGGCTGCGGCGCCGGCGCGGACGAGGCCGCCGGGGACGTGCACAGCGACGCGAACGCAGCGCCGCTCACCGGGGCCAGCAGCGGCCTCGCCTGCGCGGGGGACATCGACGTGTTCCGCTTCGACAAAGCGCTGGACGAGCGCGCGCTCCTCGAGCTCACGTCCGACGACCTCGAGCCGGGCGACGCCTTGCTGGGCAGCGTGGTCGACCCCACGGGGGAGCTGATGACGACGTTCTGGCTCGAGCCCGAAGCGCCCGGCGTCGCGTACTCCGTCGGCGTCGGCATGCCGGCGGGCAGGTACTTTCTGTACCTCGAGCAGATCGGCACCGGCACGGGAGAGCTGAGCTACGACGTCGGCGTCGATCTCCAGCCCGCTTGCCGCACGGACGCGGACTGCGGCGGCGGGCGCACCTGCGGTCAGGAGATCTTCGGCGGCGGCCCGACGCAGGTCTGCGCGCTCGCGGTAGACGCCTGCAGTGACGACGACAGCGACAACTCGCGCGCGTCGGCCACGCCGCTCTTCGAGGGGACGGACGCCTCCGCCGCCGTGTGCATGGGCGGCTGGGACGTGTACGAGATCGTCGTCGACCCGCCGGCCGCCGACGTCGTCGTGGCCCTCAGCTGGAGCGGCCGCGCGGACCTCGATCTCTACCTCTTCGCCGAGGACGGCACGCGCCTCGGCGCCGGCTGGTTCGGCGCAAACCGCGAGGAGTGGCGCGGCGTCGCGCTCCGCGCGCAGAAGCTGTACGCGTGGGTGTCGGCCTTCGCCTGCGACGTCGACGCGGAGGGCGATCCCGTGCCGTGCGGCGACGTGCAGAGCTACACGCTGACGCTGAGCGAGAGCGAGCCCAGCGTCTGTGCCGAGGACGCCGACTGCTTCGTGGGCGGCACCTCGGCCAACGACTCCACGGACTCCTACACCTGCACCACGCTCACCGTCCCGGGCGGCTCCGGCGCGGACGCGGGCGCGAGCGGCGACGGGGACGGCGGTGACGCGGACGGCGGCGCCCTCGACGGCGGGGACGGCGGCGAGGCCGCTTCGGACCCGGTGGACGCCGGCGGCGCGGGGGACGTCACCCTGAAGGCGTGCGTGCGCCCCTCTCCCGTGGCCTTGGTGTCGCAGGCGGCCAGCGAGGCCTGCTTTGACGACCTCGATTGCGCGAGCTTGCTCTGCCCCGACCGCTACTGCTCGAGCTCGTGCTCCCTCGGCCAGGCCGACTGCGACGCGAGCTTCGGTGCGGGCAACGGCTACTGCTTCGAAGCGACGCCGACGCCGCTCTGCCTGCTCCCCTGCGCGGACGACGCCGCCTGCGTGCGCCTGCTTGGCGCGGATCAGAGCCCGAGGTGCGAGGGCGGCGAGTGCGTGCTGCCCTGAACGAGCCGAGCGGAGTGGTTTGACGCAGGCGCTCCTGGCCGCGAGCCCCACAGCGGCCGGGTCGCTCGGCGCCAAGTGTGTCTCTGATCGCTCTCCTTGCGCTCTGGCGATTGAACATCCCGTCGCGGGACGTCATCTTCCGCCCGCGCGGCGTGCGTCGGCCCTCTTTGGCCCTCCACGGCCGTGGCGCGCCGCGTACACCGACGTACGAAGCGCGCGGATCGGTTCTATATGTTCGAAAGCATCGCTCGCTTCTGTCACTCGCGACGCTGGCTCGTGGTGGCGGCCTATGGCTTGCTTCTGCCGCCGGCGCTCGTGTTCGGCCTGCAGGTCTTCCCGCTGCTCGAGGCCGGCGGCTTCGAGGACACCAACTCCGAGAGCTGGAACGTCAAGGAGGAGCTCGAGCAATACATCGGCGTCGGTGGCGGCGATCTCATCGCCATCTACTCGTCCCCTTCGTCGACGGTCGATGATGTCGAGGTGCTGGCCGCGGTGCTCACGGCCAAGGGGCGCATCGAGCACGACAAGGGCGTCGTCTCGATCTTGAGCTACTACGAGACGGGCGCCCAGCAGCTCGTCAGCTCCGATCGCCACAAGACGCTGCTGTTCATCACGCTGCACGGCGACGATCAAGAGAAGCTCGAGACGCTCGAGCGCATCGCGCCGGCCCTCGAGGCGCCGCCGCTCAAGCTCGAGCTCGGTGGCCTCGTGCCTGTGACGACGACGCTGCAGCGCACCATCGAGGCGGACCTCTTGCGCGCGGAGCTCATCGCCTTCCCCATCACCGCCTTCTTGCTGCTGCTCATCTTCGGCAGCGTCGCCTCGGCGAGCTTGCCCTTGGCGCTCGGCGTCGCCGGGATCGCGCTCGCGCTCGGCTCCATGCGCCTCATCGCCAGCGTGCACGACGTCAGCGTGTTCGCGGTCAACGTCATCTCGATCCTGGGGCTCGGGCTCGCCATCGACTACTCGCTCTTCCTCGTGAACCGCTTCCGCGAAGAGTTGCCGCGGCGCGGGGTCGAGGGGGCGCTCGTCAAGACCATCTCGACGACCGGCCGGGCGGTCGCCTTCTCGGGCATCACCGTCGCCGCCAGCCTGCTCGGGCTGTTCGCCTTCCCGCAGATGTTCCTGCGCTCCATCGCGGTGGGCGGCATCGCCATCGTCTCGCTCACGGTGATCGCGTCGCTGACGCTGCTGCCGGCGCTGATGTCGATCCTCGGCGAGCGCATCGACGCGGGCAAGCTGCCGCTGCCCGGTTGGCTCGACACCGATCCGCACCACGAGGGCTTCTGGCACCGCGTCGCCTACGCCGTCATGAAGCGCCCCGTGCTGGTCACGCTCGTCGTCGTCGTGGGGCTGTTGCTGCTCGGCACGCCCTTCCTGCGCTTCAACCCCTCCATGCCGGACTACCGCGTGCTGCCGCGGCAGAGCGCCGCCTACCTCGCCAACGAGACGCTCGAGCGCGACTTCGCCGGCCGACAGATGACCCCCATCGACGTGCTCGTGCAGACGGAGGGGCCGGCGCTCTCGGAGCAGAACCTGAAGCGACTGCACGAGCTGAGCCGGCAGATGGAGCAGATCGACGGCGTCGCCTACGTGAGCGGGCTGTTCTCGCTCGCCAAGGGTGTGCCCGAGGAGAAGCTGCACGCCGCGCTCTCGCTGCCGCCGGAGAAGCAGGACAAGCAGGTGCAGGCCGGCATCGACTTCTTCGCGAGCGGTGACCGCATGCGCTTCGCGGTCTTCAGCGAGCACGCCTTCAACGAAGCGCCCTCGCTGCGCATGCTCGACGAGCTGAGAGCGCTCGAGGCGCCAGCGGGCATGACGCTGCGCTTCGGCGGGGCCTCGGCGTTCCTCGTCGAGCTGAAGCACACCCTCGTCGAGCGATCGCCGATCATGGTGGGCGCGGTGTGCGCGGTCATGTTCATCGTGCTCTTCCTGCTGTTCGGCTCCGTGACCTTGCCCATCAAGGCCATGCTGATGAACGCGCTGTCGCTCACGGCGAGCTTCGGCACCATCGTGTGGATCTTCCAGGACGGCCGCTTCGAGGAGCTGCTCGATTACACCTCCATGGGCATGAGCGAGCTGTCGCAGCCGGTGCTGATGTTCGCCGTCGTGTTCGGGCTGTCCATGGACTACGAGGTGCTGCTGCTCGCGCGCGTGCGCGAGGAGTATCTGAAGACCGGCGACAACACCGCCTCGGTGGCGCGCGGCCTCGCCTTCACCGGCCGGCTCATCACCAGCGCCGCCGCCTTGCTCGTGGTCGTCATCGGCGCGTTCGGCACGTCCCAGATCGTGCTCATGAAGGCCATCGGCGTGGGCATGGCGCTCGCCATCGCCATCGACGCGACCATCGTGCGGGCGCTGCTGGTGCCGGCCGCGATGCGGCTCATGGGGGAGTGGAACTGGTACGCGCCCGCGCCCCTCGTGCGCCTGTGGCGCCGGGCGGGCCTCAGCGATCTCGAGGGCCACGACGAGGAGGAGCCGGGATGACCGCGTTTCGGCAAACGCCGCTTTCGGACGACGCGCGAGCGCGCTGCGCTCGCGTCCCCGCGCTCGAGATGGCACTTCTTGCGCCCGGAGGGAGGCGCACCTGCGTATCCCTGCTTCTGCGTGCCGCAAAAGCCTCCGTGCTCCCGAGTCCTCTATGACGCCCATCGGCTTGCTCGCTCTCCACCTTGCTCTTGTCCTCGCGATCACGGTCGCTCTCGGCGTGTTGCCCGGCCTGCTCGGCCCGCGCGAGCCGAGCGCCGCGAAGCTGAAGCCTTACGAGTGCGGTGTGTCCGAGCCGCAAGCGACCGAGCAGCGTTGGCCGGTGCGCTTCGCCCTCGTGGCGATGCTCTTCCTGATCTTCGACGTGGAGTCGCTCTTCCTGTTCCCCTGGGCGGTGCAGCTGCGTGAGCTCTCCGTGCATGGTCTCCTCGCCATGGCGTCCTTCGTCGCGGTGCTCGGCGGCGGCTACCTCTACGCCCGCCGCCGCGGCGCGCTCAGTTGGAGGTGACGATGTCGGTGACGCCGCTCCCGCTCTTGACGAAGGCGCCGCGCGAGAAAGACGGCGCCCCGAGCTTCGCGCTCAGCCGCCTGGCGGATTGGGGCCGCGAGCACTCGGTCTGGCCGGTCTCGTTCGGCCTCGCCTGCTGCGCCATCGAGATGATGGCGACCGGCGGCAGCAACTTCGACATCGCGCGCTTTGGCAGCGAGCTGTTTCGCGCGAGCCCGCGCCAGGCCGATCTGATGATCGTCGCGGGCCGCGTCTCGCAGAAGATGGCGCCCGTCCTGCGCGAGGTCTACGACCAGATGCCCGCGCCCAAATGGGTCATCGCCATGGGTGACTGTGCGGCGTGCGGCGGCATCTTCAACAACTACGCGATCCTGCAAGGCGTCGATCGCATCGTGCCGGTGGACATCTATGTGCCGGGCTGCCCACCTCGCCCCGAGGCGCTGCTGGACGGCATCTTGAAGCTGAAGCAGCGCATCCACGAGCGGGAGACCGCCTCGCGGACGCGGGCGCCTCGCGCCGATTCACCGGTCTTCTATTCGTCGCTCGAGCACCGCCAGGCGCACGACAACGACGATGACGGGAAGGGGCGATGAGCGAGCAGACCCACGCCACCGCGTCATCGAGCGCGCCCGATCTGTCGACGCTGCTGGCGCAGCACCTCCCCGGCGAGGAGGTCCACGCCCTCGCCAGCGCCGACGGCATCCAGGGCGCACGCGTGGCGCCGTCGAGCTGGCGCCAGGCCGCGAAGGTCGTGAGCCAGGAGCTGTCGTTTGGACGCTTCATCGACCTCACCTGCGTCGACACGCTCGCCGACGAGGGTCGCTTCGAGCTGCACCTGCTCGTCTATTCGCTCGCGGAGCACCGCTGGGCGCGCGTGAAGACCCGCGTCGACGACGAGGTCGCCTCGCTCGGCGAGGAGCTGCCGAGCGCGCTCGCGTATGAGCGCGAGATCTTCGATCTGTTCGGGGTGCGCTTCGCGGGCCACCCTCGGCTCACGCGCCTGTTGCTGCCCGATGATTGGACAGGGCACCCGCTCCGGCGCGATGAGCCGCTCGTGAGCGAGCCCGTCGATTTCGTCACGACGCGCGCCGTCTACGGGACGGGCGCATGAACCGCCCTGCCGCTCGCCACGTCGCGCCGCGCCACATCAGCTGGCTCACGCCCTACGTGCCGGTCGCGAGCCTCGTGTTCCTGTTCTTCCTCGGCTTCGCCGCCGGCGATCACGACAGGCTGCCCGTCGTAGAGGACGCCTATCCCACGACGAGCGTGGTGTCCCTCGGGGAGCACTTGATCGCGCAGGGCAAGGTCGCCGTCGGCTTCGCGTCCTCGACGACCCGCACGGACGCGCCCGCTCCCCAGAAGGCCCTGAGCGATCGCAGCCGCTACGGCACGATGACCGACGCGGCCCGCATCACGGCGACGAGCGCCCCTCCCGCCGTACCGACACGGACCGCGGCGGACAGCCTCGCGTTCCTGAGGAGTCGCCCGACGCGCGCCGGACCGTAGGGCGCGCTCCCTCCACGAGAACAAGCCGATGGGCGGACGCTGGTACGTCGCCTATCCGCACGCAAGCTGAGCAGAGCCCTCTGTTCACTCGGCGTAGCCCATGGCGCAGCCGCGTCGCGCCTGCGGGCGAATGAGATCCATCCCAGCACCGGCCGCGCGACCCTACGTCACGCGGGCAGGGGACCCTATGAGCGCGCTCGCCGAGAACAGACCCAGCACCTTGAAGGTCAACATGGGACCGCAGCACCCGTCGACGCACGGCGTGCTGAGGCTCGAGCTCGAGCTCGACGGTGAGACCGTCATCTCCTGCCAGCCGGTCATCGGCTACCTGCACACGGGCATGGAGAAGACCATGGAGCACAAGACCTACGTGCAGGCCGTGACCGTGACCGATCGGCTCGACTACCTGAACCCGCTCGGGAACAACCTCGCCTACGCGTTGGCCGTCGAGCGACTGCTCGGCTGTGAGATCCCCGAGCGCGCGCAGCTGGCGCGCGTCCTGCTCGCCGAGCTGACGCGCCTTGGCAGCCACCTCGTCTCCATCGGCTCCGGCTCCATCGACCTCGGCGTGACGAGCGTCTTCCTCTATTGCTTGCGCGAGCGCGAAGGCATCCTCGATCTCTTCGAGGAGCTCACCGGCGCGCGCATGATGACGTCGTTCATCCGGCCCGGCGGCCTCGCGCACGACTTCGACGACACCTGGCTCGCGCACTGCTCCGCGTTCCTCGAGGAGATGCCGCGGCGCATCGACGACTACGAGGCCATCGTCACGGACAACCCCTTCTTCAAGGACCGCACCATCGGCATCGGACCGCTCAGCGCCGCCGACGCCATCCGCCTCGGCGTCTCGGGCCCGCTCCTGCGCGCGGCCGGCGTCGCGCACGACCTGCGCCGCTCGAACCCCTACTCCGGTTACGAGCGCTTCGACTTCGACGTCGTCGTGGAGACGGCGGGTGACTGCTACGCGCGCTACCTCGTCCGCGTTCGCGAGATGCGCGAGTGCGTGCGCATCTGCCGACAGGCGATCGCCCTGCTCGCCACCGTGAAGGGCCCGGTGAAGACCTCGGATCGCAAGGTGTCGCCGCCGCCGCGCGAGGAGCTCGCCAAATCGATGGAGGCGCTCATCCATCACTTCAAGCTCTGGACCGAGGGCATGCGCCCGCCCGCGGGAGAGGCGTACGTCGCCGTCGAGAGCCCGCGCGGCGAGCTCGGCTTCCTCGTGGTCTCCGATGGCAGCGGCCGGCCGGTGCGGGTGCGCGTGCGGGCGCCGTCCTTCAACAACCTGTGGGCCATCGAGCGCATGGCGATGGGGCAGAGCGTCGCGGACCTCGTGGCCATCATCGCCTCCATCGATCCCGTCCTCGGGGAGGTCGACCGATGACCACGAGCGTGAGCGAGCGACGCCCCGATGCGACGCTCTCAGAAGCGACGAAACAATCCATCGTGGCGGAGAGCCGCCGGCACCTGCGCCGCGGCAGCGCGCTCCTGCCGGCCCTCAAGATCGCGCAGCGCGAGCGCGGGTGGCTGCCGCCCGAGGTGCTCGACGAGGTGGCCGACCTGCTCGAGCTGCCGCGCTCGAAGGCGCTCGAGCTCGCGTCCTTCTACTCCATGCTGTTCACGGAAGAGGTCGCGCCGGTGCGGGTCGAGATGTGCGTGCAGCTGCCTTGTGCGCTGCGCGGCGCCGACGCACGTCTGGACGCCCTCGCCGAGCGGACGGGCGTCGCGCTGCACGGTCCGGCGCACGCGCGACACGGCCGGCGCGAAGACGGCCTGGTCGAGCTGCACGCCACCGTGGAGTGCTTCGGCTCGTGTCATCGCGCGCCCATGTGTCGCGTCGGGGACGCGTATCGCGAGTGCCTCGACGACGACGACAAGATCGACGCGCTGGCGCAGGAGCTGCTGGCGCTGGCGCGCGACCGGAGCCGTACGGGCGGAGGCGAGCCATGAGGGACGAGAAGGCGCCGGGCATCCTGCTGCCGAACCCGGGACGTACCACGGCGGTCCCGCTCGACGAGTACCGCGCGTCCGGCGGGTACGAAGGCCTCGCGCGCGCGCTCGCGAGACCGCCCGCGGCGGTCATCGACGAGGTGAAGGAGGCCGGCCTACGGGGCCGCGGCGGCGCCGGCTTCCCCACGGGGCTCAAGTGGAGCTTCGTGCCGAAGGCTCCTGGCGAGAAGTTCCTCGTCGTCAACGCCGACGAGAGCGAGCCCGGCACCTTCAAGGACCGAGAGCTGATGGAGATCGAGCCGCACCGGCTGCTCGAAGGCATCGCCATCGGGGCCTACGCCATCGGCGCGGAATTCGCGTTCGTGTACATCCGCGGCGAGTACGTGCACGCGGCCGCCGTGCTCGAGCAGGCCATCGCCGACGCCGAGGCCGCCGGGCTCCTCGGCAAGGGCGTGCTCGACAGCGACGTGAACGTGCACGTGCGCGTGTTCAGCGGCGCGGGCGCGTACATCTGCGGCGAGGAGACGGCGCTGCTCGAGAGCCTCGAAGGCAACCGGCCCATGCCGCGCGCGCGCCCCCCGTTTCCTGCCGTGGCCGGCCTCTATGGGCGGCCCACCGTCGTCAACAACGTCGAGACGCTGGCGAACGTGCCGTTCATCCTGCACGAAGGAGCCGCCGCCTATAAAGCCATCGGCAACCCGCCGAACAACACCGGGCCGAAGATCTTCTGCCTCTCCGGCCACGTGAAGCGACCCGGCAACTACGAGCTCGCGCTCGGCAAGGTCACGATCCGGGAGCTCATCGAGGACTACGGCGGCGGTGTGCCGAGCGGCAGGCCGGTCAAGGCGGTGCTGCCCGCGGGCATCTCAGCCCCCGCCATCCCGGGCGATCGCCTCGACGCGCTGCTCGACTACGACGGCGTCAAGGGCGTGGGCTCGTCGCTCGGCTCCGCTTCGTTCATCGTGCTCGACGACAGCGTCGACGCGGTGTGGGCCGCCGCGCGCATGGTGTCGTTCTTTCGTCACGAGAGCTGCGGTAAGTGCACGCCCTGTCGCGACGGCACGCGGCTGCTCGAGGACATCTACCTGCGCATCCTCGACGGCGACGCCGACGCGAGCGACGCGGACGCGCTCGAGCGGGTCTCGAAGCAGATGGCCGGCCAGGTGCTGTGCGCGCTCGGTGACTTCGCCGCGAACCCTGTGCTCGCCACCTTGCAACACTTTCGAAGCGACTACGACGAGCGCCTCGTGCCGCTCGCTCGGGCCAGCCAGAAGGGGAGCGCGTCATGACGAACGCCGCCAACAGCCCAGCGGACCTGGTCACGCTCCGCATCGACGACAAGGAGGTCCGCGTCGCGAAGGGCACCTTGCTCGTCGAGGCCGCGAAGCAGGTGAACGTCGACGTGCCGGTGTTCTGCTACCACGATCGCCTCGCGCCCGTGGGCGCGTGCCGCATGTGCCTCGTCGAGATCGAGAAGATGCCGCGCCTGCAGACGGCGTGCACGACACCCGTCAGCGACGGCATGGTCGTGCGCACCGACAGCGAGCACGTGCGCCAGGGCCGCGAAGGCGTGCTCTCGTTGCTGCTGTCGAACCATCCCCTCGACTGCCCCGTCTGCGACAAGGGCGGCGAGTGCCCGCTGCAGGACAACACGTTCCGCTACGGGCCGGG
>CAYLZW010000206.1:0-10839 GCA_964388085.1 uncultured Myxococcales bacterium | reverse complement strand
AACCGCGACGTCTACGTGATGGACGTCTACGCGGGCGCCGACGAGCGCTACCGCATGCCGGTGCGCGTCGTCACCGAGAACGCCTGGCACGCGCTGTTCTGCCGCGCCATGTTCATTCGCCCGACCGACGAGGAGCTCGCCGTGCACCGGCCCGAGTTCACCGTGCTGCACGCGCCGGGTCTGTTCGCGAACCCCGAGACCGACGACACGCGCTCGGAGACCTTCATCGGCGTGAACTTCGGCAAGGGCGTCGTGCTCATCGGCGGCACGCAATACGCGGGCGAGATCAAGAAGTCCGTGTTCAGCGCCATGAACTATTATTTGCCGCAGAAGGGCGTGCTCACCATGCACGCGTCGGCGAACATCGGCACCAAGGGCAAGAGCGAGGGCAAGAGCGCCATCTTCTTCGGGCTCTCGGGCACCGGCAAGACGACGCTGTCGGCCGATCCCGAGCGTCACCTCATCGGCGACGACGAGCACGGCTGGAGCGACGACGGCGTCTTCAACATCGAGGGCGGCTGCTACGCGAAGGTCATTCGCTTGAACCCGAAGACGGAGCCGGAGATCTGGCAGACCACGCGGCGCTTCGGCACCGTGCTCGAGAACGTCGCGCTCGACACCGTGCGCCGCCGCCTCGATCTGTCCGACGACAGCATCACCGAGAACACGCGCGCCGCCTATCCGCTCGTGGCCATCCCGAACGTCGCCCCCGAGGGCAAGGGCTCACACCCGTCCGACATCGTCATGCTCACCGCGGACGCCTTCGGCGTCTTGCCGCCCGTCGCCAAGCTCTCGAAGGAGCAGGCGATGTACTGGTTCCTCTGCGGCTACACCGCGAAGGTGGCCGGCACCGAGATGGGGGTCACCGAGCCCACCGCGACGTTCTCGGCCTGCTTCGGCGCGCCGTTCATGCCGCTCGATCCGACGGTGTACGCGAAGATGCTGGGCGACAAGATCGAGAAGCACGGCGTCCGCGTCTGGCTGCTCAACACCGGCTGGACCGGTGGCCCCTACGGCACCGGCGATCGCATGGCGCTGCCCGCCACGCGTGCCATGCTGCACGCGGCGCTCGACGGCGCGCTCGACGACGTGGAGACGGTCACCGACCCCATCTTCGGCCTCGAGATCCCGACCTCGTGTCCGGGCGTGCAGCCGGACCTCCTCGACCCGCGCAAGACCTGGAAGGACGGCGCCGCTTACGACAAGAAGGCGACCGACCTCGCCAAGCGCTTCCACGAGAATTTCCGCCCCTACGTCGAGAAGGTGAGCGAGGCGGTGCGCGCGGCCGGCCCGCGCGTGGGCTGAGCCGAGCAGCGTAGGCGAGCGAGCGGACGAGACATGACGGAGTTGGCGGAATCGCGCGAGCGGCTCGAACGCAAGGTGGAGGTGCGCGCGGCGCGCCTCGAGCAGATCCTCAAGGAGAAGCGCCGCCTCAAATGGTTCGTCGCGCTGGCGCTCACGACGTGGCCGATCGGGTTCATCGGCGGCCCCTGGTACGCGGCCTGGATCTTCGTCGGCTGGCTCATCTTCTGGGGCGTCGGCACGTACTCGAGCTACTTCCACTTGAAGCAGGCGAAGACGAATCTGAAGAACGCCGAGGACGAGCTCGCCACATTCACCGTCCGCGCCGGCGTCGCCTGAGGTCCACCGTCGGCGGCGTCTGGTGTGAGCGCGGTGTGCCGCGCGTAGGCGTCGTGACTCGTCCGGGCGCCGTCGTGCCTGCCGTATCGACGTGACGCAGCGCGGTGCGGCGACGGCATGCACCTTGCGCCTGTGCGAACCTCCACACGAGCGAAGGGTCGCTCGCCGGGGGCCCGCATGCGCCATCTCCCTACCTTGTGCTTCACGCTGGTGGCGTCGCTGGCGGCCGTGACCGTGACGACGACGAGCGCGCGGGCCCAGAGCGACGCGGGACCGGACGGCGGATCGGCAGGCTGCGCGCTCGAGGACGATTGGCGGCCGGGTCCGATCATGGCGCCGTCCCTTCTCGTCCCGCAGTGGGAGGCGGAGGCCGCCGCGCACGGCGCGTTCGGCAGCGAAGCGAGCTTCGCGCTCGAGGGCGCGGACCTTCACGTGACCGGCCAGGGTCTCGTCGTCGCGGCCGGGCAGAGCTTCAGCGCCATCGTGCTGCAGCAGGGGACGGGGCTCGATTATCTCTTCCTCCCTGACGCGACGGTGGGCGCGGAGACCGGCACGCTCATTCTCCAAGGGCCGCGCATCGCCGTCAGCGGAGCGACGTTGTCCGCGCCGCTCGCGGTCCGCACGCTCTCGACCGCCGCTGCGCCCGCCCTCGTCGTCAGCGCAGCTCCCGCGCTGGTGAGCGGCGCCGGCCTGACGCTCGACCTGCCCGACGACTGGGCCGACGCCGAGGCGGCCGCGCAGACGCTGTCCACCGCCGCGTTGTCCCTCTCGGGGACGACGCTGTCCGGTTACACGCGGGCGGTGCTGCTGACGACGTCCGGAGAGATCGCGCTCAGCGGGCCCATCGTCGTCGAGAGCGCGGGCGCCGTGCAGACGCGCGCGGCCTCGAGCGGCGGCGAGCACGCCCTGCTGCTCGAGGCCGACACGTTCAGCGTCGCGGGCGAAAAGATCGGCTTGGCGGGCGACTTCACCGCCGGCGACTTGATCGTCGATGGCGTCGCGCTCGCGAGCGCGCCCAAGGTGGTGCTCGTGCGGGGTGGGCCGGTGCTGGTCGGCGCCGGCGGCGTCTTTGCCGACGACGTGCTCGTGACCCAGGCGCTCGACGACGAGGGTCCGCTCCTGTCCGCCTCCCTCGAGGCGAAAGCGGCTACCGCCTACGTCCAGGTGGACGAGAACGACATGGTCTATCTGCACGCCGCCGTCCGCGAGGCGGGCTTCGAGCACGACGCGCTCTTCGCCGGCATCGAGGTCGAGGGCTGCGTCGGTGTCGAGACCGTGCAGGTGGTCGTCGACCAGAACCTGCCGAGCTTCGTCGGCTTGATCTTCGACGTCATCGCCGCGTCCGGCTGGGCGGCCCCCATCGTCGCGCTCGCGAGCATCGCGCTCCTGCCCGGGGCCATCCTGGTCGACGCCTTCGCGAGCTTCCTCGAGGGGCTGTTCTGTATCTTCGGCTGTCCGGAGCCGCCGCCGCCGCCGGAGCCCTATCCCGCCTGGCTCGAGCCCGGCGAAGCGCGGGCCATCGAGCTCGTGGTCAACGGCGACCTGCCGCCGGGCGATTATCCGACGCGCATTCGTCTGCTCGGCAAGAACCACGCGGCGGCGGAGCTGAACGTCCTCGTGCGCGTGGGGGAGGGCTCGGTCCCGGAGCAATGGCATTGTCCCCATTGGCGTTATGGCAGCTATGGCTCGTGTGACTGTGGCTGTGGCGCCGTCGATCCCGACTGTCCGACCGATCCCGGGGCCGAGGCCTGCGAGGCCGTCTGGTGCTCCGGCAGCCCGACGAGCCCAGGCGGCATGGCGCATCCCGACGATGTCAGCCGCTGCTGGTGGCCGCCCGAAGAGTGGGCCTGCGAGGCGGATCGCTTCGCGGCCGGCGACGACGTCTGCGACTGCGGCTGCGCTGCGCTCGACCCCGACTGCGGCGAAGGCGCGAGCGCGGCGGACTGCTCGTTCACGTGGTGTGGCGGCGGCGCCCAAGGTGGCGTTCAAGGCGGCCGCCTGGTGGACGGAGACATCGCAGAGTGCCTCGTGCCGCCGCCGGGCTGGATCTGCGGCGCGGACGCGTACGGCGACGGCGTCTGCAACTGCGGCTGCAACAGCATGGACCTCGACTGCGCCGCCGGCGCCGGCGTCGAGAGCTGCGTGACGCACGTCTGCGCGACGGAGGTGGACCCGGACGACCTCGCCGTCTGCCTACCGCCCGACCCGCCCGCGGATCCGAACGGCGACGCCGACGAGGCCGATGACGACGAGGGGGACGACGACGACGGCAGCTCCCTCGACTGCGCCAGCGGTGAGGTCAGCCCGCGCGGCGCGCCGCTCAGCCTCGGCCTGGTGCTGGCGCTCGGCCTCTTGCTGAGCGCGCGGCGCCGGACGCACAGGGCCGCGCCGGCGTCGTACAGTGCCGGGCATGACGCCTGACACGTTCGATCCCCGCGCCGCCTACGGGCTGCGCTTCGCCGACGAGAAGCTCGCGCGCTGCGTACGCGAGACCGCCAAGATGCGCGTGGACAGCATCGACGAGCTGCGGTGTTTCCAGAGCGGCATCAGAGAGCTCGACGGCATCGAGCAGCTCCGCAACCTGCTCCGCGTCGATCTGCACCTGAACGAGGTCCAGGACGGTCGCCCGCTGGCCAAGCTCCAGCACATTCAGGAGCTGCACCTCGGGCTGAACCAGTGCTCCGAGATCGCGTTCCTGCAGACCATGACGAGCCTCAAGAGCCTGACGCTGTTCGACAACGACATCGAGGACATCCGGCCGCTGCGCAAGCTCACCGGCCTCGAGGTGCTGCACCTGCGCTTCAACATCATCGACGACCTCGAGCCGCTGCGTCGCCTGACGAACGTGAAGGAGCTGTCGATCTCGTCGAACCTCATCGACGATCTGACGCCGCTCGCGGGCATGCGGCACATGGAGGTGCTGAACCTCTACCGCAACTACGTCGGTGATCTCTCCCCGCTCGCGGGCATGACGCACATGCGCGAGATCTATGCGGGAGAGAACCCCATCAGCGACATCTCGGTGCTGTACGAGATGCCGAACCTCGTCGTCGCGCGCGTCGAGGGCACGAGCGTGAACGAGGCGCACCGCGAGTACCTGAAGGGCCACGTGGCGCGAAACCGCGCGCGCCTCGGGCTACCGGCGGCCTGAGCCGGTCACAGGCGTAGCTGCAAGACGGCCGTGGCCGCAGCGTCGAGCAGGAAAGGCTGGCCGAAAGTCGTGACGCGCTCTCGTGTCGCTATCCCGCTCTCGTTGTCGATCAGCCGCGTCGCGTTGCCGTCGGCGGTGGTGGAGAGCGAGAGCAGCAGGCCGAGGAACGGGCCGAGCTCGACGTGTCCGAGCAGGCCGGCGGTGGCGTTCAACCCCCTGTGCTCGCCGCCTGGGAGCAGCGCCACTCGATCGTCTTGCAGCGTCACGGTGGTCGGCTGCGTGTCCACGACTCTGCTGGCGATCGTCGTCGTGGCCGGCAGATCGAGCGACGCGAACAACCCGAGCGTCGTCCAGAGGCTCGGCACGCGCAGGGCCAGGCTGCCAGCGAAGATCAGCTCGGGCTCGCCGCCGTCGTCGTACGTCACGGAGCGGAGCAAGCTCAGGTCGCCATACGAGCGCCAGGCAGCCTCGCGCACGATGGCGTCGAGCGAAAAGGAGAAGGCCTGCACCTCGAGCCGCCCGCTGAGCGCGAGCGCCTGCGTGGGCACGAACACCATGCTGGGCTCGTCGAGCGCGGGGACGCTCCCTCCGAGCCAGGAGTGCTCGAGCGAGAGCAGACCATTGATGTCGTCCGGGTCCGGCGTCGCTGCGCCGAGGCGCGAGGCGTCGAGCAGCGCGAGGTCGCGTGCGAGGATCCTGTAGTCGGGCTGGATGACCGCGCTCCTACCGAAGTGCAGCGTCGCGCGGCTCGAGACGCCGAAGGCGGACATCGGCTCGCCCTGTGTCCAGGGGACGGGGCTCCGGCCGCGCGAGAACCAACCGGCGCCGCTCTCGAGGTTGAGCAGCTCGAAGATGTCGACGCCGACGCCCGCCAACGCGCTGCCGAAGGGACGGATTGTCGAAAACCCAGGCTCCTCGTCGAGCAGCATCACCATCTTGCCGGCGGCGAACGCGTAGGCGTCCCACCACTCGAGGCCGAGGCGGACCGCCGGCGTCATTCGCCCGGGCGTGAGGAAGATGGGGTCCCCGCCCCAGGTCAGGTCTTGCAGTTGGCCGAGCCGGAGACGATCCGAGCGGAGCGGGAAGAGCGTCAGCGAGAACGTGGGCCCTCCGTCGGAGGCGCGCGCCTCGAACGGTGACCACGCCAGCTTCAGATAGCTGCCGTCGTCGAAGATGTAGGCCGGGAGCAAGGCGCCGACAGCGGCGTCCCCGAGCGGCACGCTCGCCGCGAGCGCGGCGTCCATGTCGAGCCGTGAGCTGCCCGTCGGGACACGCGCATACGCGACGACGTGCCCGGTCGCTCCGAAGCTCGGTCGCCGGAGATGATCATCGTCGCCGGCGTCACGGCCGGGATTCCACAGCGTCTCGAACCCCATCAGGTCGTCGGCGGAGAGCAACAGCGTCGTGCGCGTGACCCACCAGCGCTCCGGCGGAAGGGCAGGTGGAACGATCTCACCGCGATGACGCGCGGGGAGCTCGGTCAGCGTCGCCGCCGGCTCGTCCGTGTCGGCGACCTCAGCGACCTCAGCGACCTCAGCGACCTCAGCGTCTTCAGCGACCTCAGCGACCTCGGCGACCTCGTCAGCGACGTCAGCGACCGCCGCGCTCGGTCTCGGCGGCCCATCGTGCAGCGGAGCACGCCCGGGCTCCGGCCGCTCAGCGTCGGTTCGCGCCTCCTCGCCAGCGTCGGCGAGCTCCGGCTCCGACGAGAACGTGGCACCGGCATCCACGGCCGCCACCGGACCCGCGTCGAGCGGCTCCGCCTCGAGCAGCTCTCCTTCGAGCAGCTCTCCCTCAAGCAGACGCCCGTCCGCCGCGCCACCATCGCCCGCGCTCGGCTGGCCACCGTCCTGCGCGTGTGCCGCCAAAGACCCCAAAAGCCACAGCAGGACCACACCGAGCTCGAAACCGAAACGTCGTCGTCGCGTCATGGGTGCTCCCGACGCGGAAGCTACCCGATCGCCGACGGCGGTCCGCCCGATCGGCGAAGCCAGCGAGCGCAGTGACGTCAGGGCGGCGGTCGCCGGCTTCCGCCGTCCATGAAACCAGCGAGCCGCGCCTCTTGGACGGCGCGCTGCGACGGCATCACCTGGCAGTCCCCGTCGACGCCGCCGGCCAGGCCGATGGTGGGCTGCAGGAGGCCGAAGCGGCAGCGGAGGTGCTCGCCGCTCGGGCTCTCGAGGCTCGCGATGGCGAGGCCCCGGTAGCGCTCGAGCAGCGCCCCGTCGTCGCTGACGGCGACGTCCGGCGGCAGCGCGGCGCCTTCCCAGGGCAGCGGCCAGTCGGGCCAGCCGACGCGCCACGGCTCGAACAGCGACAGCGTCATGGCGTCGGGGGTGCCGACCAACCGGTAGTCGCCGATGTAGCCGCTGCCGTCGGGGAGCGTGACCACCATCCGGCCATGGGTGCCGTAGGGCGACGGCGTGCTCCAGCCGATGCGGGCGGGGACGACGTCACCGTCGCGATCCGTCACGCGTCCGCTCGCGCTCCCCGTCGTGGCGCACCCTCCGAACAGCGCCAGCGCGGCGACGCACACAGCGCTGGCCGTGCGTGGGCGCGTCCAATGCATGATTTTCATGGTTTCCTCGTCGTGCGTGGGTCTCTCCACGACGAGGAGCAGCAAGGCATGCGCCAGCCGCAATCAAAGCGTGCGCACCGGCGCGGCACGGCACGGCACGGAGCACGGATACGGCAACGGCCACCTACGTAGGGCCACGGCGCGGCGCCCCGTCGCCGAAGTATCGGCGCGCAAGACGCACGAAGGCCCGCCCCCGTTTCGAAGGGGCAGGCCCGAGCGTCCGCTCTCGCTAGCGGATCGTTACCAGCTCGCCTTGGTGACGCCGGGGAGCATGCCCTGCAGCGCCATCTCGCGGAACGCGATGCGGTTGAGCTGGAACTTCCGGTACACCGCGCGCGAGACCCCCGTCTTCTGGCAGCGGAACGTCCGGCGCGTCTTGGACGCGTCGCGCGGCATCTTGGTGAGCGCGAACATCGCGTCGCGCCGCTCCTCGTCGGAGAGGCTCTCGTCGATGATCTTCTTCTTGAGCTCGTTACGCTTGGTCGCGTGACGGTCGCTCAGCGCAAACCGCTTCTTCTCGCGGTCGAGCTGGCCCTTCTTCGCCATGGGATCACTCCATCCAATCAAGACACTGACCCGAGGTGCTTACGGGCTTCCGGCCCCGTTCTCAAGTCCCGATCTGCACGCCCTCCAAAAAGGCCGCGCCAGCTCTCGCCGTCGCCGTGGCGCAGAGGGGCGCTCGCCCGGCAGGCCTCGGCTTCGCTCACCCCTTCGCTCACCCCTTCGCCTCCTCGTCATCCAAGGTAAACCCCACCTTCAGCGTCACCTGCCAGTGCGCGACCTTCCCTCCCTCGATGTGCCCCCGGGTCTCCATCACCTCGAACCAGCGCATGTGCCGCAGTGAGCGCGACGCGCGCTCGACGGCGTTCTTGATCGCGTCCTCGACACCAACGTGTGAGGAGCCCGTCAGCTCGACGAGCTTGTAGACATGGTCAGACATGGGTCCTCCGCTCTGCTCGCGCGCTCAAGCGACGCAAGACCCTCGCCAAAGGCTCCGGGGCAAGACGCCACGGGAGCCGAGCCCGCCCGCAGCGAGGGGAAAGGGGCGCACAGCCAAACCGAGCCTGGTACAACCCGGTCGATGCTTCGATGTCGATCCGTCGCGGGCCTGCTCTGCGCGGCCCTGCTCGGGGCCTTCGGATGCCCCGGCTTCGGCGACAAGACACCGAACACGGGCGCGCTCGAGCCGCCAACCTACGAGGAGAGCGTCCAGCCGCTGCTGCAAGAGCGCTGCTTCTCGTGCCACGGCGGTGACGATCGCGAGCGCGACGACTTCCGCCTCGACCACTGCGGCGACCTTCCAGGGGGCGTGCTCGGCGCTCGCTCCATGCGCGCGCGCATCGTCGAGCAGGTCGACACCGACGCCATGCCACGCGAGGGCGAGCCGCTGTCGGCGGCGGAGAAGGCGCTGCTGCGCTCCTGGAGCGAGTCCGGAGGGGCCTGCGCGCCGGGCTACGCCGACCACGTCCGGCCGCTGCTGCAGGTGTACTGCGTCATGTGTCATGGCCTCGGCGAGCCGAAGGATCCGGCGACGCCTCCGACGCTACGCCTCGATCGCTGCACGACGCCCGACACCGGCGACGCGGTGGGTGCGCGCGACGCGGCCGAGCTCATCCGCGTCTGGCTCGAGGATCCGGCGAACCCCATGCCGCCCGTCGGCGAAGAGCCCCGGCCGTCGGACGCGGAGGTGGACCGCATCCTGCGCTGGCTCGATCGCGGCGCGCCCTGCGACGACGAGGCGGCGCAGGACGCCGGCCCGGAGGCGCCGTGACGCGCTACCTCCTCGTCGTGCCGGCGCTCGCCTTGATCGCCCTCGTGCTCGGCAACGAGGTCGCGCGCGCGACGCCGCTCTACGCCGTCCGCGCCGGGCACGCCTGCCGCACCTGCCACATCGAGCCGAGCGGCTGGCAGAACCCTTCCTTCTTCGAGCGCGACTGCACGCTGTCGTGCAAGGCCTGTCACGTGAGCCCCGCCGGTGGCGGTATGCGGACGACGGGCGGCCGCTATTACGGCATGGAGATGTTGCCGACGTGGGGGCTGCGCCCGGGCGATCACGGTGACCCCGCGAAGTACCGCCCCGAAGGCCACCCAGGCGAGGGCCGCTATCGCGTGTGGGAGGGCTTCTCCGGCTGGTGGCCGGGGCCGGTGCCCATGGAGCAGGTCACGGACCGCTACGGCTTCTTCGAGCCAAACCCCATGTTCGACGTCGGCGCCGACGTGCGCGGCATGATCTATCGGCCCATCGCGGACGCGAACCGCCGCCTGCAGATCTTCCCCATGCAGGCGGACGTGTACGGCGTGGTCCGCCCGGACGAGCACGTCACCCTCGTCGCCAGCTTCGGCCTGAGGGGGCGGCGTGACAGCGGCGTCGACGGAGACGCGCTCGGCGAGGGCATCGCCCGCGAGCAGGTGCTCGACTACTTCACCTCCCGCGAGCTCTACGTCATGGCCGACGACCTGCCCTTCGGCGCCTACGTCCGCGCCGGCCGCTTCCCGGCGCTGTACGGCTGGCGCAGCGACGACCACACGCTGTTCACGCGCAGGAACCTCGGCTTCGACCAGGACCGCTCGGTGTTCGGCGTCGAGGCCGGCGTCGTGCAGAACTACGCCTATGCGCACCTGCAGACGTTCCGGCAGGGCTTCTCCGGCTGGTTCGGCGAGAGCCTCACCCCCGCCGACGGCGTCACCTTGAGCTTCGGCTGGCGTGACCTCGGCTGGCATATCGGCGCCAGCGCCGAGCTGTTGCAGCGCCGCCTGGTCGACGACGACGACGACCCGCTCAACAACGGCGGCTCCGTGACCGGCGGCGTCAGCGGAGGGCTGAACCTGTATCCGCTGGTCTATCTGGCCGAGCTCGACCTACGGGCGGCGCGCGCTCCCGGCAGCGAGCTCGACGAGAGCGCCTATGGCTTCGCGGCGCTCCACGAGGTGCACTGGCTCTTCCTGCAGGGCCTCGACGGGCTCGCGCGCTACGAGTGGATGGACCCGAACCTCGACTTCCGTGACGATCAGTTCCATCGCGTCAGCCTCGGCCTCGTCTGGCACCCGTTCTCGTTCACCCAATTGCAGCTGAGCTATCGTTACGCGTGGAAGCGGTACGATCTGCTGAAGAGCGCGAGCCACGACGCGTTCCTGATGGTGCACCTCTGGTACTGAGCCGTCGAGCGCTCCGCCGGCGGCCGCAGGGTTGATGTCATGAGCGTGCTCGTCGTCGTCGTCATCAGCGCCGCGCTCGCGAGCCAGGCAGCGACAGAAGCACCGACAGCAGCACCGACAGAAGCACCGATAGAAGCACCGATAGAAACACCGATAGAAACACCGACAGCAGCACCGAAGGAGGTGCTGCGCGTCATGGTGCCGGACCTGCAGTGCCCGGACGGCAGCGTCGACGAAGGCCGGGTCGAGGCCCTCACAGGCCTCACGGTGCTGCAGCTCAGCAAGGTGCCGCGCTTCTCCGTCATCTCGGGCG
>CAYLZW010000205.1:0-10874 GCA_964388085.1 uncultured Myxococcales bacterium | reverse complement strand
ACACCCCCGACGGAGAGCTCATGCCTCAAGGTAAGTCCATCCTCCTCACCGGGGGCACCGGCTCCATCGGTCAGGCCATCATCGCCAAGGTCCTCGAGACCCAACCCGAGCTAAGGCGCGTCGTCGTGTTCTCCCGCGACGAGCTCAAGCAGTTCGAGATGCAGAACCAGGCGCGCTTTCAGGACAAGCGGCTGCGCTTCTTCATCGGCGACGTCCGCGACAAGGACCGCCTGCTGCGCGCTTTCGAGGGCATCGACGTGGTCGTTCACGCTGCGGCGCTCAAGCAGGTGCCCGCGGCCGAGTACAACCCGTTCGAGGCCATCAAGACGAACATCCTCGGTGCGCAGAACGTCATCGAGGCCTGCCTCGATCGGGGCGTGAAGCGCGTGGTCGCCCTCAGCACCGACAAGGCCGCGGCGCCGATCAACCTCTACGGCGCTACGAAGCTCTGCTCCGACAAGCTCTTCGTCGCGGCGAACCATTTCAGGGGGAGCCGCGATCTGAAGCTCTCCGTGGTGCGCTACGGCAACGTCATGGGCAGCCGCGGCAGCGTCATCCCCTTCTTCATGAAGAAGTGCGCGGAGGGGGTGCTGCCCATCACCAGCCCGGAGATGACGCGCTTCAACATCACCCTCGCCGAGGGCGTCGACCTCGTGCTGCAGGCGATCGAGGACATGTCAGGCGGTGAGATCTACGTGCCGAAGATCCCGAGCTATCGCATCCTCGACGTGGCGGAGGCGGTCGCGCCCGGGTGTCGGACCGAGATCGTGGGCGTGCGGCCGGGGGAGAAGATCCATGAGGAGATGATCACCTCGACGGACGCGCTCGGCACGCTCGAGTTCCGGCGCCATTACGTGATCTGTCCGAGCATGCCGCTTTGGGACGTGGACGAGTACGCCAAGGCGAAGAACGGCAAGCGCTGCGCCGCGGGCTTCGCCTACAACAGCGGCACCAACACCGAGTGGCTGACGGTCGAGCAGCTGCGCGCCCTCATCAAGCAGCACGTCGACGCCGGCTACGGCTGGCAGGAGCCCGAGGCATGAACGACGGCAAGGCCGCGGCGCCGCTCCCCTACGGCCGCCAGTGGATCGAGGACGACGACGTCGAGGCGGTCGTCGCGTGCCTGCGCGAGGACTTCCTCACGCAGGGCCCGCGGGTGGCGGCGTTCGAGGAGGCGCTCTGCCGCGCCACCGGATCTCCGCACGCTGCCGCCGTCTCGAACGGCACCGCGGCGCTGCACCTCGCGACGCTGGCGCTTGGCGTGCGAGCGGGCGACCTCGGTATCACGAGCCCCGTCACCTTCGTCGCGAGCGCCAACGCCCTGCGCTACGCGGGCGCCGAGGTGGCCTTCGCCGACGTGGAGCCGACGACGGGCCTGATGACGCCCGAGACCTTGTCTCGCGCGCTCGACGAGCTCGGCCGACAGGGGCGGACGCCCTCGCTCGTCGTCCCCGTCGATCTCTCCGGCCAGCCCGTGGAGCTCGATCGCATCGCGGCGCGAGCGCGTGCGCGAGGGGCAAAGGTGCTGCACGACGCCGCGCACTCGCTCGGCGCCACGTACGACGTGGCGGGCAAGAAGCACCGCGTCGGGGACGGCGCCTTCGCGGACGCGACCATCCTGAGCTTCCACCCGGTGAAGCACATCACGACCGCGGAGGGCGGCGCGGTGCTGTCGGCCAGCGACGAGGTGCACGCGCGCGTCATGGACCTGCGCACACACGGGATCCACAAGCGCGCGGAGGAGCTGACGCGGCCGGCGGACGATCCCTTCGTCGGCCCCTGGTACTACGAGCAGAGCTCGCTCGGGTTCAACTACCGCCTGCCGGATCTGAATTGCGCGCTCGGCCTCACGCAGATCGCGAAGCTCGAGCGCTTCGTCACAAGGAGGCGCGAGCTCGCGGGCCGCTATGACGCGGCGCTGGCCGACTCGCGCTTCACGGGGCGTATCGCGCCCCTCGCGCAGCGCGCCGGCGCGACGAGCAGCTACCACCTCTACGTCGTGCGTGTCCTGCCGCGCGAAGGCGACGCGGCGCGCGACATCGCGGCGCGCCGGCGATCGCTGTACGATTCGCTCCGCTCGTCCGGTATCTATCCACAGGTGCATTACATTCCCGTCCATTGGCAGCCTGATTACCGCGGACGCGCCTGGCTGCCCGAGGGCGGTCTCCCCGGCGCCGAGGCGTACTACGCTGGGTGCTTGAGCTTGCCTTTGTTCCCCGCGATGCGCGACGAGGACGTCGATCGGACGGTCGAGGCGGTCGCCAACTGGCTGAGAGAAGGATGACATGAGCGAGCACGTGCAGATCATCGCCGAGATCGGCTCGAACTACGACGGCGACCTCTCGCTGGCGAAGGAGTACATCCGCGCCGCGAAGGACGCCGGCGCCGACATCGTGAAGTTCCAGACGCTCCGCAAGGACCGATTGGTGGCCCCTCGCGTGGAGAAGGACGGGCAGTGGGTGGAGAACCCTGTCTGGGGCGCGTTCTCGAACCTCGAGCTCCCGGACGCGTGGCACGCCGAGCTGCTGCGCTACGCCAATGAGCTCGGCGTCGAATTCATGTCGGCGCCGTTCTACCTCGAGGCCGTGGACCTGCTCGAGACGGTGGGCGTCACGCGGTACAAGATCGCGTCGGGCGACATCACCTTCCTCCCTTTGCTCGAGAAGGTGGGCGCTACCCGAAAGCCGGTGGTCCTCTCGACGGGCGCCAGTCACCTCGAGGAGGTCGCGCAGGCGATCGACGTGCTCGAAGGTGCCGGCTGCCCGGAGATCGCGTTGCTCCACTGCGTCAGCAACTATCCGCCGACGTACGAGGAGATGAACTTGCGCGTCGTCGGGACGCTCAAAGAGCGCTTCGGCCGGCCCGTCGGCATCTCGGACCACAGCCCCGGGAGCCTGGTGCCGCTGGCCACCGTCGCGCTCGGCGGCACGTGGATCGAGAAGCACGTCACCCTGGATCGGGCGAACAAGGGCCCCGACCACCCTTACGCGATGACGTTCGCCGAATTCGACGACATGGTGCGCCAGGTCCGCACCCTCGAGAAGGCGCTCGGTGACGGCGTGAAGCGGCCGGCGGAGACCGAGCTGGCGAAGCGGCGCCGCATCCGCCGCGGCGTCTACGACGCGAAGACCTTCGAGCCCGTGACGGGGCCGGAAGGGCTGTGGCTTCGCCCCATCCACCGCCACGACGATCCGCACGCGTGACCCCCGAGAACATCCGCAGGCTGGCGGTCATCCCGGCGCGCGGGGGCAGCAAGCGCATTCCCCGCAAGAACATCCGCCCGTTCGCGGGGCGCCCCATCATCGCGTGGTCCATCGACGCCGCCGTGGCGAGCGGCTGCTTCGACGCCGTCGTGGTCTCCACCGATGACGACGAGATCGCCGCCGTGGCGGAGGCGCACGGCGCGCTCGTCCCCTTTCGACGGCCGGCGAAGCTCGCCGACGATCACGTCGGCATGCGGCCAGTGTTGTTTCACGCGCGGGACTGGTTCGAGGAGCGCGGCGCGCGCGTCGAGGTGCTCGCCAGCATCCTGCCCACCGCTCCAACGCTCAGCGCTCCCCTCGTGCGTGAGGTGTATGCGGCGTTGCTCGCGAGCCCACATCCGCGCGCCTTCGTCGTCAGCGAGTTCGCCTACCCGGTGCAGCGCGGCTTCGTGCTCCAGGGCGACGGCAGCCCGGCGATGCTCTTCCCCGAGCACCTCCCGACCCGCTCACAGGACCTGCCGCGCGTCTACCACGACGCGGGGCAGCTCTACGTGGCCCGCGCGCTGCCTGGGCGCGCGCTCGCGAACGAGCCGTTCCTCGGGCCCGACACGCTGGCGTTCCCCATCCCGCATTATCGCGTGCAGGACATCGACACGCCCGACGATTGGCTGCGGGCGGAGCTCATGGTGCGCGCCCTGCGGGAGACCGGAGCGCTCGCGTGACGGTGTCGCGCGCCGTGGTCTTCTGTTGTGACGCGTCCGCGCGCAAAGGCGTGGGGCACCTGCAGCGCTGCGCGACGCTCGCACGCGCGTGTGAGTCCCTCGGCGCTCGCGCCCACATCCTGTGCAGGGGTGACGTCGGGCAGCTCGCGGCGCGGGTCGCCGGAGACCTCGCGCTCTCGTTCCTCGACGAGGACGCTCCCCTCGAAGCCGAGCTGGCGGCGCTCGCGCGGCTCACGGCGGGGGCGGAGCCCGCGGCGCTCCACGTCGATCACTACCGCGCGAACGCGGAGTACCAGGCCCGCCTCGTCGAGCTCGGTCGGCCCTGGATGCAGATCGACTACCAGCGGGCGCACCGCTTCCTCGGGAGCTGGGTGGTCAACCTGAACCCCGCGCTGCCGGAAGACGCGTACGCCGGCCTCTTGAGCGAACGCACGACGCTGCTCGCCAGTCCGGGCTTCGCCGTCTTGCGCGATGAGTTCGTGTGCACGGGGCGGGTGAGCGTCGGACCGCTGCGGCGAGCGCTCCTGCTCTTCGGCGGCGGTGACGATCTCGGGCTCGGCGAGAAGGTGTCTCGTTGGCTGCAAGCCCGCCTGCCCGACGTCGCCCTCGACGTGGTGTCGACGCGCCTGAACCCGAGCCTGGCGAGGCTCGAGGCTCTGGCCGCCGAAGGGCGCCTCACGCTCCACCAGGAGCCGCGCAGCGTGGCGGTGCTCATGAGGGCGGCGGACCTGGCGCTGACGACGGGCGGCACCGCGACGTATGAGCTCGCGAGCCAGGGGACGCCCTTCCTCGCGCTCTCGGTCGCCGAGAACCAGCGCGTCATCGCCGAGGCTTGGCAGCGGCGCGGCGTGGCGTTGAATCTCGGCGATCACGCGGCGCTCAGCGAGGCGCTGCTCGGAGCGGCGCTCACCCGGGTGGAGCCCCCCGAGGTACGGCACGTGATGGCGGAGAAGGGCCTCGCCGCCGTGGACGGGAAGGGCGCCGAGCGGCTCGCCCGCGTGCTCGTCGAGGGTGCGGCATGAGCACAGCAGAAGGATGGAACGATGACTGACCTGCTCCGCAGCGTGTTCGGCGTGCCCGAGGGCTCGCGCACAAACAAGTCCTCCGGCCTCACGATGGTCATCGACAACGGGCTCGGCCTGCACGCCACGCAGGACCTCGCGAGCACGGCGGCGGAGCAGATTGACATCGTGAAGCTCGCGTACGGATCGTCGGCCTTCTACCCGAGCGCGATCCTGAAGCAGAAGATCGAGCTCCTGCGCGAGCACGGCATCCTCGTCTGTCCCGGCGGGACGCTCATCGAAGCCGCCGTGCAACGCGATTGCACAGGCGCGCTCTTCCCGGCGCTCCGCGAGCTCGGGTTCGACGCGGTCGAGATCTCGAATGGCATCGAGGGTCGCATCGATCGAAAGCGCAAGGTCGCGCTCATCCAGGCCGCGCGAGAGCAGGGGTTCCGCGTCCTCTCGGAGGTGGGAAAGAAGCTCCCGCACGAGGACGTCCAGCTCTCGCACAAGGATCGGGTCGATGAGATCCGCGCCGATCTCGACGCCGGCGCCGAGAAGGTGATCATGGAGTCGCGCGAGTCGGGCACGGTGGGCATCTTCGACGCGAGCGGCCAGATCAACAGCGAGCTGGCCTATGAGCTGTTTCGCCACATCGATCCCGAGCACGTCATCTGGGAGGCGCCAAAGCGCTCGCAGCAGATCTGGCTATTGCAGCAGCTCGGGCCCGAGGCGAACATTGGCAACGTCGCCACCAGCGACGTGTTGAGCCTCGCGTCCCTGCGCCATGGCCTGCGCGCCGACACGCTGCGCGACCACGCTCCGCATCGCATCATCACCTACCTCGAGCTCGGCGTGCCGGGGGCGTTGCGCGCCAAGCGGCGCGGGGACGTGGTGGTGATGGTCGACGCCCTACGCGCGAGCACGACCATCCTGCAGTGCCTCGCGAACGGCGCCACGGACGTCGTGCCGGTGGTGAGCGCCGATGAGCTGTGCGGTGACGTGACGATGGCCGAGCGCGGCGGCAAGAAGCTGCCCGGCGTTCACTTCAACAACAGCCCGACGGAGATCCTCGAGCAGGACTTCAGCGGCAAGCGGGTGTCGTTGACGTCGACGAACGGCACGGAGTGCATCCGCGTCGCGGGTGGCGAAGAGAACCCCGTGCTCATTGGCTCGGTGACGAACGCGGCCGCCGTCGCGCGGGCCGCCGAGGCGCTGGCGCGCGAACAGGGCCGCTCCATCACGCTGCTCGCGGCGGGGCGCAACAACCAGCCGGCCATCGAGGACCGCATCGGCGTCACGAAGATCCTCGAGCGGCTGACGAGCCCGTGGGTCCGCGGCACGCTCAGCCCGCACTACTCCAAGGATCCCTCGCGCGACTTCCTCGGCTCGGACAGCGGCATGAACCTGGTCTCGCTCGGCTACGGCGCGGACGTGCTCCTCTGCGCCACGGAGGACCGCTTCTCCTTCGCCGCGCGCTTCGACGGCGAGCGCATCCGACGAGTCGGACCGGAGGGCGCATGAACAAGACACTCCTCGTCGTAGGTGCCGGCCGCGAGCAGGTGCCCGCCCTCGAGCGCGCGCTCGAGAACGGCCTGCGCGTGGTGGCGACCGACCTGAACCCAAACGCGCCCGGCGCGAAGCTGGTGCACGCCTTCCACGCGGTCAGCACGACGGATCACGCCGCCACCATCGAGGTCGCGCGGAAGGAGCGCGCCGACGGCGTCATGACCCTGAGCTCGGAGACCGCCGTGCCCACGGTCGCCGCGGTGAACCAGGCGCTGGGGCTGCGCGGCTTCGGCGCGCGGACCGCGACGCTCGCGACCGACAAGCTCGAGATGAAGCGCGCGTTCGCCGCGCACGACGTGGCCAGCACACCCTTCGCGGAGGTGCGCGAGCTGGCCGACGCGCGCGCGTTCGTCGAGGAGCGCGGGCTGCCGGCGGTGATAAAGCCAGCCGTCAACTCCGGCCAGCGCGGGGCGTCGCGGATCGACTCCCGCGCGCAGCTCGAGCGGGCCGTCGAGGGCGCGCTCGCGCACGCGCCCGACGGGCGGGCCATCATCGAGGGCTTTGCCGCCGGCCCGGAGGTGAACGTCACCGCCGTCGTCGAGGCGGGGCGCGTGGAGGTCCTGTCTCTCAGCCGGCGGGTGACGGCGGAGCCGCCGCACTTCGGGATCGCGATCGCGCACCACGCCCCGGCGCAGCTCAGCGCCGTGCAAGAGGCGGCGCTGCGCCGGGCGGTCTCGCGCGCGGTCAGCGCCATCGAGCTCGAGGACGGCATCATCTACCCGCAGCTCATCGTCGCAGAAGAGGACGTCTCTCTCGTCGAGATCGCCGTCCGCATCCCGGGCGGCTACATGCGCGAGGTGGCGCTGCACGTCTCCGGGGTCGATCTCATCGACATCACCATCGCGCAGGCGCTCGGCACGCCGCGACCGCTCGCCAGCGTGCCGCGCTATCCGTCGAGCCCCGCGCTCGTCGTCCGCTTCTTGACCGCCCTCGACGAGGGGCGCATTCGGCAGAGGCCCGATCCGGCGCGACGAGAGCAGGCCAAACGCCTACCGGGCGTGAAGGACGTCTTCTGGCACCTTCCCGACGGCGCGCCCATCCCTCCGCTCGACTTCTCCGGCGCGCGCTTCGCGGCGGTCATCGCGACGGGAGCGAGCCTCGACACGGCGAAGCGCAACGCGGAGGCGGCCGTCGACCTACTCCTCGACGACAGGGTCTCGTGAAGCGCGCGGATGAACCTGGGCCGCTCGCGAACGAGCCCGCTACGCGGGAGGCGCGCTACCGGAAGGACGCCGCGCTCGAGTCGGTCCTTCAGCTCACCAACGAAGCCCTCGAGGAGACCGAGCGTGAGCTCGTCGCTGGGTTTGACGTGCCGCGCCAGCCCACGGTCTTCATCGTTGGTGCGCCGCGCTCCGGCACGACGCTGCTCGCGCAATTGATGCTGCTGCGCTTCGAGCTCGGCTACGTCAGCAACCTCACCGCCCGCTTCTGGCGAGCCCCCTACATTGGCTGTCGGCTGAGCGCGTCCTTCCAGCGCGACGGCGCGGCGCCAGGGATCGCGCTCGAGTCGGATCTGGGCGCCACGGACGGGCCCGCCGGACCCCACGAGTTCGGCTACTTCTGGCGACGTTGGTTGCCCTACGTCGAGGGGCATGAGCCGGGCGCGGACGGCTGGCGCGACGTCGACAAGGCGGCGCTCCGCCGCCACGTCGCGGCGATGGAGAGCGTCTGGCAGCGGCCCTTTCTCTTCAAGAACCTGGCCTGCAGCTTCCACATCGCGCAGCTCGCCGAGGCCTTCCCGCGCTCCCTTTTCATCCACTGTCGACGTGACCCGCTGGAGGTGGCGCAATCGATCCTGCGCTCGAGGGTGCGCTATTTCGGCGACAAGAGCGCGTGGTTCTCGTTGGAGCCACGAGAGACGAGCTGGCTGCGAAGTGAGCCGTATCCTGTGCAGATCGCGGGACAGGTGTTCTTCACGCGCCGCCGGATCGAGGAGTCGTTCGCAGGCCTGCCTGTCGAGCGCACGCTCACCGTCGATTACGAGAGCCTCTGCAAAGCGCCAAGGGCGCAGTGGCGCGCGATCGGAGTCGCGCTGCAGACGAACGGCGGGACGGTCGTGGAGCGCGACATTCCACCTCCGGACCTGTCCGCGCGCAGCGCCGCCTCTCGGCGCGACGAGGACCGGCCGCTCCTCGAGGAGGCGTGGGCCGAGATACGCGCTCGACACGGCGAGGGCTGAGCGACGTGCGCGTCGCCATCATGCAGCCGACGTATCTGCCGTGGAGCGGGTACTTCGCGCTCCTCTCGCAGGTGGACGTGTTCGTCTTCCTCGACGACGTCCCCTACGCTCACCAGGGATGGCAGCAGCGCAACCGCATCAAGGGCAGCGCCGGCCCCCTCTGGCTTACGGTCCCGGTGCGCAGGAGCGGGCGCGCCGGGCAGCTCATCAAGGACGTGGAGATCGACGCCCGCCCGTGGGCGACGGCGCACCAGCGGACGATCCAGCAGTCCTACGCTCGCGCCCCATTCGTCAACGACGCGCTCGGCGCGCTCGCTGAGGTCTATGCCGCGAACCATGCCCGGCTCTGCGACCTCAATTGCGCGCTCATCGACGTCCTGGCGCAGCAGCTCGGAGTGCGCACCCCACGCGTGCGCTCGTCCACGCTGCGCTCGCGAGCGGGGCGGATCGAGCGCCTCGTCGACATCTGCCGAGAGCTCGGCGCCACGGAGTACCTATCGCCCGTGGGGTCCTTCGACTATCTCGACGAGCAGCCCGGCGCCTTCGAGGCCGCGGGCGTCGCGCTTCGCTACCACAGCTATCGGCACCCCGGGTACGCGCAGCTCCATGGCGCGTTCGTGCCCTTCCTCTCCGTCGTGGACCTGCTCTGTAACGAGCGGGATCGCGCCGCGGACATCATCCAAAGCGCGATCCATCCTTCGATGACCCATGAGGAGTGCCGTGCGCTGGCCTCGACCAAGGGCGGGGAGGTCGATTGACGCGCCGTCCCCGCAACAACCCGTCAATTCGGTCGGCGAGCGATGACGACGGCCTCTCGGCCGAGCCCCGCCGCCGCGAGCGATCGATAGAGGGCGCGGCGCGTCTCTGCGCGACCCGCGGCTTCCAGGGACGTCTCCAGCCGAACGCGCTTGAGGTGACAGCTGCGGCCGAGCTCGCTGTCGTCGACGTAGATGTCACCCATCAAGAGGAACATATCGAGCGGGAAGGTGCAGAAGCGCCCGACCGGCTGAAAGCCACAACGCTCGACGAGGCGCTCGAGGCTGTCGAAGTCGAAGTAATTCAGGTGATGGGGCGGCGCCAGCCACCACGGGCGGAGCGCGGCGACCTCGCGGACCGTTTGCTGGAGGGGATTGTAATCGTTCGGGACGCTCGCGATGACGAGCCCTCCCGGCCGGAGCACCTCGTGGGCACACGCGAGCAGCGCGCCTGGGTCGGTGACGTGCTCGAGCACGTTGCGGAGGTTGACGAGGTCACTCTTCTCCAGGTCGATCTTGGCGAGCTCGTCGAGCGAGAAGAGCGACTCGATGATGCGCAGCCCCTTCTTGCGGCAATGCTCCGCCGCGGTCTGGCTCGGTTCGAACCCCACGACGTCCCAGCCGCGCTCCCGGCCGACCTCGAGGAAGATCCCCGTGCCGCAGCCGACGTCGATGAGCCGCCGGCCGTCGCCCTCTTGATGGCGCCCGACCTCGGAGAAGACGTCGCCGTGCGCGAGCCGCCACCAATCCCGATCCCGCTCGTAGTAGTCGATGCGGTCGCGGACGCCATCGACGTAGTGTCGCTCGCGGTACCAGGCCGCGATCTCCGCCTCGCTTGGCAGCGGCGCGACGTGCCGGTAGCCACAGGCCCGGCACGCGACGATGGTATATTCGCCGACGGTGTCCACGACGGGGCCGTCGTGCGCGGAGACGTTCTTGGTGGGGGCTGGTGGCATGGGCTCCTCGGACGACAGCGTCACGGACGGTTTGGTAGCGCATCATGACCCGCGTCGCCCACATCTGCACGGTAGACCTCTCGCTGCGCTACCTGCTGCTGAACCAGCTCCGCTACCTGCAGGAGCACGGCTTCGACGTCACCGGCGTCTCGGCCCCCGGCCCCGACGTTCCGCACCTCGAGCAGGCCGGCATCCCGCACATCGCGGTGCCCATGACGCGCAACTTCACGCCCTTCGCGGACCTCGTGGCGCTCTCGGACCTCGAGCGCACCATCAAGCGCGAGCGCTTCGACATCGTGCACACGCACAACCCGAAGCCGGGCCTCGTCGGGCAGCTCGCCGCGCGCATGGCGGGGGCTCCTGTCGTCGTCAATACGCTGCACGGCTTCTACTTCCACGAGCACATGAGGCCGCTGCCGCGCCGCTTCTACATTCTCATGGAGCAGATCGCCGCCGCGCAGTCGGACGTCATCCTCTCGCAGAACCCCG
>CAYLZW010000204.1:0-10949 GCA_964388085.1 uncultured Myxococcales bacterium | reverse complement strand
GCGGTGGCGCTGAACCCCTGCTTTCGCTCCGCGTCGGGCTTCCTGGCGGCCTCGACGGCGGCGGCGACGTCGTCGGGGACGGCCTCGACCGGCGCGGTGGGCGGCACCGGCGCTTGCGAGCGGGCCGCGAACGACAGCAGCAGCACGGCGAGCGCGCCCGTCGCGCTCGAGACACAGCGAGGGAGGAGAAGGCAGCGGGAGCGATCGGCGCGCATGGCGGTCCTCGTGCGGCGGAGTGCCGGCGATGGGGCGCGTCGCGCGAGAGTCGGCGCGACGCCATCACGGCCTGGCTGGCCACGACTGTTCGCGCACTTGCTGCACGGAGCCGCCTGGGTCAATCGCCCTGGGCGAGCTTCTTGGCGACGTCGGAGGCGGCGAAGAGCTGCAGCAGGTTCTTCTTCTCTTCGTCGCTGACGGAGACGAAGCGCACGCCCATACCCGGCGGCATCTCCATGAGCACGTCGGGGTCGTACTCCTTGGCGCGCACGACCTCGGCCTCGAGCTCGAACAGGCCGGCCTTCTCGGGCAGGAGCGGCGTGATGCGCACGCGCGTCCCCTCCTTGAGCGGCATCGTGGTCTCGATGAACAGCCCCGACTCCGAGACGTCGACGACGTGGCCGGTCATGAAGCCCTCGCCGTCGTCGTAGGCGACCGGGAAGCGCAGCGGATAGCGAGCGGCTCTCTCGTTGCCCATGGTGAAGCTCCTCTTGCGCTACGGCTTCTGCGTCGGGATGTCGACGGCCAGCGCCTTGCCCTTGGCCGTCAGACGATAGCGCTTGCTGCGGCCGTCCGGATCGCTCTCCTCGATGAGCTCGTCGTGGTCCCGGCAGGCCCGGCCGATGTTGGTGGCGTACACCTCCATGCGGGCGGCGAGGTGCAGGAGCGCGCTCGCGTCCGCCGTCGTGAGGCCGAGCTCGGAGCCCGCGGCCTCGGCGGCGGAGAGCGACCACAAGACCCGCGCGAGCACCTTCTTGCCGTCGAGCATCGCCTCTTCGGTGACGACGCCGAGCCGGTTGTCGCGCACGTACTCCCAGATGGCCTTCGCGCGCGGCGAGTCGAAGTCCTTGCCCGAGCGGTCGACGGAGCCCTTGCGCGACTTCTTGCCCGCCGCGTCGGCCTTGGCCGCCTTGGTCGTGCTCTTGGCGACCGCGGGCTTCTTGACGGGCTTCTTCGCCGGCGGCTCCTTGCTGACGCCGTTCGTCGCGCTCGTCGTCGCGCTCTTGGCGGCCGCCGGCTTCCGGGAGGACTTCGCGGCTCCGCCGTTGTTGGCGGGCGCCTCTTCGCTGCCCTGCGCCTCCTCGCCCTTCTGAGGAGCGGCGCGCCCGTCCACGTCGGCGGGGGGCCACTCGACCGCCCACGGATCCGGCGCGGGCTCCCGGCCGAGCACGCGGTCGACTCGATCACGGACGGCGTCTACGGCGTCGAGGGTGCGGAAGAAGGCGTCGAGCAGGCGATGGACGATCATGGGCGTGCCCTCGGAATCGGCTTCGGAATCGGCCTCGAATAGCGGCCTCGCGGAGGGGCGAACGCACCTCCGTTTGCATGACACGCTGCGTGAGGAAAGGGGTCGTGGCGGCTCACACGCCGCGCTGTTCGCCCCACAAGATCCGGTGCAGTTGGAGCTGCAGGCGCACCGGCAGGCGATCCTTGACGATGCGATCCGCCAGCGCGGCTCTGTCCATGCCCTCAGCCTCGGGCGAGAACAGCACCGCGCAGCGTTCGTGCAGCTTTTGCTCGAGCACCAGCGCCTTGGCGAACTCGTAGTCCTCGTCGCTGCAGAGCACGAGCTTCACCTCGTCGTGCGGCCGCAGGCGCTCGAGGTTGGCGGCGACGTTGCGCTCCACCTCGCCGGAGCCGGGGGTCTTCACGTCCAGAATGACGTGGACGCGAGGGTCGACCTTCTCCGTGCTGACGGCGCCCGAGGTCTCGAGCAACACCGTCATGCCTTCGTCACACAAGCGGCGCAGCAACGAGAACGTGGCGGGCTGCAAGAGCGGCTCGCCGCCGGTGACGAGGACGAGCGACAGCCCGAGCGCCTTCACCTCGCTGACGACGTCGTCGAGCGCGCGCTCTTTGCCCTCGTGAAAGGCGTGTGGGGTATCGCAATAGCGGCAGCGCAGATGACATCCCGTCGTCCTCACGAACGCGCAGGGCAGGCCCGTGTGCGTGCCTTCGCCCTGCAGCGACGCGTAGATCTCGTGCACGAGCAGGTGATCCTTCGGCAGACCCTTGAGCTCGCGCACGCGCTCTTCGGCGCTCTCGTTCAGGACGGACAGCGGCAGGACCATCGTCGTCACCACTCCGCCAGCGCGCGCGCCGTGTCGTAGAGGAGCGCGTCGCTGACGAGGTAGGCGTCCTCGAGCGAGGGCGCGTACGGCACGGGCGCGTCGAGGGCGCCGAGCACGCGCACGGGAGCGTCGAGGCAGTCGAACAGCACCTCGCTGATGCGCGCGGCGATGGACTCGAGGATGCTGCCGGTGCGGCTGTCCTCACCGACGAGCAGCACCTTGCCGGTGCGCTGCACGGTCTTCTGAATGGCGCTCCAGTCGAGCGGGCTGAGGCTGCGCAGGTCGAGCACGTCGCAGCTGACGCCGTGCTCCTGCGAGAGGCGCTCGGCCGCGCGATAGGCTTTGTGCACGTAGGCGCCGTAGCTGATGAGCGAGAGATCGTCGCCGAGCCGACGGAACGCCGCCTGGCCGAGCGGGATGGGCGCGGGCGGATCGTCGCCCAGGAGCTGCTTGATCTTCGGATCGCGATAGAGGCCGATGTGCTCGTAATAGAGCACGGGATCCTCGCTCATGACCGCCGTCATCATGAGCGCGCGCGCGTCGTGTGGCGTCGAGGGCGCGACGATGTGCAGGCCGAAGCTGCGGTAGAACCACGGCGAGGTGTCCTGCGAGTGATAGGGCCCCGCGCGACGGAGGCCGCCCCACGGCATGCGCAGCACCAGGGGCACGCTCTGGCCGGTGCGGTAGCGCAGCTTGGCCGCGTTGTTCACGAGCTCGTTGAAGCCGGTGCTGACGAAGTCGTTGAACTGCATCTCGCCGATGGGCCGCATGCCTTCGAGGGCGGCGCCGACGCAGGCGCCGATGATGCCGGCCTCCGCGATGGGCGCGTTCCAGATGCGCTCCTTGTGCTCGTCGACGAGAGGCTTCAGCAGCAGGAACGCGTTGCCGTAGGGCCAGCCGACGTCCTCGCCGAACAGGAAGCTCTCGGGGTACGCCTTCAGCGCGTCGTCGATGCCGCGCGCCACCGCCTCGAGATAGGTCGTGCCCTTGGGCGAGAATTCCGGCGCGGGCTCTGTGACGGGATCGCTGCCGTCGGCGGGCGCGGCGCTGTGCTCGCTCACACTGACGAGCGGCAAGGGCGCGTCGGGGCCCGGATGGGAAAGCGTGCTTCCGTCGCTGGTGACGCCCTGGCCGGCGAGCTCCCCCTTTGGCCACGGCCGCGCGAGGATGTCCTGCATGGCCTCGTCACAGCGCCTCAGCGCGTCGGCCTTCATGCGCTCCACGTCGTCAGCCGTGACGACGCCTTCGGCCGTGAGCTTGCGCGCGTAGCTCGAGAGCGGATCACGCTCGGCCCAGGCGCGGTAGCGCTCAGCGTCGGCGTAGCCCTTGTCGGGCGCCTTCGGCAGCTCGAAGGACAGCGGCGGATCGCCGCCGAGATAGAGCATGTCGTCGTGGTGCGCGTGACCGCACATGCGCATGGCGACGACCTCGATGAGCACCGGGCCACGCCCTTGGCGCGCGCGCTCGGCGGCCCAGGCGAAGGTGGCCGCGAGCTGCTCCGGGTCCGTGCCGTCGACGGTGACGTGCGGGACGCCGTAGCCGACCGCCTTGTCGGCGAAGGTACGCACGGCCGACTGATCGTGCACGGGCGTCGACAGCGCCGTCTGGTTGTTCTGCAGGCAATAGATCACGGGCAGCTTGCGCGCCGCCGCGATGTTGATCGCCTCGTGCCACTCGCCGAGCGAGCTGCCGCCTTCGCCGATGAAGCTGACGCCGACGCGGTCCTCGCCGCGCAGCTTCATGGCGAGCCCGGCGCCGGTCACCGTACAGGTCGCGATGGTGAGCGGCGCGGCGGCGAACAGGACGCCGTGCTCGGGCGAGCCGAGGTGGAGGTCCTTGCCGTTCAGCGGCGCGCCTTCCTTGCCGGCCTGCGCGTTCAGCGCCATGGCGACGTCGTCACTGAAGGCGAGCGACACGCCGAGGTCCCGGATGAGCGGCGCCACGACGTCACCGCGCCACGTGCCGCCGTGTCGGTGCTCGGGTCCGCGACGAAGGCGCAAGGCGGCGGCGTAGATGGCCTCTTGCCCCGTCGAGCGGAAGCCCTTGCCCTGGAAGCCGAGCTCTCCGTACTTGAGCTCGCCCGAGAGGAAGATGTGCTTCATGCGGTTGTCGACCGCGCGCGTCAGGATGATGCCGTTCAGCATCCAGCGCTTCTCGTCGCCCGTGAAGCTCGCCCGCAGCGCCTCCCGCTCGAAGAAGCCCTCCACCGCCACCTCGAGGCGCAACCTCTCGTCGGCGAAGCGCACGCGCGCGTCCACCATGGGGGTGGTCTCGTCGAGATCGCTCACGTCCGGCGTCGTGCGCGCGACGAGGGCGGCGAGCACGCGATCGCCGAGCGCGCGCAGCTCGTCGGGCTTGTCGGCTTCACTACCGGCCGCGGCCCAAGCCTCGCGCGCGAGGGGGAGCGCGAAGGGGAACTGCTCGGCGACGAAGGTCAAAAAGCGCCGCGCGAGCGCTTGCGGCTTCACGGCGACGGCGGCGGGGGCTTTCAGGCGTACGGCTCGGCTCATGGGGTCCCTTTGCGCGCGAGAGCGCCCTTGGGAAGCGGGGGCCGCGTCGGGGTCGCTCCCTTCGTGTATCAGGGCGCCCGTACCGCCCGCGCCAACGCCTTCAACGCGGAGCGGAGGTCGTCGTCACGGACCGCGCGCATGAGCTCCTCATCCGACGCCTTCACGCCGACGAGCGAGAGCATGTCAACGACGCGGCCCCAGCGCAGGCCGGGGTTCAGCTCCGCGAGCTCCTCGATGTCGCGCAGATCACGGGGCCGTCCGCCGACGATCTTGAAGGCGATGACGTCCCCGTACCGAGAAGTCGGCGTCCCGAGTCGTGCGCGTGGAGCCGTAGAGCAGCGCTGCCATCCCGCCGACAAGGGCGTACGGGATGCCTGCTTCATCCAGCGTCTTCTTCGCGTCGAGCAGCGTCGTCAGCAGAGGGTCGTCGAGCACGGCGCAGCACCTCGCTGATGCGGAGCAGATAGGCCAGATGCTCCTCGGCAGGCTCGCTGAGCTCTTCGGGCAGCGGCGCCGGCCAGCTCATGAGGTCCTCGGCGGTGCGTCGCTCGTCGGCCATGCGTTCACCGTATGGGGCAGGCCAGGGGCGGGCAAGAGGCCGCCGCGGCGGTCCTGGGGACAAACCCTGAGCGGTCTGGGCAAACACCGGAGCGGAGGACGCGTAAGCTATCGGCACCGGCATGTCGGTCGCCGCCTGCGCGAGGGTGACGAGCGACGCCACGCCGCGCCTCTCGCGTGCCTTGCGGAGCGACGATGACCGCCACCGCCCTGTCCGTGGTGCTTGCCTTCTCGCTGGCGCTGCAGGATGTCCCCGTCGACGAGGCCACCGAAGCACCGCCCCCCATCCCTGCGGCGGACCCGACCACGACGCCAGACGAAGCGCCCGCCGTCCCCGCCGAAGACAGCGGCAGCGCGCCCGACGTCGAGGACAACCGCAACGACGAGGACGAGCGCGCGGCCGAACCCGACGACGAGGCAGACGCGGGAGCGCAGCTCGGCGCGGCCATCGGCTCAGCGTCCGCGTGTGGCGCCGCGGACGCCATGGTCGGCGCGCTCTTCGGCGTCTGCGGCCTATGCGTACTGGTGACGTCCCAGGACGACAGCTTCGGCCAGAGCGTCGGCCAGGCCTGCTCTCTGTTCCTCGGCTGCCCAGCGTCGCTCGCCGTGGGCGTCGTGCCTCCCCTGGCGGCGCTCGCCGGCGGCTGTCTCGGCGCGATGTTCGACGACGCCGACGCCTGGGGCGCCGCGCTCGGTGCGCTACCGGGCGTGCTGGTCGGGGTCGGAGGCCTGGCGTTCATCGTCACGGGCCTCGCGCTCGGCATGCAGAGCGAGGGACAGGGACGCGACATCCTGGTGCCGTGGCCGCTCGCGCCGAGCTCGCCACCGACCGCGCCCGACAGCCTCACGTTCACCGCCGGCCTCGGCATCGCCTTGATCGCTGGCCCCCTCGCGGTAGTCGGCGCCGCGCTCGGCGGCATGGCGCCAGACGAGGATGACGCAGAAGACGGCACCGAGGTCGACGTCGAGGGTTCGCTCGGCAGCGACGAGCTCACGGCCGGCTCGCCCAGCGTGGACGGCCGCATGCGCTGATAATGTAGCGTCGGCGGGCCGACACCCAAACCTCCTCACGGGACAATCGGCCCGCGGTTCTGATTCCCACCGTGGTTCGGCCCCCGGGGGTAGCCCGAGTTCTCAAGGCCCGCGAACCCCGATGAGAAGACGATGAGCTCGCCGAAGAAGGAGAATACGATCTTGCCATTGTCGAACACGATGGGCGTCGTGCCCTGGTCGTGCCAGTATGCCAGGTCGCGCGGCGTAGGCTGCAGAGTGAAGAGCTGCTCAATCGACACGTCATCGATATTGATTACAGCCACATGACGGGTCCGGCCATTCTTGTACGCCTGCAGAAGGAGATGGTTCGGTGCCAACGCCACGGGTGGGCCGACGGTCCATTCGAAGATGTATCCCTCTTCCTCTTCTAGAGGGAGCGCGATCTCAACGCGGTTGCTACCGTCGCTATTGAACACACTCAGATACGACGGGGCATAGTAGGGCGGGTGTGTCCTCTGAATGCGGTACGTGCAAGCAAAGCGCCCCTCGCTGAGCGCTGTCACGTGGTAGCAACGGGGCTCAATATAGGTGCCTCCGGTGCGCTCGACCCGCAGCGATGGGACTGGGTCGAAGGCCCCTTCGAACAGCGTCGCCGTGCCGTCCTCCAGGAGCATCGGTGGTCTCCAATAGGGAGCGATCGCCGCGCGTGGCCCTGGAAGGAAGGTAACGTCGCCGCACGCATCGATGTGGAAGTACCCACCGTCAGACACGGACGGGCAGGCGGACGCGTACACGGCGCCATCTTCCGCCGGCCACAGGCCGCAGAAGCGCTCCCGAGCTGGCGTTGCATCGTTGCTGGAGCTAAACGCCCAAGTTGGGATGCCTGTCTCGGGGTCGATGGAGGCAATCCCCCCTTCCCATCGCAACACCACCTGCCCCCTTGTCGTCACAGTGGCGAAGCCGCCGCCCGCATACCAAGGGATCCCCGGCGTCGGCAGGTAATGGTCCTGCATCTCCCCGGTTTCGAGATCCAGCACCAATATCCCAAGACCAACGACGGGAGCGTCCACGCTGGCGCTGTTTTGCTTCTCGTAAACATGGATCGCGCGCGGCGGGTTGCTCGTGGTCATGACGGAGCCAATCGAGTGGCGCCCCCAGTTCACTTCTGCGCAAAAGAGTCGATCTCCGGTGTCGACGTCAAAGACACCTAGGCCGTTAAATGAGTTGGGGCTTAGTCCCGCGGCCATGTGGTTCGCCACGACAACGAGGCGCCTTGGAGGGCTCCCGGGCAGCGTGATTCCCGCGATGTCACCTCGATTGGAAGATGAGTCGGATCCCTGGTACCAGGGATCCTCGGCCATCTCTCCGCAGGGTTTGAGCTCTTGCCATGCGACGCTGCCGATCGCTGGCGCTGCCGCGGCAACCCCTTGGACGAAAGTCTCGCCGTCCAACGGCCCCTCCGCGCAGCCGCCGGTGGTCTCGATGCTCTCCCACCAGAGCACCGGGGGGCCCGCGTCAATGCCATTCTCTGAACCGACGTCTGGCGCGGGGCCATCCGTCACGTCGAGGACAGCACCGTCAGGTCCAGGCTCCTCCGAGACGCTCCCATCGGGTATGGTATTGACATCGGTGGAGGCCGCGTCGCCTACGCCGGCCGGCGTAGGGCAGCCCGAGAGGAACAGCGCGATGGCGACGAAGCTGTGGGCACGCATCACCAGCCCTCGCAGTCGACGCAGTTGTCAAGCTGAGCGGACTCCGCACTCCGATCGATGACTTGCTCCGCGGGATGGTCATCTATGGAGCAACTCGTGAGCTCAGCCGCTGAATCCGGCACTGCTCCATCGAGGATCGCCTCTCGCTCAAGCTGCATCTGCATCGCAAGCCCTGCAGAGATGTCGCAGTCATAGGAGGGACCGCGGATCCATTTGCACACGCCTTCCTCGAAGGATGCATGATCGTTGTTGTCGTGGAAAAGCTTGGGTACCACACCATCGGGATAACCAAAAAACGACAAGCCCGGCACGCCGTAGGGTGGCTTCAGCTCCGTGGGTGCGATGACCATGAGCGGGTTCGCGTCGTCGCTACCCGGCCGGTACCAGAGGCTCACCCCCGAGTCGTTCCTGAGCGAATGCCCGCGCAGGTAACCATAGTCGAATTTGTTGGTCGCGCCCGGGCGCACGCGGAGGTCGACGAGGCGGCTATTCGAGGACGTCGCCATCGCGATGAACCAGTGGCCCGGTCCCGTCGGGTTCGAGAAGTTGTCAGGCAGCCATGCCAAGCCTGGCCGCCGTGTCGTTTTGATGCGGCTATCGGTGCCACCCGGAAGGCTGAACGTGCCGCTCGCTGGCCAGTACGATCCGCTTCTGTAGTTGAAGCGGAGGCGGTCCGACGAGTCCGTGCGGAGCAGATAGAGGAGGCCACTGTTTGCCGCCTCATCCAGACGGGGCGGAACCTTCGACGTCACATACGCGCCGCTGGATGAGACCCGCAGCCTCGCCGGGGTCTCCCAGACGTCCGTGGTGAGGGACATCCGGCTACCCCAGAGGTAGTCGCCGTCATCGGCGCGGTGCCACACCGCGTAGAGGTAGTCGCCGTGCACGCGGATGTCCGGTTCACGGTCGATTGGCCCGGAGAAGGTGTGCTGGACCGAAAAGTGGTTCAGCTTGAGGTCCCCGGTGGATGGTTCCGGAATACCGCGCAAAATTCGGAGGTTCGACGTCGTGGGATCGATGGACGCCACGTAAATGAACGGGGCGGTGTGGGGAGCGCTGTTGGTTACCTCCGCGGCCACGGTGGTGCCGACGCGCCCGGTTCCTCCGCTGGTCGGAGCGGACCAGTGGCTGCCGCCGCAGGGGGCGGTCCAGTTGTACGTCACCGGGCACTCATCATCGTAGTCCATGTGGATTTCGCGGATGTTCCAATTGCCGCAAATGGGCCATATGATGTAGGCGCGGTTCTGCGTGCCCACCTCGTAGCGCACGACGGCCGGGGTGCTGCACGGGTAGTGGCTGGAACTGACCTGAATCTTGTCCTCGTTGTCGATAGCCTCTGCCGCGACCTGCGTCGAAAGCAGAGACGGTTTCGTGCCGTCGTGCGAGGTGGTCAAGCCGAGCAGCCGTCCTCTCGTTGTGCCCGAGGTGAAGCTGCGATCGCGGTTCCAGTCCACACGCCGATTGGTCGTGTCGACGGGGAAACCTGCATAGTCCTTGAACCACTCCATGTAGTCGGCGCCAGCGGAAAAGGGCACGATGGAGGCGAGCTCGTTCAGGGCGCGCGGATCGACGCTGTACGATGCACCGCTCGAGAAGGACGGCAGGTTGTTCTGGCCAATGTAGTTCATCAGGCTGCGATAGTTGGCCTTCGCGCGCCCGCCTTCGATACCACCGTGCTGTAAGCCCATATTGTGGCCGATTTCATGAACGGTGTAGGACGCGCTGTGGTTGGCGTACCGGAGCGACGTCGGAAACGACGCATACGACGAGATCCCCGCTCCGCCGACCTGCTGCCTGTCTCGGTGCACTGCGCGTCAGCCGGGCCGGCGGCGCCCACCGCCGCTGCCATGAGGAGGACAAGGAGCAGGGGGGGGGTACGGAGCGGGCGGGCAGCATGCGTTCTCCCGGCTTCGGTCGCGAGCGGCAGTGACGGGAAGCAGTGTCCCTGGCTAGCGAAAACCACGCAACGCAAGCGTACTTGCATGGGGCTTTACCCCCCACCCTACGCTGAAGTTGGCCGCGTCGAGCACCGTGTGCTCAATGATCCGCCGATGCGGCGCGCACTCTTGGAATGCGTCAGGGTCGACCCGGCATGACTGGAACCCTCTGTCATCGCGCACCGCAGCGGCCGCTTGAACCGAGCCCTCTCGCGGCGTACCTCCATGCCATGGCCGACGGGACCTCCGCACGCAAGCGTCCGCTCGACGTGAGTCGGCTGCGGATCGCGTTCCTGCGGGGAGACACACGCGAGCGCGGCCGGCAGCTCGGTGAGCTCCTCCGCCAGGACGCCGACGTGGCCGAGCGCCAGACGCGCTTCTGGCTGGAGCTCCCCTACCTCGTGGCGCGCAGCCGCCTGCCGCATTTGTCGCCGCGCGCGTGGCGCAACGTCGCCCGCCTCATCGATCGCCTCTTGGCCCGGCCGCTCGCGCGCGGGCAGAGCGAGGCCTTCCAGGCAGGGGCCAGCGGGATGGCCGAGGCCCTCGGCCGGCTGCCCGGTGACGTCGATGGCAGCATGCAGGAGCGCCTGGTGCGCGCGCACTCCGTGTACGACGCCGTGAACGTGCTCGGCGCGCTGCCGCTCGGCCAGAAGGCCCCCGGCTCGCGGCTTGGCTGCAGCTCCCTCGTCGTGCTGCCGCGCATGACAGCGTCGGGCGCGCTCGTACACGGCAGGAACTTCGACCTGCCGCCTTTCGCCGACGACGAGGATCCGCTGCTCTGCGTGCACCACCCAAAAGGCGGCCTCGCGCACGTGTCGCTGCACCACGGCGGCGGCTGGACGCCGGGCCTGACGGCGACGAACGAGGCCGGCCTGACGGTGGGCGTCCATCAGAACTACACGCTCAACGTGTCGACGAGGCAGCGACCGGTGCTCTCGGTCGCGCAGGAGC
>CAYLZW010000203.1:0-10976 GCA_964388085.1 uncultured Myxococcales bacterium | reverse complement strand
ACTGCTCAACTACTTCACCGCAACGATGGTGGCAGATGCGAGCATGACGGCAGCTCGAGCACCTCGAGGAGCGCCGCGGCCGGGTCGCCGCGGAAGTCGCGCCCGACCTTGTCGACCTCGTCGAGCATGAAGACGGGGTTGCGCGTCCCGGCGCGCCGGATGCCCTGCAGGATCTGACCGGGCAGCGCGCCGACGTAGGTCCGCCGGTGCCCGCGGATCTCCGCTTCGTCGTGCATGCCGCCGAGCGAGAGGCGCACGAACTCCCGATCCATGGCGCGCGCGATGGAGCGGCCGAGCGAGGTCTTGCCGACGCCCGGAGGCCCCACGAAGCAGAGGATGGGGCCGCGGAGATCCCGCTTCAGCTCGTAGACCGCGAGATGCTCGAGGATGCGCTCCTTCACCTTCTCGAGGCCGTAGTGATCCTCGTCGAGGATGGCCGCCGCGCGCCCGAGCTCCATGTGCGCCTCGCTGCGCTTCGACCACGGCAGGTTCGCCAGCCAGTCGAGGTAGCTGCGCGCCACCGTGTACTCGTGCGACTCCGCCGGGATGCGCTCGAGGCGTCGCAGCTCGCGATCGGCCTGCTGCTTCGCGTGCTCGGGGAGCCCCGCCTCCTCGAGCGTGCGCCGCAGCTCGCTGATCTCCTCTTCTCCGTCCTCGCCCTCGCCGAGCTCCTTGCGGATGGCCTTCAGGTGCTCTCGCAGCAGGAAGCGTCGCTGATCCTCGCTGACCTTCTCTTGCACCTCGTCGCGGATCTTCATTTGCAGGCGCTGGTCCTCGCGCACCTGGATGAGCTCCTCGACGATGTGGCTCATGCGCGCGCGCACATCCAGGGTCTCGAGCAGCTCCTGGCGCACGCCCTGGGACAAGCTCGGGATGGACCAAGCCACCCAATCGCTCAGGTAGCCCTCGTCTTCGATGGCGGAGATGACCGCCAAGAGCTCCTCGGGCAGCGTCGGGGAGGCCTGCACGATCTCGCCGAACAGGTCTCGCACGTTCCGCCCGAGCGCGATGAACTCCGCGTCCTTCGGCTGCGGCGCGATGTCATGGAGTCGCTCGGCGCGCGCGGTCAGGTGCGGCTCCTCGCTGACAGCCTCGACGATGCGGATGCGCTGGATGCCCTCGGCGACGATGAGCGTCTGCCCTTGGTCTCCCGGCAGCGCCAGGCGTCGCTGTACGCGCGCGAGGCAGCCCACCGCGTGCAGGTCCGCGATCTTCGGATCGTCCTGCTCCGGATCGCGTTGCCCGACGACGGCGATGGTCGCTTGTTCGTCGCCGCTCGCAGCGAGCGCGTCGAGAGAGATCTGCCGGCTCACGTTCAGCGGCATCATCGTGTTGGGGAAGAGCACCGTCCCCCGCACCGGCAGGATGGCGACGATCAGCGAGTCCCCCGGTGGCGTCTCCGCCATGGCACCTCCTCTGCTCGCGTGCGCTGCTCTTCGGGTCGCGGCGCCCTGACAACCGACAGAGGGGGAGAGAGCAAGGCACGCACCAGCGCGCGGCGTTTCCCGCCGTGGCGCGTCGCCCCAGCGTGCAGCGTCGTGCGTGGCGCGCTGCCACGCGCGCACTCAACGTCCGTCGAGTACGTGACGGGCCGGCACGGCGCACACGAAGTCGCCCTCGAGCACGACGTCGTCCCCGCGCGACACCCGCCCCCTCACGAAGCGCCGCTTGCCCTCCACGCGGACGAGCTCCGCGACCGCCGTGAGCACGTCGCCCACGACGACAGGCTTCAGAAAACGCACCTCCGCCGAGGCCAGGACCACGAGAGGATCATTCACGGCCAGCATGGCGGCGTAATCGAGCAGGCCGAAGGGGAAGCCGCCATGCACGAGGCCCCGCGCGTCCGCCGCCATGCGCGCGCCGGGCGTGAGCGTCACCTCCGCGCGTCCCTCGTCGAGGACGGAGACGACGCCGCACAGCTCTGCGTCGATGGCGAGGTGGGTGTTCGGCCGGGGCGAATCGGGGGGAGACGTCTGCTGCATGCGATCCTCCGCGCAGGGGGTCTCGATCGTGAGGCACAGTGCATGCTTCGCCAACCCGGTGCCCGGCACCGCGCAAGAAAAGAACGTGGAGGTCGCGAGGCTGCTCGATGAGATCGGCGACCTGCTCGATCTCGAGGGCGGCAACCCCTTCCACGTGCGCGCGTACAAGCTCGCCGCGCGGAACGTTCGACAGCTCGAGCGTGACGTCACGGACGTGCTCGAGGAGGGGCAGACTCCTGCCGAGCTGCCGGTGCTGCGGGACGAGATCGGCCGCACCGCTCGCGAGTTGGCGCGCAGCGGCACCGCGCCGCGCCTGCTCGAGCTGCGGGGCCGCCTGCCGCGCGGCGTGCGGGAGCTCTCGGGCGTGCCGGGCCTCGATCCGAAGCGCGCGCTGGCGCTCCGGGAGGCGCTCGGCCTCCGCACCCTCGACGATCTCGAGTCCGCCGCGCGCGCCGGCCGCATCCACGAGGTGCGTGGCTTCGGAGAGAAGAGCGAACGCGTGATACTCGACGCGCTCGAGCAGCGCGCCGCCGAGGTGAAGCGCTTTCGCCTCGATGTCGCGCACGCGCGCGCGGTTGAGCTGAAGGCGTGGCTCGAAGGGAGCGGGAAGGCGAGCCGGGTCGCCGCCGCCGGGGAGCTCCGCCGACAGCTCCCGACGGTGGCGGGGGTGGAGCTCATCGCGACCGCGCTCGACCCGCTGGCCGCCGTCGCGCAGCTGCTCGCCCACCCTGACGTCAAGGAGACCATCGCTCGTTCCCGCACGCGCGCCACCGTGCGACTCAAGACCGGGCTGCGCGTAGAGCTCAACGTCGTCAAAGCCGAGGCTCGTGGCGCCGCGCTGCTGCACCTCACCGGCAGCAAGGCGCACGTCGAGACGCTGCGGCGACGGGCGAAGGAAGCCGGGCTCGAGCTGAACACCTTCGGCATCTTCGACGCGGCGGGACGACGGCTCGCGGGCGCGACCGAAGAAGACGTCTACGCGGCGCTGTCGCTCGCGTGGATCCCGCCGGAGCTCCGCGAAGGGCGCGGCGAAGACAGCGCGGCCGCGCAGGGGGGATTGCCGACTCTCTTCGAAGCGAGGGACCTCTGCGGCGACCTGCACGTCGGCGCCGATCCGCTGGACACGGACGGCGTGGGGCTGCTCATCGACGAGGCAACCCGACTCGGCCTGCGCTACCTCGTGATCGCGCTCCCCTCGAGCGAAGATCTGGTCGGCTTCGACGAGGAGCGCTTTCGCGAGCGGCTGGCGGCGCTCGACGCGCTGCGCGCCGGCGCGAAGGTCCGGCTGCTGAGCGGCGTCGAGGCGGAGATCCTCGAGGACGGCAGCCTCGCGGTCCCCGACGCCGCGCTCGCCGCGGTCGACATCGTGCTCGTCGCGGCGCGCCAACATTTCGAGCTCCCGCGAGCCGCGCAGACCGAGCGCATCGTGCGCGCGCTCGCACACCCTCGCGCGATGATCCTGGCGCGCCCGCGCGGGCGCATCCTCGGCAAGAGCGACGGCATGGCCTTGGATCTCGAGCGCGTGCTGCGGGAAGCCAAGGCGCGCGGCGTCGCCGTGCAGCTCAACGCACAGCCCGACCGCCTCGATCTCGACGGAGACATGTGTCGCCTCGCCAAGTCGCTCGGCGTCCCCATCGCCATCGGCAGCGAGGCGGTGGTGCCGGAGGAGCTGTGTTATCTCGACCTCGGCATCGGCCAGGCTCGCCGTGGCGGGCTCAGCGCGGCGGACGTCTGGAACGCCCTGCCCGTGCGCGAGGTGCTGGCGCGTCGGCGTCGGACTTGAGCGCGCTGTCGCTACAGACGAGCGCCAGCAGGTGCTCGCGACGCTTCTTGCGCCCGGACCAGTCCGCGTGCTCTTCCGACGCCGCGGCCCGGAGCTCGAAGCCGCAGGGAGCGGCCAGGCTGTCGATCTGCGCCTCGGCGTCGACGCGGTGTCCGCCCACATCGGCATCACCGAGCACGAGCACGGCGACACCGCCGGGGGGCATCACCGAGCGCAGCGACGAGAGGAAGGCACGCACCTCCGACTGCCAGCGCGCGGCCGCGTCGTCGGCCGCCTTCGACAAACGCCTGCGGGCGCCGATCTCCTTGCGCTCGAGGGCGCGTGCGTCGAGCCCCAGCCACGGAAAGCGCCGCGCGTGGTGCTCGACGTAATCATAGGTGCCGCCGTACGGGGGCGAGGTGACCACGAGGCTGAAGCGATCGTCACCGAGGAGCCCGCGCAGCCTGCGCGCGTCTCCCTCGTAGAGGCGTACGCGCGGTGCGCCCTCCGGCACCTCGCCGGCGTAGACCGCCCAGCGCTCGACGAGCTCGATGCCTCTCCGCTCGAAGAAGCGGGTGGGGACGTGTCGGCCGATGCGCTTTTGCACCTCGTCCTTGGCGGTGTCGGCGCGCTGCTTCGAGAACTTCACCACGATGGCGGAGAGCAACACCTCGAGCACGCGGCGCTCGACGCCCATCGGCAACAGGCCAATCTCCTCCCAGAGACCGGCGAGCTCACGCAGCACGTGCCCTTCGTAGCGACGAGCTTCGCCGGCGGGCAGCGGCGCACGTGCGGGCCGGCGCTCCTTGACGCGCGCGTGGCTGGCTTCCACGACGCCCTCGAGCGCGCCCAGGAACCTCGTGCGCTCCTGCTCCGTCGTCACCCGGCACTTCACCTCGGAGACGCGACGAGCGAGCGGGTTCAGGTCGACCCCCACGGCAGGCAGCCCGAGGCGCTGCGCCTCGACGAGGGTGGTGCCGCTGCCCGCGAACGGATCGAGCAGCCGCGCTCCTTCGTGCGCGAGCCGCTCGAGGAGCACACGCGCCAGCCACGGGTGCATGCGCGCCGGCCAGGGGTGGAAGTTGTGCGTCAGCAGGTCGATGGGCTCGCGCGCGGCGGCGTCGAGCGCGCTCTCGAGGATCGCGCGCAGCTCCTCGTCGCCACGCGATCGCCGCGCTTGCCCCGGGCTCGTCAACGCGCGCCGCTGTCTTGGTGGCTCCATGCTCGTCCCTCACGAAGGCGAAGTGCCGGCGAACAGCGCGCGCACCTCGTCGTCCCGCAGCTCGCGCCATTGCCCCGGCGCCAGATCACCGAGCGTCAGGTGCCCCACGCGGACTCGTATCAGGCGCAAGGTCGGGTAGCCCACCGCCGCCGTCATCCGCCGCACCTGACGGTTCTTTCCCTCGACGAGCTCGAGCGCGATCCACGCGGTCGGCACCGTCTTTCGAAAGCGGATGGGCGGCACCCGCGCAGGCAGCGCTGGCTCGTCGATGCGCCACGCGCGGCAGGGGCGCGTGCGGTATCCCTGGATGACGACGCCACGCTGGAGCGTTCGCAGCGCCTCGTCGTCGGGCTCGCGCTCCACCTGCGCCCAGTACTCGCGTGGGTGTCCCTTCTCGGGGTCGAGCAGCGCGCTGGCGAAGCCCTTCTGCGACGACAAGATGAGCATCCCCTCGCTGTCGGCGTCGAGCCTCCCGACGGCGTAGACGCGCGGGGGCAGGCCGAGCTCGGCGAGGGGTCGGTTCGCGGAGCCGTCCGGCGTGAACTGCGACAGATAGCCGTAGGGCTTGTGCAGCAGGATGACCATCGCGCGCCCTTCAGGCACCCGCGCGCTGGAAGTCGTAGACGCTGCCGAGGCGAAGGATCTGCGTGAGCTCGTCGAGCGCCTCCATGCCCTCGCGCGCGAGCGCGGCGTCCGCGAGATCCTTCGCGTGCAGACGGTCCCGATAGCGCCGCTCGACCCAGGACTCGAGCTCCGCGAGCAGCGCGTCGTCGAGGAAGACCCGCGCCTGCACGGCCGCCCGCTCCTCGTCGCTCATCACCACACGCAAGCGCAAGCAGGCCGGTCCGCCGCCGTTGTTCATCGACTGGCGCAGATCCTTGTAGTGCACGGCGCTGACGCCCACGCCCGACTCGACGACACGATCGAGGTACGCGCGCGCGCGTTCCGTCCGCTGGCTGTCCTCGGGCGCGATGATGACCATGTCGCCGGACGGCAGCGTGATCAGTTGGCTGTTGAACGGATACGCCGCCACGGCGTCGGCGACCGGCAGCTCGCGCTCGCGCGCGATCACGACGTGGAGCGTGTCGCCCAGGCGGGCCTGCAGGTCCGCGACGAGCCGGTCGAGGTCAAAGAAGGCGAGCTCGTGCACGAGCAGCACGTTGCCGTTGCCGACCGCCAGCACGTCGGTGTGGAAGGCGCCGGCGTCGATGCCATTCGGATGCTGACGCGGGAAGAGCGCCCGCTCCTCGGGGACCTCGAGCAGGCGGGCGAGCGCTTGCGAGGCCTCTTCCGTCTGTCGCGCGGGAAAGCGCTTCGGCCCCTGCCCCTCGCCGAGCGCGCTCCGGCCCCAGGCGAACAGGTGCACCGCTACGTCGACGTCACCGCCGGCTCCGGGCACGAACAAGCGCGTGTGGTTCGCCGCGCCCTCGTCGGCGAGCTGTCCGCCGCCCGGCAGGGGATCATGGACGCAGAAGCGAGCGTCGTCCGCGAAGATGGCCCGCAGCACGCTGGTCGTGGTGCTCGCCTCGATCGCGCGATGAAGCATCTGCTGCAGGTTCGCCGGCACGATGTGCAGACGCCCGTCCCGCGTGTCGCTGCTCGGCGCCACCGTCGCCGCGTTCGCGGTCCACATGGCGGCGGCGCTCGACGCCAGGCGGAGCAGCAGGCCGTCTCCCCGCGCCGCCGCCGCGAGCACCTCCTCGTCGCTGCCGCCGAAGCCGATGGAGCGCAGGAACGACAAGCTCGGGCGCGGGTGCGGCGGCAACACCGCCTGCAGGACGCCGAGGTCGCGCACGAAGCGCATCTTCGCGAGACCTTCGCGTGCGGCGGCGCGCGGGCTCGACTCGCTCCCGCCGTGCGTCATCGAGGCGACGTTGCCGGCGCTCAGGCCGCCGTAGTTGTGGGTGAGCCCGACGAGCCCATCGAAATTGACCTCGCGCATGGCACCTCGTTGGCATCGCCGGACTCAGGGCGCAACCGGCGACTCACGGCGACGCCGCGCCATGACCGTGACCTCGTGCTTGTTGTGGACGAGGTGCTTCACGCGGCCGAGCCAGCCGTGTCTCGCCGCGCCCGCGAGGAGTCCCTGGGCGGCGGTCACCGGCGCCAGCGCGATGGGCGGCTTGAGCTTCACGGTGACGACGAGCGCCTCGAGCGTCTCGCAAGCGAGCGCGCGTTCGATCAACGCGAGCGTGCGCGCGGGCTCCGCGATGACGTCACAGAAGAGCCAGCTGGCCTCGTCGAGCGGCGGGTCGGCGAAGGCGTCCTGTCGCAGGTGCGTGAGCAGCGGGTTGGCCGCGACGCGCGGCTCGAGATCCGCGCGGTCGTACGCGATGACGCGCGCCCCGTTGGCGAGCGCGACGTAGCTCCAGCCGCCGGGGGCGGCGCCGAGATCGAGCACCACGTCGTCCTCGCCCGGCCGCGCGGCCATCCAGCTGAGCGCCTCCACCACCTTGCGGTACGCGCTCGACGGAGCGTCTTCGTACCCGAACACCGGAGCGTGCCCCCCGGGAAACAGCGCCGGCCACGAGGAGAGAGCGCCGCCGGACTCGCTCAGCGAAGTCGCGCAGCACCACGCGCGCCAGCCGTCGACGAGGAGCACCTGTACGAGCCGGACGGCGGCGCGCGCCTCGGGCTCGATGCCGCGCTTCCTCGCCCGGCCTTCGATCTTCAGCGTGAGGAGCTCGCCGAGTCGATCGACCGCGGACGAGAGCGGGTGCGGCTCCGGTCGAGCCGAGCCGCGGCGCAAGAAGTCCGGCGGGAACACGTGCAGCACGGCGCGACCCGACAACAGCGCCTGCTCGTCGTCACCGAGGTGCCGGAGCAGCGCGTCCGCGAGCTCCGAGGGTCCAGCGGCATCGAGCAGCGCCGCGCGCGGCAGCACCTGTCGCGCGAAAGCGGCGTCGCGAACCGTCGAAAGCGGCGCGGTGATGATCAGGCCCGCATGGTCGCCGGCGCGCTTGGCGTCGACACCGAGCTCTTCGGCGAGCGCGGCCTCGAAACCGGGCGCGCACAGATAGACGTCACCGCTGCGCGCGCTGGGATGCTTTCCTGACCCGCGGCTGCGTTCAGGCGTTCTCGGTCGTGCGCGGGGGCCCGCGTGAGATCGTCGGCTCAGCGCATCCCCGTCTGCCGCGGGCGCGGCACTTCCGGCGGAACGTGCGCGTTCCTCCGATCTCGCATCTCGCCTCGGCTCACGGCGTCACGCTCATCGCGAGGCGGATGCCGAAGTTCGTGAACACAATGTGAGGCAGGTAGCCGTGTCGAAAGCACAATCGACAATAGGAGGGGTTGAAATACCAGGCGCCCCCGCGCAGCACTCTCGTCTCCTGCGTGTCGTCGTAGAAGTCCGCGCACCACTCGCGAATGGCGCCGGCGCAGTCCTGCATCCCATACACGGAGGTGTCGACCGGAAAGGACCCGACGGGCTCCGGCTGCGGTCGCCCCGGCCGGCTGAGCGCCATCTTACAGAAGGTCGGATCGAAGCCGTTTCCCCACGGAAAGAAGCGTCCGTCGGCGCCGCGGGCGGCCTTCTCCCACTCGTCTTCACGCGGCAGGCGATAGGGATGCCCGTCTCTCGTCGAGCGCCAGCTCGCGTAGGCTTGCGCGTCCACCCAACTGACGCCCATGACCGGCGCGCGCGGATGTCCGGGGTTGCCGTCAGCATCGACGCGCGGGGCGGCGTAGCGTCCGGCGGCGTCGGGCGACCACAAAAAGCCGCCCTCGGGCTTCGTGCGCGGGACATGGCGCTCGGCGACGTGCGGGCTCTCCTTGGCGACGTCGTTCAAGAACTCCGCGTACTCCGCGCAGGTGACGGGAAAGCGCGCCATGAGGAAATCGCCGAGCACGCGCTCTTCGCGCGGCGCGGCGTTGAGCGCCTCCCTGTCGCCACCGTAGACGAACGCGCTGGCGGGGATGTGGAGGAAACCCTCCGGCAGCCGCGCCTTCGGCAGCAGCCTCGGCGTGAGCTCCGTGCGAGATCCCCTGCCCACGAGGAGCGGGATAGAGACCTCCTGTCGCTCGGGCGCGCGCAGCGTGAACAGATAGCTGCCCATCGGCAGGCTCAGGTCATCGAGGTGGCGGGCGTCGACGACGATCCGCTCGCCGCGCACGATGCGCTTGCCTTTCTCCTCGAGCCGACAGAGCTCGAGCAGCACGTCGTCACCGACGGGCCGGACGCTGACGCTGCCGCGGCCCGAGAGCACGCCGGTGTGTCGCCCGCGGTGATGGCGCTCCACCTGCCGCTTGTGAAACACCATCTGTCGTCGGTCACCCGCGCTCTCGGCCTCGAGGAAGAGATCTCTGTGCACGTCGGCGAGGCGATCGGACGCCGCGCCATACCCGGAGTCGATGCCGGCGGCCTGTGACCAGCCGTCGAGCGCCTCCGCTAACGCCTCTTCGACCGCGATGTCGAGCGCGTACAGGCGCTCCTCCGCCGCCCACAGCGGTCGCTTCTTCGCCTCGCCGTCGTAGGGCTTCACGTCGGCGGCGAGGCGGTCCCGCTCGGCGAGGAGCTGTGCGCGTTCGCTGGCCAACGCTCGCCAGCGCGCGTGCGCCGCCTCGCCCTCCCGGAAGCGCTCCCGCGCGGTCTCGCGTCGACGAGCGCCGGTCAGGTAGGCCTCAACGGCGTCGCGAACGTCGTCGGCGCGCGCGAAGCGATCCGCCGCGCGTGGCTCGAGGGCCCGCATGCAGATCGCCTCGAGCTCGTCGGGGACCTCCCGGTCGCGAGCGCGCTCGCGCGGCGGCAGGATGCTCTCGCTGAAGATCTTCACCAGCAGCTCGGCGTGATCGTGCGCGTCGTGCGGCGGTTTTAGCGTGAGCATCTCGTAGAGCACGGCGCCGAGCGCGTACACGTCGGTGCGCTCGTCGAGCGCCTGACCCGTCACCTGCTCCGGCGCCATGTACAGCAGCGTGCCGCCACCCGAGGGCACCGCCCGTGTCCCCGGCAAGAGCGACACCGGCGTCTCGTCCTCGCCCGCCGGGGCGCCGGCGCCGATGAGCTGGGCCATACCCCAGTCGCTCACCAGCACCTCGCCATGGCGACCGAGCAGGATGTTCTCGGGCTTTAGATCGCAATGCAGCACTCCGCGTGCGTGCGCATAGGCGACGGCCTCGACCACGTGCAGGAAGATGATGGCGAGGCGCGTCACGGGGTAGCGACGCACGCTGTCGGCGTCGCCCGCCGCGAGCTGACGAACGACGTCGCGCAGCGTGGTGCCCTCGACCCGCTTCATGATGAAGTACGGCGCGCCGTCGCGCAGGCGCCCGAAGTCGTGCACGGGGACGATGTGCGGGTGTTCGAGCTGCGCCGTCACCTGCGCCTCGAGTAGAAAGCGCGCGAGCATCGTCGGATCGTTACGGTCGGCGCGAATGCGCTTGAGCGCCACCGGCCGGTTCAGGTCGACGTCGGAGACCTCGTACACCTCGCCCATGCCGCCGAGGCCGAGCAGGCGCTTCGACTGGTAGCGCTCCCTTGGCGCGGCGGCGAAGTGTGTGGCGGTCTCGGTGACGTCGTCCGAGAGCGAGCCGAGCTGTTCGACGAACGTGCCGCCGGCGAAGAGCGCGCTGGCGCGGCCGATGACGTCGATAGAGCGCGCGTCGAGGCCGATCGTGTCCGGCAAGGTGCGCGCGCCAGGGAGCGGCGCGGGCTCGGCGCCGAGGGCGTCTCTCTCGAACACCCCGAGCGTGCGCAGCGACTCACCGATGGCGGCGGCCGGCAGGGGATCGATGGTGGCGGTGTGCTGCCGCACGCCGACCGCCGCGTCGCCCGAGAGCAACCGCTCGCGCACCAGGAAGGTGACGAAGTCTTCGTCGCAGGCGCTCTGCAGGTAGGAGACGAGCGCGGTGCCGAGGCGCGAACGATCGATCGCGCCGACCTCGCTGTGCACAAGGTTCCGCACCACGTTCAGCGCCTGTCGCCGGCGCTCTCGAAGCTCGTCGCTCACGCCGCGAGTCTACCCCCCCGACCACTCGCGTTGATCCCCCCTCGCTCGGTCTTTCGCCCGCTGGC
>CAYLZW010000202.1:0-11066 GCA_964388085.1 uncultured Myxococcales bacterium | reverse complement strand
ACCGCGCGCGGCAGGTCCGGCCGATAGGCGCTCGGCGGCGGGTAGTCGCCGGCGCGGATGGCCTCGATGGCCTCCTCCTCGGTGACCTGATCGAACAGCCGGCGGCCGACGAGCATCTCCCAGAGGCAGACGCCGACGGCGAACACGTCGGCGCGGCGATCGAGCGGGACGCCGTTCAGCTGCTCCGGCGCCATGTAGCGGAACTTGCCCTTCACGATGCCGACGCGGGTGTAGACCCGCTGCAGCTCGCTCTTGGCGACGCCGAAGTCGCAGATCTTGGCCGCCCCGCTGCGCGAGATCAGCACGTTCACGGGCGAGATGTCGCGGTGGACGAGGTGCAGCGGATCGTTGGTCTCGTCGTCACGCAGCTCGTGCGCGTAGTGCAGACCGGCGAGCACGTCGGAGGTGACGCGCAGGGCGTGGTGCACGGGGACCGGCCGGCGCACGGCGTTGGCGTTGTCGATCACCCAGCGCAGGGTTGCGCCGGCGACGAACTCCATGGCGATGTAGTAGGCGCCCTGGTCGCGCTGGCCCTCGATCTCGCCAAAGTCATGGATCTGCACGATGTTCGGGTGATCGAGGCGAGCGTGCACGCGCGCTTCGTCGAGGAACATGGTCTCGATCTCGCGATCGCCGAGCAGTTGCTTGGCGATGCGCTTGACCACGACGCGCTTCTCGAACCCACCCGGTCCTGGCTTTCGGGCGAGGTAGACCTCGGCCATGCCGCCGGCCGCGAGCAGCTGCAACACTTCGTAGGGGCCGACGCTGTCCGGTCGCTGCACGCCGCCACGATAGCCCGAAGCTCGGCGGGTGCGCTGCTGCTCGACAGCGATGCCGGATCGCGGCGCTCGACAACGGCGCTCGACTTGGCGTCAAATGGGCCCGTTGGAGAGGTTTTCCGTGTCCGAAGCCGTCACCGAAGGCGTCCGCGTGCGCGTGGACGCGCAATGGTTGCCTGAGCACTCGTCACCGGACGAGCACCGTTGGGCGTTTTCATACACGGTCACCATCACCAACGAGGGACAGGAGCCGGCCACCCTCGTCGCCCGCCACTGGGTGATCACCGACTCCCGCGGCGACGTGGAGCACGTGCGCGGTCCCGGTGTCGTCGGCTACCAGCCCGCGTTGAACCAGGGGCAGAGCTTCACCTACACGTCGGGCGCGATCCTGCGCACCCCGAGCGGGCTCATGGAGGGCGAGTACCTCATGAGCCGCCCGACCGGCGAACGCTTCGAGGCCTTGATCGCCCCCTTCGCGCTCGCGACGCCTGACTCGATCCACTGATCTCCTGATCTCGCGCCCCTGATCCGACGCGCGAGGGACGCCGCCAAGCGCGCGCGCAGCCGCTCACAGCGCGACTTTTGCGGCCCGCCGGCGCCCGCGAGGGGGGGGTGCAACATTTGTTGCGGTGAACCCTCTGCACACGCCCGCTAGCGTTTCCGGTTGGTGTTTTGAGCACCGGCAAGGGGGCCGAGTGGCCGACGGCGGATTTGAGCGGTCGCTGAGCGACCAAGAGTGGGCTTCCCTCCTACACCTGTGGGTGGACGTGGCGCGCTTCGCCCGCGGAGACGCCGAGAGCGCCGTGCGGCACGCCGTGCAGCGCCTCGGCGCGCTCCTCGGCGCCGGCGCCGGCGGCGCGCAGCTCCTCGCGCGAGGGCAGAAGGTCGCCGACCGATCCTGCCACGCGGTGGCGGGTTGGAAGCCGGGGTTCGCGCTCGCCATGGCCGCCGACGGGCGCGTGCTCGACGACGACATCGAGGCCCGCATCCGGCTCGGCCGGTACGCGAGCGACGCCGGCGTGAAGGCCGTGGTCGCGGGCGTGGGGCGCCCCCGCGCCCTGCTGCGCGCCGACATCTCGAGCGCGGAGCGGCGCCCGGCCGGCTTCGAGGAGAGCCTGGCCGCGTTCGGCAGCGCCGACCGCGTCGTCGCCGTGCATCCGATGGACGGCGACCTCGAGGTGCTGCTGTGGTTCGATCGCCCGCTCGGCGCGCCGTCGTTCAGCGAGCGAGACCGCCTGATCGTGCTCGAGGGACTGCGCGGCCTGATGCCGCTGCTCCGCTGCCTCGCGCGCTGGGCCGGGTACATCGACTGCGCCGAGCCGCTGACGCCGAAGGAGCGCGTGGTGCTGCGCCTCCTGCTGACGGGCAAGGCCGAGGGAGACATCGCCGTCGAGCTCGGCATGGGACGGCGCTCCCTGCACCAGCGCGTCACGGACATCTACCGCAAGTTCGGCGTCAGCAGCCGGCCGCTGCTCATGGCGCTGTGGCTCAACTCCCCCCAGGTCGGTGTGCCCGTCGTCCGAAAGGCCCGGCGCAAGCGCAAGGCCGCGGCCTCGGGCGCACCCAAAGGGACACGGCCTCCGTGCGCTGTGCCCTATGCCGACGCACCTCCGTCGCGGCGGGTGCTCAGCAGATAGAGCCCCGGGAGCGCGAGCACGTCGACCAGGAGCGCCAGCGACAGGGTCAGCGCCGCGACCAGCCCCATGTCGCGCAGCGCGAGCAGCTCGCTCGTCGTCATGCTGAGAAAGCCGGCCGCCAGCACGACGGTGGTCAGCACCAGCGAGCGCCCGGTCTTCGCGAGGGCGCGTTGCACCGCTTGCCGCGGCGAACGTCCCTCGCCCCGCTCCTTCTCGAGGCGCGCCAAGAGGTGGAGCGTGTCGTCGACGGCGATGCCGAGCGCGAGCGCCAGGATCATCGCGGTGCCGATGCGCAGCGAGATGCCGAGCGCCGCCATGATGCCGAGCGCGCACAACACCGGCAGCACGTTCGCGAGGACCCCGAGGAGGAACAGGCGCCTTCGCCGCGCGGCGAACCAGAGGAAGGGCAGCACCACGACGCAGCTCAGCAAGAAGCTCGCGAGCAGGTCGTCGAGGAGCGAGGCCATGCCGGACTGCGCGAGCCACCACTGGCCCACCACGGCGACGTCATAGGCCGGACCGAGCGTGGACGCGGCCGTCGCCTCGAGCTGCTGTGCGAAGCTGAGCGACGCGCTCGTGCCCACGTCCCGGATGCGCACGATGACGGCGAGCTCGCGCAGATCGGCGCTGACGACGCTGTCCGTGAAGAAGCGCAGCTCCTCGTGGGCGCGCAACTGGTCGAGCGTCATGCCCCAGAGGTCCTCCGGCAAGGTCTCGCGCTCGAGCAGGTCGAGCACGCTCTGCACCGAGCGGACATCGTCGTGCCGGCCGATCGCGGTCGTGAAGCGCTCGAGGGCGGCGAGGTCCACGGCGGTGACGAGCGGCGTCCCATCCTTGCGGCGGACGACGATCTCGGGGCCGAGCACGCCGGTGAATTTCTCCTCGAACATCGCCTGCGCGGTGCGGAGGGGATGACCGGCGGGCACGTCCTCGTTGAAGCGCTGATCGACCCGCAGCCAGGGGATGGCGGCCAGCAGCCCCACGACGACGAGGGCGGTGAGCGCGACGCCCTGCAGCGGAGCGGCCGTGACCCGCTGCGCCAGCCTGCCGGCGAGCCGGTCCAAGCGCCCCCCGAGCCCTCGGCCGTCGGGCGGCGCGAGCCAAGAGAGCAGCGGCGGCACGAGCGCCTGGTTCAAGACGAAGGCGAGCGCGACGCCGACGCTCACGTGCAGGCCGAAGCCGCGGATGGCGGGGAGGTCGGCGGAGAGCAGCGACAAAAAGCCCGCGGCGGTGGTCAGCGAGGTCAGCAGGCAGGGGACGAACATGCGCTCGAAGGCCGCGCGCGCCGGGCTCAGCGCCCTGCCCTCGCGGCGCTCCTCGAGGAAGGCGTCGAGCATGTGGATGGCGTCAGCGACGGCGACGACGAGCACCACCACCGGCACCATGCCGTTCACGAGCGTGAGCGCGTCACCCTGCGCGCGCATGGCCGCGAGGGTGAGCGGAGAGGCGATCGCGGTGCCCGCCATGACGATGATGACGGCGCGCGCGCTGCCGTAGACGAGCAGCAAGAGCAGGCAGATGACCGCGCTCGTGAGCCCCACAGTGACGACGACGCTGCTGGTCAATAAGCGGGCGTAGGCCTCCTCGACCACGCTGATGCCGACGAGGTGCGTCGTGGATCCCTGCGGCGCCAGGCGCTGCACCACGTCGCGAAAGGCGTGGATGACGGGCGTTCGGCCGTCGAGGTCCTCGAGCGGGAGGTCGAGGCGGGCGTAGAGCGCGGACGTCCGATCGTCGTCGCTGAGCACGTTCCGCAGGTAGCGCTCGTGCGTGCGCTCGAGCGAACGGATGCGCTCGACCGGGTCCTCCGCACCATCGAGCACGTGCACCTTGGCCTCGAGCGTTCGCTCCCAGGTCGGCGCGAGCGGCTGCGTGAGGCTGATGACATCGACGACGTGCGGCAGCGCTTCCACCGCCTCCGTCAGCGCGCCGAGATCCTCGAGAAAGGGCCGCGTGAGCGTGCGCTCGTGCTCGAGCACGACGCCGATGAACGCGCCCGACACCTGGCCGAAGGTGGCCTCGAAGCGCTCGGTCTCTCGTAACAGCGCCTCGTCGTGCGCGAACAAGGGCCGGAAGGACATATCGAAGGGGATACCGAGGCCGTAGAGCGACGCCGCGGCTGCTGCCAGCGCCGTCAGCCCCAGCACGACGACGCGCGCCCGAACGAGCCCGTCATGCAGCCGGCCCTTCCAGGACATCACGGCTCAGCGCCTCCTACGGCTGTCGACGAGCGCGACCAGATCGCGGACGGTGCGCACGAGCTTGAGGTCCTCTTGCGAGAAGCGCACGCCGAAGTCCTCCTGCAGCTCGATGGCCATCTCCACGAGGACGAACGACTCGGACACCAGGTCCTTCAGCGCGACCTCGTCGGTGACGCGCTCCGTCGGGATGTGCAGCACCTCGGCGATGCGCGCCTTCACCCGCTCGGCGCTCGTGCCCGTCTCCTTCGCTCCGCTCGTGCTCATTCGGCCCTCCCGCCGAGGAGCGCGCTGATGCGCTGCTCGTGTTCCTGCATGGTCTTCTCGTACACGGCCTTGTCGGCCTCCCAGTAGCGACGGACGGTGCGCTCGATCTCGTCCTTGCCGTACTCGGGCTCCATCCGCTGCAGCGCCTCTTTGATCCAGGCGATGTGCCATTTCTCGTCGTCCATGATGCGCGCGATGGTGCTCTTCACGACCGGATCGAGGTCCGGGATGCGCTCGTGTCGCGCGTAGGCGTTGATGACGCGCTTCTCGAACACCTGCGTGATGGCGAGCACCTCCATGAGGTTCGCGGGCAGGCCGATGGCCTCGTGGTACTGGTCCTGGTAGCTGTCGCGCAGCTTGAGCGGCTCGTGACCGAGGCGACGGATGGCGTCGGTCCAATAGTGCGCGTGCGCGGCCTCGTCGGCGAAGTGCTTGGTCATGTCCATCTGCACGGGGCCGGGCCGCATCATCTTCGCGAGCCGGCCGAAGAAGAGCGCGCCCGAGATCTCGCTGGTGCGGTAGTAGCTCAGCAGGAACAGGTGGTTCTCGTCGAGGGACATGCCGTCACTCCTTCCAACACAGCGCGAGCGTGAGCCAGCCGAAGGGGACGCGGCGGGACGCATAGTCGAACACGCGCCCGCTGCGCGAGAACGCCACGCCCTCGCGCGCGCTCGGGTCGGCGGTCTCGTAGCTGCCCACCACGGTCCGTTCGTTCTCGGGGTCGGCCTTGAACAGCGCCTCCTTCACCGTCCAAAGGCGCAGGCGCTCGTCGCTGCTCGTGACGAGGGCGCGCTCTCGCTCGCTCAAGAAGAAGCGCGCGTGCTCCTCCGCGAGCGGACGGTCGGGCTCCACGTCGACACCGACGCCGGCGACGCGCGCGAGATCGTCGTCGCGCAGGAGGCCGGCCGCCACCGCCCAGGGACCGCCGTGCGAGAGCGACACGCGCGGATGTGGAAAGCGAAACGGGTACGTGTCGTCCGCGAGGCCGAGGCGGCGAAGCAGCGCCTTGAGGGCCGCGCGGCCGCGCAGCCAGCCCTCGAGGCGCGGCAGCCCGAGGAGCCGCTCGCGCTCTCGCCGCTCTCCGTCGCTCAGCTCGCGCGCGGGCGCGTCCTCGAACGCGAGCGCCACGGGAACGCCGAGCAGCTCTACCTCGGACAGCTCGCGCCCGGACGCGTCATGCATCGCGCTTGCCCCAGCGCGTCTTCACGAGCCACGCGCAGGTGGCGTCGCAGAGCGCGCGCGGATCGGGTGCGCGATACTCCTCGCCGAGCAGCGCGCGCAGGCGCTCGTTCTGGACGCGCTTGTCGAGGAAGAGCTGCGGCGCGAACGGCCGCACGCTGCTCATCCCCTGGCTGACGATGCTGCCGCCGAAGGCGTCGGCCTCGCCCGCGAGCAGCTCGAAGGACTCCTCGTCGGCGAACAACGGCTTCAAGACGTTCTGCGCGAGGAAGTCCGGCTCCTTCAGGAAGCGCTGGTAGGCGCGCTCGACGAGCTCGCCGAGGGTGAGCGTCTCCTCACGCCGGTGCGCCACGTGAAAGACCTCGTGCCGCGGCCTCTGCTCGTCGTAGGCGCGCAGCGCCAGCGCGGTGACGGCGTCGGCCGAGAAGTCGCCCGTGACGAAATAGAGCGGCGCGTGCTCGCGTCCGGGCACCAGCGAGAGCAGCCCGTAGAAGAACAGCTTCAGCGTGTTGTGAAACGCGTTCTGCTGCGTCACCTGTCCGTGCTCGTCGTCGGCGATGACGGTAGCCACGCGCGCGATGCGCCACGGCAGGTCACGGTAGCTCTCGAACAGCAGGTCCTCGCTCTCCCACTTGGAGCGCTCGTAGTGGTTGCCGAAGCGCGGCCGCGGCAGGTGCCGCTCCTCGACGACGTCACCGCTCGCGAGCCCGCAGGCGTACAGCGTGCTCACGTGCAGCAGGGACTCGAGCCTCGGCGCCCGGCGCGCGAGCTCGAACACGCGGCGGCTGCCGTTCGTGTTGACGTTGTCGGCGAGCTCCCTCTCGACGTTGAAGCGCGTCACCGCGGCGGCGTGGACGATGTGCGTCAGGCCCGTCGGGTCCACGCCCGCGAGGCCGTCGTCGTGCTCGAGGTCGCCGCGCGCGAAGCGAACGCGCTCCTCGGCGCCGGCCGGCAGACGGCGCAAGAGCGGAGCCGAGCGGGCGCGCAGCTCGCCGTCATCCTGGGCGCGGACGAGCACGACGACGTCAAGGTCGCTGGCTTCGAGCAGCCGGGACAGCACCCGCTCAGCGAGGTAGCCGGTGGCGCCGGTCAGCAACACCTCAGCCACGGGCGGCCTCCCCGACGTCGGGCCAGGCGGCGGGATCGCCTCCGAAGGTGTGCAGGAACGCCGACAGCCAGCGCTCGAGGCCGAACGCGATGCACCCCGAGCTGAGGGCCGCGCCGTCGCGGGTGAGCCCGAACGCCTCTCCGAAGTACGTGCGGTGATCGTTCGTGGACGCGATGGCCAGCTGGCCGGACGCGCTCCCCTCGAGCACGAGCTCACGCTTGACCGGCTCGAGCTTCTGGAACACGTACTTCGGGTTCTTCCGCGGGTTGAAGAACGGGTCCGTCGCGCCCTGCCATGCGGCCGGTAGCCCGAGCCGCTCGCTGAAGCGCGTGAGCATCCCCGCCGCCTCCTCGAGGAAGCTCGCCACCTCCGCGGGAGTGCCGACGCAGACGATCTCGCGCATCGAGAACGTCCACTGCCGCTCGAGGGCCAGGTAGTGGTCCTCATGCCGGCAGCAGGTCGCGCGCGTCGTCAAGAGCGTGCGCTCGGCGAGCTCGCGCCCCTCGAGCTCCACGTAGGCGTGGTAGCAGGCCGCCGGCGTGACGACGTGCGTGATCGGCGCTGTGACGGGCAGCGCCATGGCGCCGTCGTCGTCCACGCGGTGCTCGGCGGCAAAGCGCGCGAGCACGGCCGGATCGCGCGGCAAGGGCGCCGCGAAGGTGGCCAGGTGCGGAAAGGACGCGAAGTACTGCAGCCGGTCGAGGTGCTTCACGGCGAGGAAGCCGGGGAAGCGCACCTCGGGCGCTCCGAGCGCGTCGGCCCACGAGAGGAACACCGCGTCGAGCTGCTTGTCGAGGGCCAGCAGCGGCCCGCTCACGGAGCAGAGGCCGGGCCCATGCTCCTTCATGCCGCCGAAGGGCTTCATGCTCTCCCTCCGAAGAACCCGCTCACGATGGTGTCGATGTCCTTGAACGCGCCCGGCCGCAAGTGCTCGACGTCGACGCTCCGGCCGCTCAGCTCTTCGACGAGGAGGATGAGATCCATGACGTGGATGGACCGCAGCAGCCCGTCCTCGAACAGCGGCGTGTCGTCCCGCACCTCGACGCCCGCCTTGTCGCTGGTCTCGAGCACGAAGGCGCGCAGTCGTTGCCGCAGCGCTGCCGTCATACCGGCACCTCCCCCGGGACGATGCCCGTGTCGTTCAAGAAGCGCGAGAGCCCGGCGCTGACCTCCCGGCGATGCTCCCGCGTGACGTCGTGCTCGAGCGCACGTGCGCGCACCTGAAACGGCTCCACGAGCCCGGCGTCGCGATAGGCGTCGACGCAATAGTACTCGCGCCAGGTGGCGGCGACATAGCTCGCGACGGTGTCCTGCACCCGCGCCCTGACGTCGTCGGGCCACTCGCGCGCGTGCCGTCCCCAGAGCTCTCGGACGAGCTGGCGACCGAAGCCGAGGTGGCGCGTCTCGTCGAAGTGGTGCAGCCGGTTGATGTCACGGGCGATGGGTACGAGGCGCTCGTCCTTGGCCTGACGGCGGTTGTAGACGTCGACGATCTCCTCGAACACGAGCACCTTCGTGAAGAACAGCAGATCCTCTTCTCCGGGCGCGTGCTCGCGCGGAAACGACAGCTTCTTCTCGAGGTAGGGCCCGTCCGCGTACTGCGTACAGAAGCGACCAAACCACACCATGTGCTTGTTCTCCTCGTCGAGGAAGTGGTGCAGGTAGGCCGAGTACGCCTTCGTGTCGGAGCGATAGAGGCGCCGCGCGAGCCCCTCCATGAGCATGCGCTCCCCGTGGATGTTCAGGCTGTAGAAGCTCACCGCCTCGAAGAAGCTGAGCCGCTTTTGCTGCGCCTCGTCGAGCGCGGCCCAGTCGGGCGTGCCGTAGAGCGAGATGAGCTCGGGGCTCGTGAACCACTGCTCGCGATCGACGTGGGCGGGCCACTCGAGCTCGGCGTAGGGATCCTTGTAGTGCTCGCGCGAGACGCGGCAGAGACGCTCGACGACGCCCGGCAGCTCGCTCTCCCCGGCCGCGCTCACGCCGCCACCTTCTCGAGCAGCGCCGCCTGCCAGTTGAGCCCATACCCCGCCATGACGCAGAGGAGCCGCTGGCCGGGCTCGATCCGGCCGCTGTCGTCGAGGTCCTTCAGGTTGATGATGTTGTCGCCGCTGATGCAGTGCGCGATCTCGGGCAGCGGCCTCGTGTACACGCGCTCCAAGGAGAGGCCGAGCAGGCGCGCGAGGATCTGCCACGCCTTCTTGTTCATGTTCTGCGGCACCACCCAGTCGACGTCCTTCAGCTCGAGGCCCGCGCGCGCGACCGTCTCCTGCACCAGGCGGTGCGTGTAGTTGAAGTAGACGGAGGCGGTCTCCTCGTCGCTGGCCTGCACCGCGGCGCCGTTCGTGATCTGATGGCAGGCGAGCAGCTTGAAGCCCTGCGGCTGCCGCGAGACGACGCAGCCGGCCGCGCCGTCGGAGATGAGGCTGAAGGCCTGCTCGTACACGGCGCCCTTCGGGAAGCGGTCCGACGTCACGCACAGCACGCGCTGAAAGTCGGGCTCGGTGGCGAGGAGCCCGCGCGCGATGCGAAGAGAGCCGAGCATCGAGGTACACGCCTGCTGCCCGAGGCCGATGGCGATGGCGCCCGAGAGCCCGAGGGCCGACTGCAGCCGGCTCACGGGGTAGTCCATGAGCGGTTTGACGTCGCGGCTCTCGTGAAACTCCTGTCGCGAGCCGACGCTGGCGTTCTCCGGGATGCAGGTCGCCCACACGATGGCGTCGGCTCCCTCGGTGCAGCCGCGGATGGGAGCGACGGCGCGCAGCGCGAGGCCGAGCACGCTCTCGTCGTCGTCACAGCGCCAGTGCCGATCGAAGCCGGCGCCGCGCAGCAGCTTGGCCGACGAGAACGTGCGCCCCTCGTCGCAGGCGACCTCGACCGTGCTCTCGATCCGGCCGAGCGCGAACGTGAGGTCGTGCAGGTAGACGTCCGCCGAGGTCACGACGCCGCCTTCCCGAGGAAGGGCAGCAGGCGGCCGACCTCCTTCATGTACTCGCGGTACTCGGCGCCGAAGTCGGAAGCGCTCAAGCGGCGCTCCTCCCGACGCGCGGTCAGCGAGAGCACGACGACACCGTAGAGGAAGCAGCCGAGGGTGCCGACCTGTGGGCACGCGACGACAACGCCGAAGAGCGCGATCAAGAACGACGTGTAGAACGGGTGACGCACCCACGCGTACGGGCCGTGCGTGACGATGCTCTTCGGCGCGTCGTTGTCCTGGTGCCAGAGCGCGAGCGGCACGCGGTGGACGCCGATGGTGAACGCGATGAGCGCGATGGAGGCCGCGAAGAACGGAACGGACGCGGCCTCGCGCAGCACGCGCTCATAGGGCAAGCCGACGACGACGGGCTCGAGGGAGCCGTAGGCGGTGAGCCCGATGAAGATGGGGTTCACGATGAAGGGCGCGGCCGTGAGGAACCACTTCAAGTTGTAGCGGCCATCCTGTCGAAAGAAGATCCTGGGCAAGAGGCCCACGAAGGCGATGTTCAGTAACGCGAGCAGCGCGACGGCGTAGCTCATGGCTCTCCCCCCTTCCTGTGCTCTTCGATGAGCGCGTGCACGACGGGCCGCTTCAGCTTGCGCGTCGCCGTTCTGGGCAGCGGACGCAGGGTGACGAGCACGAAGGTCGGTCGCTTGAAGGCGGCGATGCCCGCGGCCACGCGGCCCACCTCGTCCTCGATCACCTGGCGCAGCTCGGCCTCGTCGCTGTAGCGCGCGCGCCATGCGTCCGAAGGGACCACGGCGCAGGCCACCTCCTCGTGCCCCTCCTGGAGCGCCCCGCGCGCCTGCACGCCGACGACGCACACCTCGGCGAACGCCGGCTGGCCCTCGAACACGAGCTCGATCTCTTCCGGCTGCACCTTCTTGCCGCTGCCGAGCACGATGAGGTTCTTCTTGCGGCCGG